>NZ_VOBC01000001.1:0-323821 GCF_008369195.1 Sporosarcina sp. ANT_H38 | reverse complement strand
TTGACTTTCTTTCTTCTCCTAATTACTAAATAAAGGAGAAATACGACCAGTACAAGAACACCTGACGCCAAGTAAACATACTGATAGCCAAAATGAAGGGCAATAAGTCCAAGTACAAACGATCCTATCGCAAGACCTGAATCAAAAAACGTAAAGAATGTAGCAGTTGCATAGCCACTTCTTTCATGTTTTGTCGATTGCACTGCTAGTGTCTGTAAACTTGGGACAAGTGCTCCATAACCAAACCCAACGAAAGCCCCTGCAACTAAAAAGGACAATGCAGAATCCATGTTTGCTAACAGGATAAGACCGATAGCAAAAAATATAAACCCAGGTATTATTACATATTGTGGTCCTTTTTCATCGAATAACCTTCCAGTAAACGGGCGCGTTAATAACATAACCACCGCGAACACAAGAAAGAAAGTACTTGCCAATGCCAAGAGTCCTTTTTCCTGTGCATAAATGGATAGATAAGATAAAACACTCGCATAAGAAAACGCAATCAAACTTCCGAGGAGTGCAACTGGCATGGCCCCTTTTTCAAATAGGTCGCCAATTGACAATTTACCTTTCACATCACTTTTTTCTGGAACAGCCCCGGCTGGTGCCGATAGCGATGTTAACACACCAATAATCATAAAAATGCTCAGCGCGATAAACAATACATCGAATGAAAAAGATTGAATGATGGACAGCGCTATTAATGGTCCGAGAACAACGGCTAAATTTGTCGACATTGAGAAATAGCCTAGACCCGCTCCCCTTCGTTTGATCGGTACAATATCTGCAGCTATTGAAATGGTCGACGTCGTAATTATGCTAAACCAAATTCCCTGCACAAAACGTAACACTAAAAGTCCTGCAAACGGCTGGATAAAATAATAGAGGACTGTACATATTAAATAAAGGACCAAACTAATCCATAACATTTTTCGCTTTCCTGCAATATCTAATATTTTCCCTGTAAACGGTCTTACAACAATTGCTGAAAGTAAGAATACCGTCATCAATAAACCAGCTTCTTCATCCGTTCGGTTCAACACCCCAATTGCATAAAGAGGAAGAGTAGTTACAAGACCATAAAATACGATAAATACCGATATGTTTGTGAAAAACAAACTGATAAATGGTCTTGTCCAAATAGGTTCTTTCTTCACCAAATTACTCACTTCTTTCTTTGTCCAACTTTTTCAACAACCCCATAAGTATTGCCTGTTCTTCGCTCGTCAAATCTTTTAAAAATTCATTTTCAAACTGAATAATCGAAGCCTCAATCACAGGAAATTTGGCTACTGCTTCTTCTGAAAGACGGACTATCTTTTCCCTACGGTCCTTACCTTCGTATGTCGTCAGCCATCCTAATTCCTCTAATCGGCTCACAGTTCGTGTAACCGTCGGAGCTTCCACATTCAAATACCTCCATATATTCGTTAATATCATTTCCTCATGCTGATGAACACAGTAAAGTACTGTCCATTGTGATGCAAACAGTTCATATTCTTTAAGCACTAGATTTAGTTCTTTACTTAACAATCGTGTCTTTTGAAAAACTTCATGGAATAATGGATTCATATCTTCAACCCCTTTTATTTACCTAGGTAATCATTATATTATACTTCGGCATCCGGAACTTGTAAAGCAATAGAAATCAATAAAACAGGCAACCCCTTTTCTTGGGATTGCCTGTTTTATCACATCGAAATGTTCCCTGGACCTTTCCATTTCATGGAGACAAAAATTGTAATGACAAGAACGATTAGTCCAAGTATGAACGGATATAGAATATTCACGTCAAACAGACGGCCTGCTAGGAGCGGGCCAAGGACACTTCCAATGCTCATATAGGCATTATTCATACCCATTGCAAACCCTTGCTCGTTCCCTGCTAACTTCGAAATAAGTGTCGTTAGTACAGGCCTCAATATAGAGGTCGATAAGAAAATAATCATCGTAACACCGAAAAACATGATGTAGCTTGGTACAAAAATGGAAAGTAAAAATCCAAGTGCTGCAAGCGCAAGGAAAATGTTCAATACGGCCGCCTCTCCAAACTTGCGAACAATCCAATCAACCGCAAATAGTTGAATGATTACACTGATGATACCTGTTGACGTCACTAATACAGCAATATCTTTCGGAGTTGCTCCGAACACATTATCGACGAAAAGACCGAGAACAGATTCATAAGCCATTAATCCGAAGCTCATGACAAGTGTAATAACTAAAGGGATAAAGTACGGTTTGCTAAATGACTGCGCAATTTCTTTTACCATTGGCTCAGACTTTTCATTGGAAACTTCGATTTTCGTATCCATGCTTTCCTCCAACATGAATGCTGAGAAAGCAACAGCTGCAAGTCCTACTAAAGCAGAAATGAGTAGCGGCATTTTCAAACCGAAATCAGCTAAGAATCCTCCAATTCCGGGCCCAATAACAATCCCAAGTGACATTGCAGCGGAAATGTAACTGTTTCCTTTTGCACGCTGATCCATTGTCGTAATATCTGCAACGTATGCAAAAATCGCAGGTATTAAAAGCGCTGCTCCAACGCCACCAATTACACGAGAAAAATATAAAATTCCAATCGAATCAGAAAAGTAAAAAACGAACATTGACAGAGCCAAACCGCTAAGCCCTGAAATAATCATTATTCTACGTCCATAGCGATCTGTCCATTTCCCTGCAATTGGCGACATAATAAGCTGAGCTCCCGCAAATATGGAAATCATCAAGCCTGCTGCCGTCCCACCTTGTCCAATTGACAAAAGATAGGTCGGTAAAATTGGAATAATAATTCCGAAACTTCCAACTGCAATAAACATATTAATCATTAATATTAGCATTTTCTTTTTTTGATTTTTAGACAACTTTTACAACCTACTTTCAAATTTAAACCGACTTCATATTATAATATGGATTGAACATAAAAGCCAACGAAGGAAATTATCTATTTTCACCCTCTAGTTATTCGAATAACTGAACTTTCAAGTCCATACCATAACAATGAACAAGTATTGTATGCAATTGCCCTCTATGATGATATAGGTGGGTCATTACTTCTAATAGCCACTCATACCGGGAGTAGGTTGCCCCCCAATAAGAAGTCATTTCCATGTGCAACTCTACATCGTTAAACTCCATAAATCTCCCTTGTAAAAAAACATAATTACTCATTAACGCCTCTTTAATTTCTGCTTTTGAAGTCAATGAAACCGTTGAATAAAATGCTGCCATTTCCTCTCGGTTTGCACCATTAGCAATATAATAATCCGCTCTGCATACTGTTGCAATATGCTCCAATAACTCACCTACTGAACGCTTATTGGCTGTTGACCTTTGTTGTAAGTCACGTTCTTCCAAGCAATCTACAAGTTCAACAAGAGAATCGATCGCTACCCTTATTTGATGCAATGCATATCTACAATAACTATTCATTTTTCCTCCTTAAGCTGCTGTTTCCGCTGTTATTTTTTGATCGCGCGGTAGCGCCAACCCTACAAGTCCAATAATAGGGAGGAACGAAACAATAATCATCGCCGGGTAAACCCCAATAATGTCCATCATTCTTCCAATGACAACTGAGCCAATTGCCCCCATACCAAATGACAGACCGACAGTCAGCCCTGCCATCGTACCAATTTTACTTGGGACAAGTTCTTGCGCATAAACAACCGTCACCGAAAAGCTCAACATAATGAAGAAACCAATTAATATCAGTAACAATGCCACAGCCCATAATGGCGCATATGGAAGCAGCAGGCATAACGGTATCGGCACTGCGATCGAAAGTACAATGACGTTTTTCCTTCCAATTTTGTCTGCCATCGGTCCTCCAAAAAATGTGCCCACTGCCCCAAGTGCAAGAAATAGGAATATATAGAGTAATCCCTCTTTATCTGATACTTGGTATTTATCCATCAAGTGAAAGATGAAAAAACTTGTAATATTGGTAACGTAAAATGAACGGGCAAAGATGATGACGAGAAGTAGACCAAGTGCTATCCCTATTTTCTTTTTCGTTAAGTTACCAATAGAAGAGAGAAGAACTTTCTTGCGATTGTTTAACTGCTCTTGTTCCAACTGCTTTTTATACCAGGCAGAAATTTTCATCAAAATAAAAATACCAAGTGCCGCGACAAACAAAAATAACGCTGCCGATTTTTGACCATACGGAACTAATATGTACGCGCCTATCAACGGAGCAAGTGCCTGCCCCGAGTTCCCCCCCACTTGGTAGATGGATTGAGAAAGGCCACGCTTCGATCCTGCAGCCATAAAAGAGACTCGCGATCCTTCAGGGTGAAAAACAGCAGAACCAAATCCAAGTAACATGACGGAAACGATAAGTAACCAGTAGGTAGGAGCAAAAGCAAGCCCCCCTATTCCAACCAGCGAAAACACCATTCCGAATGGGAGCGCATACGGTTTTGGCTTTCGATCACTTAAATATCCAATGACCGGTTGTAAGACAGATGCCACCATATTTAACGCAAAAAAAATGAATCCAAGTTGGGTAAAGCTGAACCCTCTCTCTTTTACAAGTACGGGGAACATTGCGGGAATTACAGATTGGAGCGTATCGTTTAGCAGGTGGCAGGCACCAATTGCAAACATAATCGGATAAACAGGATTTCCTAATGTTTTTGATTCCTTTAGCGTTGTCATTTTTTTCTCGCACCTTTCCCTGACGTCGATAACTTAATAGACTAAGTATATAGCAATTTTTGAATACTTAAATGTTTATAAATCGGAAATAATGATTTTATCTACTCATGCCGATATACTTATTAAGTAGAGATTTTAGTATAAATAGAAAGAGGCGACCTATTTGAATATACACGATGCGATTAAAACAAGGAGAACTATTCCGCTTGTCAGCGAACAGGCTGTACCTGCAGATCTTATTGAAAAAATTATTGAGGCAGGAAGTTATGCACCCAATCATCATAAGACAGAACCTTGGCGTTTCTTTGTACTTCAGGGCGATGGCAGAACGAAGTTAGGGAAAGTGCTTCGGGAGATAACGAGTTCTCAACAGGAAGATCCTCTTTCGGAAAGTAGTATTACGAAGAGTGAACGAAGCGAACGGAATCCACTGCGCGCACCCGTCGTCATCGCGGTTGGGGTGGAACCTAGTGAAAACGATAATGTTATTATGAAAGAAGAATATGCCACCGTCAGTAGCAGTGTTCAAAATATGCTATTAACTGCTCATGCACTTGGTCTTGGTGCAATCTGGCGAACAGGTGCAATATGTTACCATCCGAAAGTAAGTGATTTTTTCGGACTATCTACTAAAGGTGAAATTGTCGCATTTATCTACCTAGGATATCCTGAGATTGAACCGAAACCGTATAAAAGGACCGATTATAAAGAGTTCACAACTTGGATTAACTAACTAAAACATGCTCATCAAAATCACTTTGATGAGCATGTTTTAGTTAGTTGAATTTTTCACTTGATATACTTAGTATAGCTTCACGTAATATAAGTGATAGTAAGACCATCCATCACTATTTCGTGTCACTTATCTTAAAAAGGACAGCAGGTAGCAATACCCTCCAACCTGTCCACAAGTGAGCAAAAGAAAATATCGAGCTGGAACTGGCAGCTACAACATAAAGAAATGGGGAATTAAAATGGACATGAAAAATAATATGATGTGCGATTTAGAAACTGGTATATGTGGACCCGGTGGCGGTGGCGATACCGTAATGCAATTCATCGATCTCTCTGCACCTCAAAAGAAGGTCGACTTATATTATGTCACGGATCCGATTTGTTCCCATTGTTGGGCATTGGAACCCGTTCTCCGTAGATTCGAGGCGCTATATGGCCATTACTTCAACGCGCATACAGTAATGGGTGGATTATTGGAAAACTGGGATGGCTTTGCGGACACTACAAATGGTATCACTAGCCCTGCTGACGTCGCTGGGCACTGGAGAGAAGTTGGTGATCATTCCCGCATGCCGATTGATGGGGGTCTTTGGCATGATAATCCAATTGAATCTTCCTTTACCCCTTCTCGTGTATTCAAAGTGATTCATAAGCAAAATCCAGAACTTGCAAACACATTTTTACGCCGCGCGCGTGAAGCCCTTTTCGCCTTCAATAGAAACATTGCGCACGATGACTTATTAATCGATCTTGTCAATAAAGTTGGTCTTAATGGAGATGACATCGTCAAACAATCAAAACTTCCGGAAGCTGACACTTCATTGCAAGAAGACTTTCAACTCGTTCGTCAACTAGGTGTCCGTGGATTCCCGACAATCGTTATGTTGAATGAAGAGAAAAAGGGCGTCAAGATTGTCGGTGCACGTGCACTTGAACAATACATGGCGGCTCTTCAGCAAATGCTTCCTGGGGAGAATCTACAACCGAAAAAGCAGCAAAATTTACAGTCTCTTATCCAAAAAGAAAAATTGTTATTCTCACGTGAAATCGAAGAATTTTATGCGATTGAACAAAAAGACGTTGAAGTATTCGTAAGTGAACAAATGGCCAATACAAATTACGAAATGAAAGAAGTTCTTGGTGAACGGTATATTACGATCATCGGATAATGCTAGAAGATGGCAAGCAGGACACCCCAGTCCAGCATGCCATCTTTTATTGCTTTTATAACGATAATAGGAGTTGAAATGAAGGAGCTATTGGTGTCTATTTCACATGTAGGTTACTAGAGCAAGGATAGAATGCAACTTTTCTTGTGAGAGACAAACGAAAAGAGCAATTCACAAAAACAGCGCTGCTAGAAACAAGACCAAGTGAGATGTACACTTGGTCCCTCTTTAGTCACTATGAATAATTCGAAAAATCTGTATGCCAGCTCGTTTCAATCTCTTCAGATTCATAAATAATAGCTGTTGACTCTTTCAAGTTGGCTAACGTTAAGCCTATCGAAGCTAAAAATGGAAACAATATCAAAATGGTGAATACGCATTTTCATTGCCCTTTTCTATGCTTTTGCAGATTTCAAGACAATCAGACTCGTTGTAATCCCGACCGTTAACACCGTCGTATACGACAATAGTAAATCAATAGAAGGAATCAATAAGCTACCCATTGTAACAATCAGTATATCCACGCAAAAAATCATAACCCCCGGATTAATGGCCAGTTTCCTTGCGATCATTTGTGCAAGTAAATCTGTCCCCCCAATACTAATGTCTTGACGAAGCATGATGCCCACTCCTACACCAATAAACATCCCGCCACATATTGCGCTTATCAGGGGATTTTCTACCAAGTCCTTTCCAACCACGTTCAATGGATATAACAAATCAATGATTAGTGATGAAAGTAACATGCCGTGGATTCCGTTATAAAAGAATGAACGGTAATACTTCCAAGCTAGCATAAAAATTGGAATGCCTACAATAAGAAATGTAAACCCCACTTTGACACCCATCGCATAATGGATGATTAGACTAATACCAATCGCACCACCATCCAACAACTCGAATGGAACAAGAAATCCATTCACGCCAATTGCGACTAATATGCTTCCAATAAATATCGTCAACGCCTTTTGCAATATGTACACATGACCCCACCTATTTCAATTACTTTATTGATGTATATGTTTGTCTCCGGCATTTCTTCACTCATTCACTACAATCATTTTCAAAATAAACTAAAAGAGGAATTAATTCCTTTAAAATTGAGCAGAGTATGGATGAGATTCGCTTATTAAAATGAAGCACCACATCAAAGAGGAGGCTATCATTTGTCAGAAGGTCCATCCAATAACAACAAGTTGAATGAAGAGCAAGAAGACACATTGACGAATAGACAGGGACATCCTGTTACAAACAACCAGAATTTAAGGACTGTCGGTAATCGAGGCCCTGCTGTTTTGGAAAACTATGATTTCCTAGAAAAAATCAGTCACTTTGACAGAGAACGGGTTCCTGAACGCGTTGTCCACGCACGTGGAGCTGGTGCGCACGGCTATTTCGAAGCTTATGGAACAGCCGGTGACGAACCGGTTTCCAAGTATACACGCGCCAAGCTATTTCAGGAAAAAGGGAAACAGACGCCTGTTTTCGTCCGCTTTTCATCCGTTATTCATGGTGGACATTCACCTGAAACACTTCGTGATCCCCGTGGGTTTGCTGTAAAGTTTTATACAGAGGACGGTAACTGGGATCTCGTCGGAAATAATTTAAAAATATTCTTTATCCGTGATGCTATTAAGTTCCCTGATATGATTCATGCTTTTAAACCAGACCCGATTACGAATATTCAAGATGGCGAACGCTTTTTTGACTTTTGCGCCAGCTCTCCTGAATCATTCCATATGGTGACGTTCGTATATTCACCTTGGGGTATTCCCGCCAACTACCGAATGATGCAAGGCTCTGGAGTCAATACGTATAAATGGGTGAACCAAGATGGCGTAGCAGTACTTGTCAAGTATCATTGGGAACCGAAACAAGGCATTAAAAACTTGACCCAACAACAAGCAAGTGAAATTCAAGGGACAAGTTTCAATCATGCTACACAAGATTTACATGATGCGATCAAGGATGGGGATTATCCTGAATGGGAGTTGATCGTCCAAATAATGAGCGACGATGAACATCCGGAACTCGATTTCGATCCTCTTGATGATACAAAATTATGGCCCGAAGATCAGTTTCCTTGGTTGCCTGTGGGCAAAATGATCTTAAACAAAAACCCAGAAGATTACTTTACTGAAGTAGAACAAGTTGCATTCGGTACAGGTGTCCTTGTCGATGGTCTTGATTTCTCTGATGATAAGATGCTTCAAGGACGCACTTTCTCCTACTCCGATACGCAGCGTCATCGCGTTGGTGCCAACTATTTGCAGCTACCCATCAATTCTCCGAAAAAACGTGTCGCAACGAATCAGAGTGGTGGACAAATGCAGTACAAACTTGATCGGGCTCCTGGTCAGAACCCGCATATAAATTATGAGCCGTCAATTTTGGGCGGATTAAAAGAGGCAGTACAAGATGGAATAGAATATACACCTTATATTAAAGGGAACCTAGTACGGGAGTCGATTGACCGACAAAGCAATACAAAACAAGCCGGAGAGACTTATCGCAATTTTGAAGAATGGGAAAGAGCTGACTTGATTTCAAACTTAGTTTCTGACCTTTCGAATTGTGATCAGCGTATTCAAGACAAAATGATGGCACTTGCTGAAGAAGCCGATGAAGAATACGGGCGCCGTTTACGTGAAGGCTTGGCACAAGCTTCCAAAACAGGCTCAAGTCAAAAACCACTCGGGAATAGAGATGGTGACAAAGCACCTGAAAAAGCCGTGAAAAAAGGCCATGACGCCGATCCATATTAATAAAACAACTCACTCAATGGTTAAATCCCGTTGAGTGAGTTGTTTTACTTTACTGAACTTGAATTAGTAAGCTTTGCTTTTCGTATGCTTACATTTAAATAGTATCGAAACGCGTTTCTTAATGATTTACTCTTTTGAAGTAAAGATAAACTTTCTCTAATTTTTTTGTTTGTTTTCCATTCGAACTTTCCATATTACCAAATTCAAAAAACTTCACTTTTTTTATCCCTACAAAACTAAACAAGGCTCTTTTCATCAATATTTTATGGGCATTATTCAACCAGAGTAGTGGATATTTTGTTGGCCCTTTCATAGTCGACACGCATACGACTGACTTCCCTTTCAAAAGTCCTTCTGGTAATAGTCCCTTCTTATCCCTATAGGCAAAGTTTGCAGCAAATAATTGATCAATGTATCCCATAAGCATAGCTGGTGGTCTTCCCCACCAGATTGGATAGACAAAGACAATTTTATCAGCCCAAGTAATTTGTGTTCTATATTTTTCAATGCGAGAATCACGATACATATCACGTCTTCTTTTATGTTCATTAAACACTAGGAGTGGGTCAAACTTTTCTTCATATAAATCTAAAACCTGTAACTCCTTTATATTAGGATTTTCATTACTTCCTTTGATGACTTTTTGTAGAAATTCATAATTCAAACTTTTGTGATTAGGATATGTGTATATAACTAGTGTTTTCATAACGCACCCCTTTTACTTATCATATGATAAGTAAATAATAGCATTCTCTCATTTTAGTTGTCAAATGATAATTGTGTTGCGACAACTTTTTTGTTATCTTGTGAGTAAGAGGTGAGAACAATGGACAAAAAAGCTCTTTTTTATAAATGTGTGTCCTTTACAACTTCTGTTCATCGTGTGACACACGAATTAACAAAAAACACAAAATCAGATTCCATTACACCAGTTCAATATAATATTCTTGAGTATATAGCCGTTAGTCAGCCAGTTACCCCAAGTGAAATCAGTGATTGTCAGCATATATCTATGCCGAACACGAGCCGTGAACTGAAAAAATTAAGTGAAAAAAATCTAATCCAAAAATCAAGTGATACCGAAGATCGACGCAAACAATATATTCGCCTCTCAGAGAATGGAGAAACCATGATGAACGAGTCTTTTGCGTCCGTAGAGTTTCGTTTTCTAAATCGAATACAAAATGCTTCTGATGAAGATTTAGAGGCTATTAACCACGCATTAGATATTCTCCAAACAAAACTATACTATTAAAAGACATGAACTACGGTTTAATTCTCTCAGAGGTAATGGGAGAAAAATAAAAGATGATGATTTTAGAACACTTGGTTAAAAGAATAGAGTAGAAAATCAACGTTGTGGATGCCTATGAACCTAACCAGTTTGGATTTGGACACAAGTAACGCAAGAAATATAATTTAGTGGAGCAGTTTTTCAATGATTTGAGAATTTATATAAATCCCCCATATTGTTACGGTCTATAGATACTAATGTGATTGATTATACGCACCCTTGCTTTGATGATTTAAAGGAAAATTAGTTTGGATTACAGTTAAATTAAATCAGTATTTCATATACCACGATTAACAAAAAATATATTTAGATAAAACAAAAACGATTCACCTTGTATAAAATTGGTGAATCGTTTTTGTTAAGTATACAAGATGAATTTTCCACATTACCACTTGGTGAATTCCCGAATATATCATGAATCCTCCGTGTAAAAGTGACAGATTAGTTCGTTTCAATTATTTCTTTAATGATTATAACTAAAATATCTGCTGTTCTATATTCTTCTTCTAGTGTATTACTTAATCCACCTATACTCTTTAATACTGACTCATCACTGAGATCCTGATTGTAAGTATTTTGTGCCTAACCGTCCTTAACTATTACTCCCTTTTATATATTTTTGTTACACTATACTAATAGACAGTTCAATTTGGAGGTGCTCAATATGAAAATATTTATCAATAAAGTAAAGCCTATTCTAACTCATCCAACTACCATAATTTTAGTATTACTCTTCATGAAAATCATCGCATTTCGTATCGTCGTTTTTCATAATAAATCTGTTTTTCATATTGCTCTCATTGAGTTTCCACTATGGGCATTCTTACTTTCCCTCATCGTTCTCTTCGTAAAAAAACACATGTGGACCGGCATCTTCGTATTCAATTCGATATTATCCATATTATTTATCGCAATTATTTACTACACACGTTACTTTTCAACAATTCCATCCTATTATGATTTACAGCAACTGTATCAATCGAATTCAGTAGGAGGAACAATCGGCCTTTTAAGCACTCCGTATGATTTTTTGTTTTTCCTAGACCTTGTACTCTTCATTCCAATAGTTCGTTATTTCAATTCAAAAAATAGTAGGTCCTCAGTTAAAGTAAATCGACGCTTGGCGCTCATATTTGGAAGTATCGGCCTCATTACAACACTACTTGCCTTTAGGCAACCTCTTATTGATGTTTCTTATTTCGCAAAAGAGAATGGCTATTTGCAGTCGCAAGCAGTGCAAGTTTTCACCCGTAGCTTCGGAATCGCACTTGCGTCTGATGTTAATTTGTCTGAGAAAGATGTTGAGAAATTGAAAGGGAATGATTACGTTCCTGCAAATAAGCATGAGTCGTACGGCATCGCTAAGGATCGACACGTATTTGTCATTCAAGTAGAGTCACTGCAAGGCTTTGTGATTAATAGAAAAGTGAATAACCAAGAAATCACACCAAATTTAAATGCCTTATTGAAGGATAGTACATATTTCGATAACGTGTTCCAGCAAATCGGTGCCGGCAATACTTCTGACGCCGAGTGGCTTATGCATACGTCCATCTACCCCGAAGGTATGGATCCGACTGTCAATGTAATTAATGGAGAGCCAGTCCCTTCTTTACCTCGAACTTTGCAAAGGAATGGTTATGGTACAGCAACTTATCATGCCGATGAAATTACCTATTGGAGCCGTGAAAAACTATATCCTGCACTCGGTTTTGACTACGTTTATACTGATATTGAAATTCCGGCTGAACAAGAAATAGGATTTGGTCCCGCGGATGAAGTACTGTTCGATTTTGCGTCTAAACAACTGCCCGTACAATTAAAAAAACATAAAAAAATATACTCAAACATCGTTACACTGACAAGCCATACACCATTTGAAATGCCTGAACACCTTCAATACCTTAGATTACCGGACAGTTACGAAAACACATATGTCGGCAATTATCTTCAATCAGTCCGCTATACAGATGAACAAATTGGCGTATTCATTGAAACGTTAAAAAAGGAAGGCATCTACGATAATTCCTTGATCCTACTATACGGGGATCATTCGGGTGTTCATGGGGCTCCTGTTACTAAAGACGACGAGGCTATTCTTTTAGATTTACTCGGTCATCCCTACAATTTGAAAGATCGTTTTATCGTACCAGTCATTTTTTCGGGTGGCGGACTTTTCAATGGGGAAACAATTAGCCACTTAGGCGGGCAAATCGATTTGATGCCCACACTGCTGAACTTACTCAGTATTGAGCATGACGCACAGATGATAGGTCACAATTTGTTTCAATATGAACATAATTTGCTCGGCATGCGTTACCATTTACCAGGCAGCTCGTTCATAAACGATAACTCGTTGTATGTCGCACCAAGTGCTAAATTACCTGCAATCCTCTACAACTCAGAAACAATGAAAGAGAAATCCCGGACGAATAAAACACAACAATCCATCGACAATGCCTTACAAATCATGCAACAGTCTGATCAAATTTTAAAATCATACAGCAATCGCTAATAAAATAAAGTGGGCTATCTTCAACTGAAGATAGCCCACTTTATTTTATTGATATTTTAGTCTTATGCCTCACGAATAGCTAGTTATCCATTGAATTTTTTAAAAGCAAGTACTGCATTATGTCCACCAAAACCGAAGCCATTGGATATCGCATAGTTAATTTCCATTTTCATGGCTTCGTTTGGAACGTAATTCAAATCGCATTCTTCATCTGGATGTTCGTAATTGATAGTAGCTGGAGCAATATCTTCCAGTATACTTTTAAGCGTTATAATCGCTTCGATTCCACCCGCAGCTCCGAAAAGGTGTCCAGTCATCGATTTCGTTGAGCTTACCTTTAGTTGATAGGCATGGGCCCCAAAAGTAGCCTTTATAGCCTTCGTTTCTGATTTATCTCCCTCTGGTGTGCTTGTTCCATGCGCATTAATATAGTCAACTTCACTAGGTTTAATTCTTGCCATTTCTAAAGCTAACTTCATCGCTCTTGCTGCTCCATCAAAATCAGGGGATGTAATATGATGGGCATCCGTTGTTGAGCCGTAACCGACGATTTCGCCCAAGATAGTTGCCCCCCGTTTTTTAGCATGTTCATATTCTTCAAGCACTAAAATCCCTGCACCTTCAGACATAACAAATCCATCACGCTCACGATCAAAAGGACGACTCGCCTTTTGAGGTGAATCATTTAAAGTGGACATTGCTCTCATTCTTGAGAAACCAGCAAAAGATAAGGGATTTATTGAAGCTTCTGCTCCTCCCGTTACAATAGCATCGGAATAACCATGTAAAATATTCAAGTATGCTTCACCTATTGCGTGGTTACCTGTTGCACAGGCAGAAACCGGCGAAAAGCTCGGACCTTTAAAACCAAATTTAATAGCTATAATTCCTGCCGCCATATTGCTAATCATCATTGGTGCCATAAATGGAGAGACCTTTCTAGCGCCTCTTTCCAATAAATGTTTATGATTTTCGAGTACCGTATCGATTCCACCAATCCCAGATCCCACATAAACCCCTATTCGTTCCTTATTCACGGTGTCTGAATTTAGTGCTGATTGATCTAATGCTTGTTTTGCCGCTGCATAAGCGTACTGCACGAACAAATCATATTTCCCTAATTCTTTTTTATCGAAGTAATCTTCCGATGGAAAGTCCTTGATACGTCCAGCAATCTGCGTGTTAATTTCTTTGAATTCATCTGCCTCAACTTTTCCAATCCCAGATTTACCTTCTTTAATATGATTCCAAAGCGTATCCACATCATTTCCTAATGGCGATACGACTCCATATCCCGTAACAACTACTCGACGTTTCATATAATACCTCCGCTAAATTTGTCGTGTTTTCACTTATGTCTAATTTCATTATTTCCATGTACAAGTAGTTTTAATTGATCGAAAACAATTGAATACAAGTCTTCTCCTACTACACGTCTATATTGCAGCGCGCCTTTAATACTCGATATTAAAAGACCAGCTAATGCTCCTGTATCTTGTGTTATTTTGAGTTTTCCTTCTTGCTTTATGTCTTCAAGAAGTTTTTCCAGATAATCTATTTCCATTTGACTCAATTGCTGTACCCCTACTTGCATAGCTTCAGGTAAAAAATTAAAATCTGCTTGTAAAGAAGATAATGGGCACACTTCATTGTTGCCTATCTGTTTAGCTCTTCTTGACATAAACTCCCATGGTTTATCTTCTATTTTTATTTGGGCTTGTTCAATATTCAAATAGGATTTTTCTAGTCCTTCTTTTAACTTTGTACAAACAGCTAGACCTAAATCCTCTTTTCTCATGAAGTGATAATGAATACTTGCTTTCGTTACACCAAGTTCCTTAGCTAAATCGTCGTAACTAAAGGACAAATAGCCCTTTTCTCGAATATTTTTAAGTGCTAACTCAATGATTTGTGATTTTCTATTTTCCATGTCTCAATACTAACTTACTAATAGGTAAGTGTCAATTGATCCTAGTTCTTACCATCATACATTTCTATACGAAAAGACCCTATCCAGGTTAAGATAGGGTCTAGGTTTATTTAAAAATCAAAATTATCAGGGTCTGGACCCACTCGGTGATTCTGATTCAAACTATCGATGCGTTTCATATCATTTGCCGTTAATTCAAAGTCAAACACGCTTGCATTTTCAGCTATGCGATGCTCTTTCGTTGATTTCGGAATTGTGATAACGCCATTTTGTAAATCCCAACGTAAAATAACTTGGGCAACTGATTTACCATATTTATCTGCAATTTCTTGAAGGTCTGTATTATCCAGCAATTGGCCTTGCATGAGCGGAGACCATGCTTCCAACTGAATGTCCTGCTGCTGGCAAAATACTTGCAGTTCTTTTTGTGTCAAACGTGGATGGTACTCCACTTGGTTCACCATTGGTTTAATCTCCGTATCCTTCATCAATTCTTCAAGATGATGAATTTGGAAATTACTTACGCCAATCGCTTTAACCCGTCCTTCTTTATAAAGTGTTTCTAGTGCTCTCCATGCCTCTTTATATTTACCTGCTACTGGCCAGTGAATAAGGTATAAGTCCAAATAGTCTAAACCTAGTTTTGTTAAGCTCTCTTCATAAGCTGCAATTGTTGATGCGTAGCCCAACTCTGAATTCCAAACTTTTGACGTGATAAATAAATCTTCTCTCGCAATACCTGTTTCTTCAATCGCCTCACGAACACCTTGTCCTACGCCAACTTCATTGCCGTAAATCGCAGCTGTATCGACACTACGATAGCCATGTGTTATCGCAGTTTTTACCGCATTTATTAATTCTTGACCCTCTTCAACTTTAAATACCCCGAGTCCTAGCCAAGGCATTTTCGTACCGTTATGCAACGTTGTTGTCGATTGTAAGTTTTTCATTAGTTAATTTCCTCCTATTTTATAAATTAAAGTTGTATTGCCGGTTACCAGTTCCAACCACCCCCTTTAGGATAGTCTAATTCTTTGCTGATCTTTTCTTTCCAGCGACCGACTGACTCCCGTTAAAATGGCTGCAATCAGTACCATTGTACCTCCAATCCAAGCCGTGTGAATGAGCCCAATTGAATCATTCACTACTCCACCTATATACGCACCCATCGCAATTCCAGCATTAAATGCAGCTATGTTCATAGCGGAAGCAACGTCTACTGCACTTGGAACGAAGCGCTCGGCTAATATGACGACATACACTTGAAGTCCCGAAACGTTCATAAATGCCAATAAGCCCATGAAAAGAATTGTTACCAGACCCACGATTTTGAATGGTGCCGTAAATGTTAATATTAAAAGCACAATCGCTTGAGCAATAAACATATAGAACAACGAACCAATCGGATTTTTATTTGACAGCTTCCCGCCAATCATATTGCCAATTGCAATCGCAATACCGTAAACAAGCAAGATTATCACAATCGTACCTTGTTTAAATCCTGTTATCGTCTGAAGCAATGGAGATAAGTACGTAAATACGACAAATGTTCCTCCATATCCTAGTGCTGTAATAGCTAATACTAACAATATCCGACTATTTGTTACGAGCTTAATTTGGTCTCGAATCGTTGTCGGAGTGCTTTGCCGTAAATCAGATGGAACAAGTAAACTGTTCGCGATAAACCCTATAATCCCTATTACTACGATTGCCACAAAGGCAAAGCGCCAACCAAATTGTTGTCCAATAAACGTACCAAATGGAACGCCTGTAATCGTAGCAACTGTGAGTCCTGTAAACATGATTGAAATCGCGCTTGCTCTCCGATTCTCCGGAACTAAATCAGCAGCAATCGTCGATCCAATCGACATGAATACACCATGTGCAAATGCGGAAATGACACGGGCCATAAGTAAGATGCTAACACTTGTTGCACACGCTGCAATTCCGTTCCCTATAATAAAAACTACCATTATCCAAAGTAGTAATGATTTCCTTGGCATTCTTGAAGTGAGCGATGTTAAAATTGGGGCTCCTATCATGACACCCAAAGCGTACAAGGAAACGGTTAGTCCTGCCGTTGTTATTGATATGTCTAAATCTTGTGAGATCAAAGGCAACAACCCTACACTTATAAATTCTGTTGTTCCGATAGCGAATGCACTGACAGCTAATGCAAGCAGTGCAAACATGCTTCTCTTTTTATCTAAAGTCATTTTTTCATCCCTTCTTTTCCCATGTTGTATGATTGAATTTACAAAGAGTAAAATAAGAAAAGCGCAAGGCACCGTTTAGCCCCGACAAGTAGAGAGGGATGGAGTTTAATCCTTCCCTACTGAAAGTCTTAAAGACACCTTTTCAGCAAGACTAAAGCAATTCGAGGGGCTGGTGCCTGAAGCCTAAACAGCGACCCAAGTTGAAAAGCTTATACTTAGCTTATCTTTTAAATACCTCGTGCAATTCACTCGCAAATGTTAGTATGAGTCCCAGGGTCCAAAAAGAAAAGTACGCACTTTAAAGTACGATAGATACTAAAAAGTACTATAGGTACTTTCTAGTACCTGTATATGAGGAGGATTAGCATGGAAAAAAAGAAGTATAATATATCGGTCGAAGCGACATTAGAAGTGATCGGTGGAAAATGGAAATGTGTCATTCTATGTCATCTGACACATGGTAAAAAAAGAACAAGTGAATTGAAGCGTCTTATGCCTAACATCACACAAAAAATGCTCACGCAACAATTACGTGAACTAGAAGCAGATGGCGTTATTAACCGAATTACCTACAACCAGGTTCCACCGAAAGTAGAGTATGAATTAAGTGATTACGGTTTAAGTTTAGAGGGAATATTAGATTCGCTATGTGCATGGGGGAACGTACATATTATGAAAGTATATGGAGATAAGTTTTCCGTTCTAGAGGATAGTATTTTAAACGATAAATTAAAGTAATAATTAATAACACGTCTGTTGATTAACCAAAGGTAACCTGTAAATAACTTGATCATCCCCTCGCCGACACTTGTATTGTTGTGCTTTTGGATTGCTTTGGATTGAATGACTTCTAGTACGATTACCGAGATGGATGGATCTGTAGGGATGCGACTTTGTCGCATCCCTACAGATTTTTTCGGTAATCAGATCGTTGTCCTTCATCCGTCGCGCTCCAAATGCATAAGTACACAGAGTGCTGAAGCTTATTGGGACGAAAGAATAGCTTGCTTCTTACCTGGAGAAAAGCCGCCAAAGATGCAATTTTGGCGGCTGATACTTTCTCTATGGTTTTTTCTAATCTATTTTAAAGATGTGTTAATTTCTATAGGGCATCACAGGATTAGATGCATAATCTTTGCTAAAAGTAAGCAAGGAACGCGACAGGCAACGATTCCATATAAGCGCTTGTACGCTTATCATAAACTATTCATTTATTTATAAGGTTCTTTTTCTGATAAAAATTTCTATTTACAAGATAGATACCAATAATAATAAACAAGCCACCAACTATGATTGATGGGTATAACGTCTCCCCTAATAGTAACCAGCCCGATAAAACACCGAAGAAAGGTGCCA
The DNA here is from genome assembly GCF_008369195.1 of Sporosarcina sp. ANT_H38. Lineage (GTDB taxonomy): Bacteria > Bacillota > Bacilli > Bacillales_A > Planococcaceae > Sporosarcina. The sequence goes on along the minus strand of NZ_VOBC01000001.1, from coordinate 305,173 downwards.
AAAATAAATAGGCACTCGTTTTTCCTGGATCACCCTTTTGTAAAAGATAATACCAAACGGCAAATTGAACAATAGAAGACATAATACTTAACCATAGTAAAATGAACATTGAATTACTGTTCAAAATGAAGTATGGTTTTTCGAGAATAAAGCTTCCAAGTAAAAGTAGTAATCCACCAAAAAGCATCTGATAAGCGGATAGAACCCACGTATTGAAAAGTAATCCCCATTTTTTAACTAATAAAGTTGAAATTGCCCAAAAAACAGCAGAAAGAATGCCAAAAAGAATGCCAATCTTTAATTCAATTTGCGCACCCACCGCAATGCTTACCCCTACTAACCCTAAAAGAACACCAATCCATTGATAAAATTTATAGCGTGTTTGTAAAAAAATAGTGCCGAATACAACAACAAGTAACGGGTTAGTGAATGTAAGAATTGAGGTTTCACTAGCTGTAATTGTTCGTAAACTCAAGAAAATACACCCCATTACACCGGCTGTTTGGAAAGTACCAATAATAAGTATCTTTATCCAGTTTCCTTTAGATGTTGGGTGCGGTCTTTTTAAAGCGATAACGATCACTGCCATTATGAATCCAGCAAGAGTGAAGCGTAATCCGGCTAATAACAACGGGGATGAATAAGACAAACCTATTTTACCTACAGCAAAAGAAGAACCCATTAAAAATGTTGTTAAGACTATTAACAATGTAAATTTGAAAGAATTCATTTTTTATCTCCCTACATATTATATTGAGCTATCTGTGTCTATTATAACTTCTAAACATTTCAGCTATGGTCGAAGTATGGAATGCAAATCGAAATAAATTATAGGAAGAAACTAGCTATTCTTTCGTCCCAATAAGCTTCAGCACACTGTGTACTTAAGCATTTGGAGCGCGACGGATGAAGGACAATCATACGATTACCAAAAAAAAGTGTAGGGATGCGAAAAGTCGCATCCCTACACCTCACTAATCGTAATAGAAGTCATTCAATCCAAAGCAATCCAAAAGCGCAACTATACAAGCAGCGACCAGGGGGTGTTCAAGTTATTTACTGGTTAATCAATAGACGTGTTATTTTTCATTAAAACTATGGTATACAGCAGTAATACTCAGTATAAAACGATATTTTTATCCAGTTCAAATTCTCCCCCTCTTTCACTAAACTAATACAAAAATCAGTTCAGCTTAAAAAAAGGAAAAAAGAATATCGTTTTTTATACCCCTGAAAAGGCTTCAGGATAGCTGACTGTCCCCTGTACACCATCTAGTGCACCCTTTTGAAGTTCAATAACCATGAATGCTTCGTCTGGCACTTCAAATGGAGACTTGATATCTTTTTCACTTGCAGTGATGAAACCAAATCGTGGATAGTATGCGCTATGTCCTAACACAATTACAGAAAGATACCCAAGCTCCTTAGAACGTTTTAACCCTTCTTTGACAAGCGAAGAACCTATTCCTTCATTTTGATAACCCGGTCTGACAGCCATCGGTGCAAGTGCTAAGGACTGTACAGAACCTTCCGCAGTTTCAATAACAATTGTACTGAAAAGTATATGACCAACTATTTCTTTATCTTCCGTTTCAACTACTAAGGAAAGGTCCGATATGAAAGCAGCGGATGTCCTAATTTTATCGATCAGATTTGATTCGCCTTCTTGGCCGAATGCTAGGTCATTCACTTCCTTGATTGCTTGAAAATCATATTCCTGTTCAACTCTTATATTGTTCAAAACGTTCATCCTTTCGTTCCCAAATACATTCTACAGGATTCCACCCAAAAAAACCTTGATGTAACAATGTTCCAAAAAATAAATACATTAATCGCAATGACTTTGATATCATCCGAGCTTTATGAGAAGTGAACATCGATCAGCTAGACTCTTCTAATGCTGGTACATATTTGAAATCGATAGTAAGACAGTCCGGGTGTTTATCTCTACTTTACTTATCTTTTGCTCACTTCATCATACAAACCAAAACATCAATATGAATAAAAAAGGGCGCATCCCGTATAATATAACTACGAAACGCGCCTCTATTTTATTGATAACTTTATTAAATCCATCTACCAACAATCGGATAATTGTACTTTTCGTCTTTTAGTGCTTTGACAATTGCTATAATCGGAACAATGATCCACATTAAACCGAATCCAATTAGCATCGGAATCCCTACAAGTACAATGATTAGAAGCGCAGAAACAAAAATTAGTGCACTCATTACCAATTGGAATAAGACTGCTTGTATCGCCATCCTTTTGACCTCTAAATCATCAATAACTAGATAAATGATGAACGGTACCAAAAACGGCATGAAGAAAGCACTGGCATGAACTAACACTTTTAATCCTTTATTCTCCATATAATAAACCCCCTGGCTTTTTCTAGTATCTTATTATACGGATGAAAGGCAAGGAAGATTCATTTATTTCAGCGGGAGCTTGTCGTACATTTCATTAATTTTATCCACATCGATTTTTTCACGTACCTCATTTGATATACTATACTTCTCTTTAAGCACTAAAATTCGCTTTACACTCTCATTAAGCCGCTCTTCTGTGATTTCTCCTGTTTCAATAGCCTTTATGAGCGCATTGAAAGTATTAATTTGCTCATCATAATTGCGAACTACAAGTAGCAAATCGCTTCCCGCGATGAAGGACTGAACAGCGGCTTCAGGGATTGTATAGTCATTTGCGATTGCCCCCATCGTCAGGTCATCCGTTATAATAACACCTTCAAATTGCATTTGGTTGCGAAGTAGTCCCGTGATAATAGCTTTAGACATTGAGGATGGATAATCAGGATCGAGTGCCGGGAATAAAATATGAGCGACCATTACTGCATCAGCACCTTCTTCAATTGCCTTTTGAAATGGAACTAGCTCTACGCTTCGAAGTGCTTCCAAAGTTGTTTCTACTTTTGGCAACGCCTTATGTGAATCAACAACAGTATCGCCGTGTCCTGGGAAATGTTTAATGACAGGAATTATGCCGTTGTCCATCATTCCATGCATCGTCGAGGTACCTAGCTTAGCGACTTGATAAGGATCCGACCCAATTGAGCGATCCCCGATAACTGGATTTCTTGGATTACTGTTAACATCCAATACAGGTGCGAAATTCATATTATATCCAAATTCATTAAGCACCTCAGCTAAGTAGGCTCCAGCACGATAACTCACTGATTCATCATTAAGTTTACCGATTTCCGCACTTGTTGGTAGTCTAGGGATACCGCCTGGCAGTCTAGAAACACGCCCTCCTTCTTCATCGACAGAAAGAAATAATGGGTTTTTATTAGACTTATTTGCATTTTTAATTTCATTCATAAGTTGCATTAATTCGGGCGATGTCGATATATTATTCCCCATCATAATGACGCCACCAACATGATAATTACGGATGAGCTTATCCATCTTACCAGTAAATGATGTACCCTCCACACCAATTACTAGTAACTGTCCAACCTTTTCTTCTAGTGTCATTTGGTCAATCATTTCATCTATCGGTGATATTACAACTTCCGAAGACTCGACTACTTCCATTTTTTCAGGAGGTTCAAACGTAGATGGTATTATTTCCCTTCCCTCTTTGATATCACCTTTTTGTGTTAATTGAAAACATCCCGACATCAATAACATGTAACAAGAGATGAGAAAAATGAACGGATAATTGCGATTCACTGTCACTCTCCTTTTCTTATTACTTCATTTCCACCGATCAATCGCAGCTTCAATATTCGCGAGCGACACCGATCCTTTCTGCATAGGCGGTGGACATGATTTATTGTATTCGAATATTTTTTCGTTCACCTTTTCTATCTGCAATTCCAAATCTGTTGCACTATAGGTTTTGTGAATAGCTGCAATTGCGATTACTTCATCACGAATTTCGTGCTGTAACTTTAGCCAATGAGGTTTATAACCTGCATCTTTAGCAATCCGCTGAAAATGCTGGAAGGTATCACCCGAAAAATACTCTTGTGATAATGGTTTCCCTTGGCCCGCCAAATTATCCATGCCACCTTTTTTGGTATATTCTTTTAAAATATCGCCGATTAGATCGTTGTATGGTGGTTTTAATTTTTCATCACCCAAATTTGTCCAGTCCTCCTTTATATTTTCATTATTTCATTTTTCCCAGATGTATAATCCAACTTCATTTGTTCCAATTCGATTTTCATCTTTTCAGTTTCCATGATGAAGTTTTGCTGTTTCAATTTCTCCAGTTCGATTTCATCGCGCATAAATTCCCCTTTGATTTTCACTACTCTACGATTATGATCTGTAATAATCGCAGTAATCGGCACACTCATGACAATTGCAACTATCAGTACGGCAGTCAACATTATTATCACCCCTTCTTAACCTTGTTAGTTCAATTGTACATTATTGTAATTATCTGTCATACATTTTCGAATAATTTTGTTCGATTTTCTCCGGGTACAAAACGAATAGTTGGGTATACTTTCATAATACGTTGCAGGAAATGGGGTTATCCAATTGAAGTTCACACTTGAGGAAGCCGTAAACAATTATGCACTCCCTTTTCAATCTGATGAAGATCTTTCAACTATAATCGAAGCCATAGGTGATGCAAAAATTGTTTTATTAGGAGAAGCAAGCCATGGGACATCGGAATTTTACACAACCAGGGCTAAGCTGTCCAAAATGCTAATTGAGCAGAAAGGATTTTCAGCCATCGCAGTCGAAGGTGATTGGCCGTCCTCTCAACAGGTTAATCGCTACATAAAAGGATATAGTGATAGTAAAGATCATGCCAAAGATGTATTGAAAGCTTTCAGCAGATGGCCAACATGGATGTGGGCAAATGAAGAGATTGCAGAGTTTATCGACTGGTTGAAAATGCATAACGACTCAAGGATTCTCGCTCAAAAAGTCGGGTTTTACGGAATTGATATGTATAGTCTTTGGGAATCAATGGAGGAAATTATACGTTACTTAACAGAATCCAATCCCACAGGTGCCGATCTTGAACTCGCTAAAAAAGCATTTTCCTGCTTTGAACCTTTCAACGGTATGCCGGAACATTATGCAATTTCCACAGCACATTTTTCACAAGTGTGCATTGACGAAGTGAGTGATTTATTATCGTCTATTCGGTCGCATAATAAACACTATGAAGACGATCAGGAAACCATGTTAAATTTAAAAGTGAATGCACTCGTCACTAAAAACGCAGAAGAATATTACCGTGCCATGCTTCAAGACAATGCATTGTCCTGGAATATTCGTGATGAACATATGGTTGAAGCGATTAATGAAGTGATGAATCATTATGGAGAAAATGCGAAGATCATCGTTTGGGAACATAATACACATATTGGAGATGCCCGTGCAACAACAATGCAGGAGGACGGAATGTTCAACGTCGGTCAACTACTTCGTGAACAATTTAAAAAAGAAGATGTCTATGCAGTAGGATTCGGTACACATCGAGTCACCGTAATCGCGGCTGAAAAATGGGGAGTGCCATTCGAGAGAATAGAAATTCCTCCCGCCCGTCAACATTCATGGGAAGATTTATTACACAAGTCAGGCGCTTTCGATAAACTATTTATTTTCAATGAAGAAAATCGTAAATATTTCTCAGGTTGGATTGGCCATAGAGCAATTGGGGTCGTCTACAACCCTGATTATGAGCAATTTGGTAATTATGTACCTTCGCAAATCGGAAACCGATATGATGCTTTTATATTTATTGATCAAACAAAAGCGCTGGAACCACTGATGGTAGGAGTAACGGTAACTGACATATGAGGTTGTAATAGCAAGCAAAAGAAAAGCGCGATTAATGAACTAATCACGCTTTTCTTCTCTCTTTTAGTAGTAGAGTTGCTGAATTCAATATTATTTATCTTCGTTTTGAGCATTTTCAGCCACATGTTTAAGTATTGAAAGTTTGTTATCCCAAAACTGTTCACAGAAGGTAAGCCATGTTTGCAATTTTTGTAGCGGCTCGGCTTCCAAACAATATAACTTTTCACGCCCCACTTTTCGTGCAACAACTAGTCCAGCTGATTCTAAAACAAGCAGATGCTTCGTTACAGCAGTTCTACTCATTGTAAAATGGCTACTCATTATTGAAATTGATAATTCTTTACCTGCGAGCAGTTCAAGCAATCGGCGTCGAGTCGGATCAGCGATTGCTTGAAAAACGTCGTACTGTTGGTACTCCTCAGTCATTTAGCTTTCAACTACATGTTTCAATTTCTGTATGAGCCCATCCCATCCGCCAGACATTCGTGAACGCACCAATGCATGTGATTCACCAAACTCCGTTTGACTTTCTTCTTTCCATCCCGCGTGAATCAGTGTTAATTCGGTCTGACCTTCTTTTTCTTTCAACTCAAACGTGATCAGCCATTCCTCTCCCCACTCAAAAGATAAGCGATTTGGTGGATTCACTTCCGTCACCTTACACACCGAATTGCCCCACGGTCCTGCTTGTAGGATAAACTCTTTTCCTTCGATTGGTTGCATATCATTCGGCATAAACCAAGCACCAATTCCTTCAGCTGTAGCGACATATCCCCAAACTTTTCCGATTGGAGCGTTAATGCTTATATATTTTTTCACTTCGGCGAAACGTTCATTTTCATTAATTGACATATAAAGACCTCCCGAATTTTAAGTGAAACCATTTGGTTACATATATAATTATATGCAACCAAATGGTTTCATGTCTATTGTTTTTTGAGTTCATTAAAAAAGCCGACTGCGCGTGGCAATCAGCTTTTCATATTTACATAACCCATTATTTGTTCGCAAATGTTGCTGGCATGACAACCGCAACAACTTCCCCTGTTGCAACAACTGTGTCATCCGCAAATACTTCGACAGACACCTTAAATTTCTTCGGATGAATTTCTTCCACTTGTCCAACAGCTTTTAACAAAGCACCCTGCTTAGTTGGTTTCATATAATTCACGTTCAACGACGCTGTGACGAAACGTGGTGGTTCTTCACCACTGCCTGGCTCGTGCCCGTTTTTTCGATGCAGCGCAAGTGCAGCAGAACCCGTCCCATGACAATCAACAAACGATGCAATCAACCCACCATAGACAAATCCTGGAATCGCAATATGTTTTGGTGACGGTTCATAATACGTTACCGTCTCTTCCCCTTGCCACCCTGTTCGGAAATGGTAACCATCTTCATTTAAGCGACCACAACCGAAACACCAAGCAAAATCACCCGGATAATCATCTTGAATTGCACGTACTATTTCTTTTTTCATCCCAGTCATCCCCCATTCCACATTCCTACTTAATCATTATAACATTCCGACAAATCATTAATCCTCTAAAATATCTTTCAGAAACTTTTCTCGATGATCTAGGAAATATTTTGTGATTTGATAGTGCTCAGTCATTTCATATTCAGTTTCCTTTATTTCCCCATCATCAAAACTTAAGATTGTTGCATCGGGATAACCTAAAATTATGGGCGAATGTGTTGCAATGATGAACTGACAATTTTCTTCCCGGACAAGATCATGCATGATACGAAGAAAGGCCAGCTGCCTTTGCGGTGATAATGCGGCTTCCGGCTCATCGAGTAAGTAAATCGCTTTTCCATTGAAGCGATTTAAAAATAATGACAGAAATGATTCCCCATGTGACTGATGATGTAATGATTTCCCTCCGTAATCACGATAGGAGCCATAGGGTTCTTTCGCCATTTCATCAACGTGTGAGGCAAAATGATAAAAAGATTCCGCCCGTAAAAAAAATCCGTTTGTCACTTTTGGCATCCACGACAAACGTAGATACTCACTTAATGCACTTTCAGAAGCATCCACTTCATACGTATTGTTCCTACCTCCACCTGCCGCATTAAACCCACATAAATCCGCAATCCCCTCAAGCAACGTCGATTTCCCTGAACCGTTTTCTCCAACAAAAAAGGTAACACTATTTGTTAGATCCAATTCCGTTAACGATTGAATTGAAGGTATAGAAAATGGATACTCCTTCTCTGATAGCGTCTCTTTATGAAGAAGCGTTATTTTTTTCAAAAACATTTGATAATATCCCCTTTCTAGAAATTTTTCTGTATGACATTGCATAGATTACTAAGGTACAAGCATGATTTCCTACATCTTCATCCGCGTATACTAAAGAAATGAATTATAGGAGGAATAGAACATGAAAATAAGGGCATTATTATTGATTGCTGTTATGATTATGGGCACATATGCAATGATCCAACTTTTCCTAGGCTATGATAAGAAAGAGGTTACGAAGGTTCTTGGCGTCACGGAATCTCCGTTTAGTTTACTGACTTTTTCGGAACCATCACTTTCAGGGGCCGCCCCAAAAATTTGGAATGTCGATGATGCGTCCGAAATTGAAAGCTTACTTGAATTTCTTCAAGATTATCACGTCCGGAAATTAAAGCCTAATAAAATCAATAGAGTCGATAATATTGATCAGTTCAAAATTAATTTAACAGATAAAAATGGAAACAATTTTAGCATTGTTGTAAATGAAGATCTAATCATCCAAAACTCTTCACTCTATTACGAAGTCGTTGATGGTCCAATCGACGTGGATTGGATTGTTCAATTTATCATCAGCAATAAAATTTAAATAATCTTACATGAGGACAAGGGAGTTCTCCTATTCTTGTCCTTTTTAACTTTATGTAGTTAAATACTCTCGCGTATTTGATATCTTTTATTTAAGTAGATCAATCCAAAAAATAGCTATCATTAATATGCAATACAGAAATACTGCATAGATTTGTAGAATCCATTGCTTTGATGGCTGGTTGAATTTCCAATCCATAAATCCTCTCACCATAGATACTACGATGAAATAAGGCACCATAATATAAAACATGTTAAAACTTTCATTCTCAGTAACTAGAGTCACAGAGCCAATGATACAGCCCATCATAAGTATCCCTAACGCGAAAAATTGTATTTTTTTTGCCCGATCGTCCATAGTATTCGTCTTCTTTGTTATATTTAGCTTCCTTTTCAGAACTCGCTCTCCCAACCACCCAGCAATAATTAACACAATACCAATAATAATTATTTCTTTCATGACTCCATACACCTCTTTCGTGAAATGAACGATCTATTGAATCACGTCTGTTGATTAGCCATTTATTCATACAAAATACTAGTGAGAAGGGTTTGATAACTTCCATTTTTACTGGACCATTTCCGGCTCGCTTTCGGCAAAATAATCACGACATATTTACCGAGGGGCATGTGTGGCTAGTTGCCTATCGCATTCCTACAATGTTTAAGTGAAAAATGCAGTTGCTTTAGAAGAAACGAATAGATGACTTTCTATAGAAATCATGAGTGCCCGAAGATACAATTCCGGGCACTCTTGCACGTTGTACGCTTACTTTTAGTAAAGAGTATGCATCTAAGCTTGTGATGCCTTATAGACAGTGACACTTTTTTTAAATTAGTTAGAAAAAACCATAGAGAAAGCATCAGCCGCCAAAATTGCATCTTTGACGGCTTTTCTCCCGGTAAAAAGCCAGCTATTCTTTCGTCCAAAAAATCTTCAGCCTCTGTGTACTTATGCATTTGGAGCACGACGGATGAATGACAGCCATACGATTACCGAAAGAAGTCATTCAATCCAAAGCGTTCGACTATATAAGTAGAACTCAGGGGGCTAATCAAGTTATTTACTGGTTACTTTTGTTAACAGATGTGCTATTGAAAATATGTATACCGATATAACTGAGTGAAGGGCCCTAACGCCGTTGCGACTTCAATGGAATTCTTTTGTTCAACATATATACACTAACATTCATTAATAAATCACTGTTCCTTGTTTATATCACTTAGAAGTCTCACATTTCGTATATACTTATGAGAAGAGCACTTAAAAGGAGCTAACTAACATGGAATTTAAAAGCATTGATGAACAAGTCATTCAAAAATATCAGCAGGATGAACAACTGATGATTCGTTTGTTTGTACAATGGTGTGCTAATAATGAAGTGAATCCGCATGAGTTATATAGCCGCGCATACCCAGACCAACAAGAAAATGTGACTATGAAAAAAATAATTGAAGAAGCAAAATACGAAGAAGAAATCGACATTGATAACGAAACAATGCTTGATGTCCTGCAACTCTTCGGCAATGATGATCTTGCCTTTATCCTAACAGATGAAATCGAACGTCTTTCAAGAAAGAAAAATTAACGCTAACTGTTTAAGTCACTAATGTAAATTAACCAACATTAACCAGGAAACAATTTAATAAAACACTAGGCGTCCCGTAACGGGTTCGGTTGATGGAGAGAAAACATTGAGTAACAACTCAATAGGGGGACATAATTCGCATATGAATTGGTGTCTCCTTTTTTCGTTGTTACATCAAAGCTTTAATGGATTTAACAAACTAATTAGGACATCAATACGCACACTAATTCAAGACACCACATTAATTTTTGCGATGATGTTAACACTTACGCTAAAAGCGCTACGAATTAATATACCATAAGTAGTTCGTGAACTTATTTCTTGGAGAAAATTGGAGTTTTTATGGTAATCTAAATATAGATTGTGAAAGAATTTAGATTAATCTATATTCTACAAACGGACCATTTAGTTTAATATAGATAGATGGATAAAGAGGGATTTTTTCAAAGTTATTATTGTCAGTACTATTTGCAATTTGAGGGATTGCTTTATTTCTTAAATTAATTTGGTTTAGTTCGTTGAATTATACACCTCATTCATCATCTGAAATTGTATTTGCTATCACTGTGATTGCTGTAACCTATGTATTTGATTAAACGGAATGTTTTTATTTAAAAGTTTAAATGGAAAAAAATATAACTCACAATAGACTAATAACTTATTATTTTATAAGGCGAAATCGGTATATAAGGACTACATTTCGATCGGACTATATTATTGAATAAGAATTTAGTTAGCAGAACGTGAAATGATTTCAAGGGGGATTACTATTGAATCTAAAAGAGAGAGCAATTGAATTTTTCATTAATTTCAAAGAGTGGTCTAATAACCAAAACCATATAAAGGGTGTTGGAATATTGGGTTCATTTGCACGAGGTGATTTTCATTCAAAATCAGACGTTGATTTAACCATTATTTCAACAAACAAAGACCTTACAGTAATTACTATCCAAAATGATTTTTATTACGGCACCATTAAGAGCATTACACATGAAGATTGGGGTATTGTTACATTCTTAAGAATTATTTATGATAATGAATTAGAGGTGGAATATGGAGTTGTGACAGACAAGTGGGTAATAGAACCACTTGATGAAAGAACAAAAAGTGTTGTTACAACAGGCTTTAAAGTCCTAGTTGAAAAGGAAGATACATTTTCCAGTGTAGTAAAGTTTTTAAATTAATTGTGAAATCATTCATCAGTTATCTGGCGCAATTTTGAAGGAAACGTCATTCCTCTTATTCAACAAACGGAGGTTTTCATTCAATAAGATTTATAAAAAAGCAAACCAAAACTGAGCGTTTTCACTTGCCATTTAACCTGCTAACTTGTTATTTGAAGCTATGCTAATTAGGGCGTTATTTACATTTTAAGCATTTCTCTCCTCATCAACCGAACCCGTTAGCGTCCCGAGTACTATTACTTATTGACCACTTAGGGTTGAACGGTTCCTAAACCAATACCGAAATATCTTAATCTATAGGGAGGCAACAGGCGACTAACCACAATGGAATGCCAAAGGAAGAATGAACTGCAATTCCTCCCCAATGAGTGTGGCCAGAATTTACGAATAACGCATTAAAATGGGTAATTGAAGCCATAAGACTGATAGCTCAGCGGTCAGGCTTAAATCTTAAGTGGTCGCGTGATTGAGGGCATTTCTGGGGTTTGTATTGAGGGACTATAAAAAAGTGGATAGATGCACGACTTTTAGCTAAGAACAGCCACCCCCTCAATCGAGTTGGTGGCTGTTATTTCTATTATAATTCTTCTTCGTATTGTACTCCAATTATATTTGCCACCTGAATCCACTCAGGTCCAAAGGAATTTTCAAGCAATATAACACTGCGACTGTAAATCAAGGTTACGCTCTAGCAACATCATGCTCCCCTACTTGATATGTTCCTGGTCATGTAAACCTTCCTATCCTTCATGACCACCGACTAGCTTTTTTCACGCTATTTTATTCATTTTTTCAATTTCCTCGACTTTGATGAACTTAATGACGACGAACAATAGGATAATCCCCAATATACCTGCTGTAATATAGCTGACATTAAGAAAGTTTTTCATAGCGAGTGACATAATAGGTGGGCCTGCTGCAACACCGACAAATCTCGCCGAGCTATAAAAAGAAGAAACTGTGCCCCTTAACTCTTTTTTTATGTTTTCTGTAATAATAGCATCAAGTGCAGGCAATAATGCGCCAATTGCAATGCCTACTATGCTCGTGACAACTAACAGAAGGACCAGTTTTTCACTTGTAAAGCCTACGAAAACAACGCTTGCGGACATTGCGATCAAGCAAATAATCATTATCTTTTTAATCGTCTTTGCATTGCCTTTGATTTTTCGACCGGAGATAAACGAAGCAATACAAAGTAATAATAGCGGAATGGCCAAAACAAAACCTTTCTTAATGCCTTCTATATGATGAACTTTTTCAAGGTTTTCTGATAAAAAGAATAACATACTGAATAATATCAACATAACAAGGACCCCATTAAGGAATACGGTATATAACCATTTACCTTCTACCTTAAACACTTTTTTAGTGTTACTTAAAAACTCCTTAAAACTCACTGGTTCATCTTTTTCTTTCGGGACTTTAACAAAGAAAAAGATAAGTGCAATAGCAATTAAACTGAGCACTGAAATGGAGAAGAATGGAAGGAACCATAAAATAGCTGCAAATATTGAACCTAAGATTGGACTTAACACTTTTCCAAACGTGTTCGATGTTTCAATAATTCCTAAACAAGAACTCATTTTTTCATCATCATCTTGATAAAGGTCACCCACAAGTGGCAAAATGATTGGCATTGCCCCAGCTGCCCCTATTCCCTGCAGGATCCTACCAACGATAATCATTGTGTATGGATCCTCCAATTTCCATGAAGCAAACCCGGCAATCAGACCACCAATTAAAGCGAAGATTAAACTCGGTAATATCACCATTTTCCTACCAAAGCGGTCTGATAAATAGCCCGCTACTGGTATAAGAAAAATAGCCGCAACTGAATAGCTTGTAATGATCATGCTCGACTGAAATGAGGTGATCCCGACCTTTTCTTCTAGTATCGGGAGCACTGGAATAAGCATGGAATTTCCTAACGTCATGATAAGAGGAATTGAAGCCATACTTACAATGCACCATACGCTTACTTGATCAGTACTTTTTCCCATTACCACACCTCGACTAATCTTGTTTTTTGACTAATAAAGGTATGATTTCCCTGTGTGTTCATTTTATGCGTTACATGTTTATTTTCAGTGTTTTAAAAACAGTACTTATGTAAAATGTTAAGACATACTTATGAGCCCTTTGGATAGCTTATTAAAATAGTGCTTGAAATGCCTGAATGCCAAAGTAGATTCCAAATCCAATCATAGAAATGGTTGAAATAATGGTGACCATTTTTAAAAGTTTGTTGGACAATAGTTTACGAGCTCCACTGGATAGAAAGGCCATTACAAAATCTACTAACATAATTCCAAGTAATATAGCAATACTATTTAAGATGATTTGATAGCCTGTAGAGACTCCAGCTGTTTTCGCAAGGATAGAACCATATATCCCAATCCAAAAAAGGATGGTAAGTGGATTAAACAATGACATGAAAAAGCCAGATAAAATTGACTTTCTAAGTCGGTCTCTTTTCCCGTTTTTTAAGTTCATTTCAATTTTATTTAGTGAAAGTAAATTTTCTATACCCGTATACAAAAGAACAAAACAACCGAAAGACCAGAGGATTGTTTTTAGTAAAGGCGAATCAATAAATTGTCCAATTCCAAAATAAACCATGAACATATACATAATGTCGGTTGCTAAAGCTCCTAGACTAAAAAACCAGGCATGAAAAAAACCATTTTTAATACCCGTGTTTAATAGGACGGTCTTTACAGGTCCAATTGGTGCAGCTAAGGATACACCTAAAATGATATAGATAAATATTGAATCCATAGATATGGCCCTCCTTTTAAATGATGTCTATGCATCTTATTCGGAGGGACTGCCCTGTACAACTATCTAATGAAGAAATTACGTTGCTACTTTCTACTTTAAACACGTCTGTTGATTAGCCAAAGGTAACCAGTAAATAACTTAATCATCCCCCTGGCCACTTGCGCTTTTGGATCGCTTGGATTGAATGACTTCTAGTACGATTACTGAGATGTCTGGGTGTGTAGGGATGTGACTTTGTCACATCCCTACACACTTTTTTCGGTAATCGTATGGTTGTCCTTCATCCGTCACGCTCCAAAATCTTAAGTACACAGAGTACTTAAGATTTTTGGAACGAAAGAATAGCTGGCTTCTTACCTGGAGAAAAGCCGCCAAAGATGCAATTTTGGCGGCAGATGCTTTCTCTATGGTTTTTTCTTATTTATTTTAAAGAAGTGTTAATTTCTATAGGGCATTCCATGTTCTTTGCTAAAAATAAGCAAGGAACGTGACAGGCAACTATTCGCAACTGTATTACTGAAAAAAGTGTGGCTAGAAGTGACTTCGTCACTTCTAGCCACAATAGGACCCCTCTGGGGAGGAATAAATTGCAATTCCCTCTTGAATTTGTCATGAATAGTTAGCTGAAAGCGGTCCGAAAATGATCCAGTAAAAATAGATTTTCCCAAGCACTATTTATTCACCAGTATTTTATGCAAATATATGGTTAATCAAGAGACATGTACTTTAAATTTATTAATAGTGATGCATGCAGATTCTCGCATTCATAAAGTTTCGCTTTCTCCCATACACTAGGTGGATTCTGAAGAAAGGTGGGAAAAGCATGAACGGAGAACAATCAGAAGTCAAAATGGTAAGTGTATTTGACCCCTACTTCTATCAAACCTTACTAAGCTTCAGGTTAAAAAATGTTGTTATTCAAACGACGAAAAATCCAATACAAGGTTCACTACTAACAGTCATGCCTGATCATGTTGTAATTGAAGTGAGTAACACGCCATTTTACGTTCGAATACAGGAAATCATATGGGTTACACTTTCATGATTTCCCAAAATTCAATTGTAGGGAGTGAATCAATTGATCAAACGTGTAAATAAATTACCAATTGATCTTCCAATCCCAGAATACGGGGATGCTAATGCAGCTTCTGCGGTTCAGGAACTGTTGGGTGGAAAGTTTGGAGAAATGTCTACACTTAATAACTATATGTACCAATCATTTAATTTTAGGCAGAAAGGCAAGCTCAAACCCTTCTATGATTTAGTTGCAAGTATTACTGCTGAGGAGTTCGGCCACGTAGAACTGGTTTCTAACACGATAAATATAGTGGGCAAAGGTTCTTCTTTTACAGCAGATCCTAACTTAACACCTTTACAAGACGCTATAAACAAACGGAATACGTATGCCTTCATAGCAACAGCGCAAACATCGATGCCTGGAGACTCCATGGGCAATCCATGGCGAGGAGACTATGTGTTTTCCAGCGGAAACCTAGTACTTGACCTATTGCATAACTTCTTTCTTGAATGCGGAGCAAGGACGCATAAAATGCGAGTATATGAAATGACTGACCATCCCACGGCAAGGGAAATGATTGGTTATTTACTTGTTCGGGGAGGTACACATATACTTGCCTATGCAAAAGCGATAGAAATGGCCACTGGCACTGATTTAACAAAAATGCTACCAATACCTAATTTAGATAATCGTGTCTTTGATACTGCAAGAAAATATGAAGATCTAGGATACGGTAATGTGTTATTTACTTGGAATGATACCGGAGAATATAAAGACATACGCCAGATATGGAAAGGGACCAATCCAAGTAGTGGTGAAATGCTTATTGTAAAAGAAGGTATGCCAAAAGGTTATACAATTCCTGATTTTGAAGATATTCCTGAAGAGTTTGCACCCGGTATCGGTAGAGATGAATATGAGCAAATTGCAAGGCGGTTGTTGTCAGATATGTAACAAAAATTTGTTCGTTTAAAAATGGATTCTTTGCTTTTTCAGTCAGCGCATAAGTATTTATATACATGCCATACACAAGAAGTGAAAATGGAACTACCGCAATTAACACAGCTTAGAACGCTCCGATTGAATCAGTGTTAATCCATCCAAACTCCACGTTTAATGTATCCAAAAATAAAAGATCCACCGAAAGCAGACCTCCGAATAACCCATTGAATTATATTGTATTGTCTTAGTTTGTCATCCATCATTTTAAATAACCAAAATTGAACAGTAATTGAGTTAATCAAACACTAGGCGCTACGTGTGCAGTTGCCTTTGGGTTGCTTTAGATAGAACGACCTCTTTACTATTACCGAGAAGTCTAGATGTGTAGGAATGCGACCAGGCAACTATTCGCAACAGGATGACCAAGGAGGAATGAACTACAATTCCTCCTTAAATTTGTCGTGAATATTTCGCCGTCAGCGGACCGGAAATGGTCCAGTGAAAATGGAGTTTTTCAAGCCTTTCTCACCAGTGCATTATGCAAAAAATTGTTAATCAACAGGTGTGTTAATAGCTAAATCAATATGTGAAATAACCCGCCGAACTTATCTAGTATAATTTGCGATTAATTTATGAGGTTGAATTACTGTGTGCTGAGTATGTGGTGTCATTTGACGATACGGTCAACCTATAAATGCTCTGTTTTGGAAGAAGTCTTAAAAAATCGCCTTCAACTCCTTTCACACCAACGTTATCTGAAACTTGCAAATAGTATCCATTCTACTATATACTATTATTTAGTTCGACATCCGTAATAAAAGGGAGAGATTAGATTGGTCAAAAGTTTACCGCTGCGTTCAGAAGTAAAGACTGAAGAAACATGGAATCTGCAAGACCTATTCACAACTGAGGACGCGTACAATGCCGCAGTAATAGAATTAGAAAATGAAGTCGATGCATATGCTGAAAAATTCAATGGTAACATTAAAGATGCTCAATCTATAATTGAAGCATTAGATGGCTATGCGGCTATTTATGAAAAAATTGTTCCTGTAGGCACGTATACGAGTTTGTCATCAAGTACAGACCAAACGGATGACGAAGCACAAATGCGTTCAAGCAAGTTTGGTTCAACTGCCGCAAAAATAAACAGCAAGCTTTCATTCGTCAACAGTGAACTTTCTGAGTTACCCGTAGATGTTTTGGAAGATGCAATGCAACAATCTGATGAATTCAAAAATTACTTAGAGAAATTGATTCGCAAAAAAGATCATCAACTGCATCCCGAAGTTGAAAAGACATTAGCAGCATTCTCATCTACATTCAGCGGTCCTTACGGCTTGTATAACACGACAAAAATGGTTGACATGGCATTTGATGATTTTGAAGTCGACGGCAAAAAATATCCGTTAAGCTATGTGTCTTTTGAAGGCGATTGGGAATCGGAAGCGGATACGGACAAGCGTCGCGCTGCATTTGATGCATTTTCTTCAAAATTAAAAGACTATCAGCATACGACTGCAAAAACGTACGACATGCATCTGCAAACTGAAAAAACAACTGCTGATCTACGCGGTTACGACACGATTTTTGATTACTTATTGTTCAATCAAGAAGTCGAGAAATCTATGTATGACCGTCAAATTGATTTGATCACAAAAGAACTTGCGCCCCATATGCGTAAATACGCGAAACTTCTGCAAAAAGTACATGGACTTGATAAAATGACATTTGCCGATTTGAAAATCCCTCTTGACCCAACTTATGAACCGAAAATCACGGTAGATGAATCTAAGAAATATATTGATGATGCCCTTGCTATTATGGGTGACGATTACATGAATATGGTAGATCGGTCATATAAAGAAAGATGGATAGATTTCGCTCAGAACAAAGGGAAATCTACAGGTGCATTCTGCTCTAGCCCTTATGGAAACCATCCCTATATCCTTATTTCATGGACAGGCAGCATGGAAGATGTATTTGTGTTGGCTCATGAATTAGGCCATGCGGGTCATTTCTACAATGCAAACCGAGAGCAAAACGTATTCAATGCACGCCCTTCTCTATACTTCATTGAAGCACCTTCAACGATGAATGAAATGCTCGTGGCTAACCACTTGCTTTCAAACTCGGATGACCCAAAATTCAAACGCTGGGTCATTTCATCCATCGTGGCTCGTACGTACTATCATAACTTCGTAACGCACTTACTAGAAGCTGCCTACCAGCGCAAAGTCTACGAAAGAATTGACGCAGGTGGAAGTGTCAATGCCGGTGTATTGAACAACTTGAAACGCGGCGTTCTTGAAGAGTTCTGGGGAGAAGATGTCGAGATTAATGAAGGTGCTGAGCTTACATGGATGCGCCAGCCTCACTACTATATGGGCTTGTATCCATACACATACAGTGCAGGACTCACTATCTCCACTCAGGTATCAAAACGTGTCCTAGATGAAGGTCAGCCTGCTGTCGATGAATGGTTGGAAGTTTTGAAAGCTGGCGGAACAAAATCTCCTGCTGAACTTTCAAAAATGGCGGGTGTTGATATCACTACAGACAAACCATTGCGTGACACAATTGCTTACATCGGTAATTTGATTGATCAGCTAGTTGTGTTGACAGAAGAAATTGAAGCAAACGAAACGGCAAACGTTTCACGATAAGGACAAATAAAGCTGACGAAACCGTAATGGTCTCGTCAGCTTTTTGCAGTTGCTATATATGATGAACAACTGACTTACTTATAAAATTTTATTTCATCCATTCAGGTTTGCCAAAGCCTTCAAAATCCGAATCAATCATTTTTTCAAATTCTGCTGATTCAACTATTTCAATAATATCTTTTGCAAATTGCTTATCAATGTTTTCCGTTTTTACTGCAACCACGTTTCTGTATATATCAAGCATGTCCTCTAGTACTAGCGCATCTAATAAATTCATACTTGCAGCTAAGGCAAAGTTTCCAGGAACTGCCGCTAAATCAGTACCATCAACTGAACGTGGAAGTTGACCTGCTTCAATTGGCTGGAACACCAAGTTCTTCTTATTCATTGTTACATCTTTTTCAGATACCTTTAGTACTTCTGCATTCGGATCAAATTCAATAAGACCTTCATCCTGTAACACTAGTAGTGCGCGGGCTCCATTTACAGGATCGTTTGGAAGAGTAATCTTTGCACCATCTTCAATATCTTCAATTGTCTTGAATTTATTGGAGTAAATGCCCATTGGAGCTGTCGGAACGATAATCAGTGGTGATAATTCTGCTTTCGTTTCTTTAACGACATTCTCTAAATAAGTCGTGTTTTGGAACAAGTTTGCATCAATATCGCCACTTGCAAGTGCGTTATTCGGCTGGATATAATCGCTAAATTCAATTAGTTCAACTTTATATCCCTTTTCTTCAAGTCCAGGAATAATTGCCTTTTTCAACATATCACTATATGGACCAGCGGTTGCACCGATTTTCAAGGATTTCTCATCTGTAGCTTTTTCTTTGCCACCACAAGCAGCAAGTGCGGTTCCAAGTACGAGTACTAATACAACTAGTAGAAACTTTTTCATCATTTTTTCTCTCCCCATCATCTTTTATCGATTACTTTTGAAATACGGTCTCCCGCAAATTGAATCAGTTGTACTAATACGATTAATATCACCACAGTTACTACCATTATTGTATTGTCGTAACGGTAGTAACCGAATCGAATTGCTAAATCTCCGATTCCCCCACCACCAACAACACCAGCCATAGCTGAATAGGCAACTAAACTAATAACTGTAAGTGTCACGCCTTGAATAATGCTTGTCTTTGCTTCAGGCAATAGTACATCTTTGATAATCATCCACGGAGTTGCACCAACAGCGATTGCAGCTTCTATGACCCCTTTATCAATCTCTCTTAGTGATGTCTCCACAATTCTTGCGAAAAAGGGAATGGATGCAACAGATAGCGAAACACTAGCCGCAGCCGGTCCTATCGGAGTTCCTACAATTAATTTAGTCAACGGGATTAACGCGACAAGTAAAATAATAAATGGAACAGAACGGACCATATTGACGATAAAACCGAAAACTGAGTTCAATGCTCGATTTTCTAAAAATAATCCTTTATCGGTAATGAATAGTAATATTCCTAATGGAAGCCCAATAACAAGTGCGATAACGAGAGAAATACTTATCATATACAGCGTTTCTCCAAATGCTTTTGTAATATCAGGCATTAACTCCATAATGTGTTGACCATCAATTCCCATTGTTAATTACCTCCACTTGAGCAGCTCGTGATGACATATAGGCAATTGCCTTTTCTATTTCGTCATCCTCTCCTTTTAATTCCATCAAGAAAGTACCGAGAGGTCTTTCTTGAATATATTCGATTGAGCCGTGTAGGAAATTACCTTGTATTGCAAATTGCTGCACTGTATCTGAGATTATTCCCTCGCCCGCAACATCACCTTTAAACATGACTTTGACAAGTCTACCCGTGCACTTACTCAAAATCATTGTCGGCACATCAAATGACACGACACTGCTGATAAATTCTTTCGTCAATTCTTCTTGAGGATTTGAAAATATGTCATATACTTGACCTTCTTCAATCACTTTTCCGTCTTGCATAATTGCCATACGATCACAGATTTCTTTAACAACATTCATCTCATGCGTTATCAAAACGATTGTAATCTGCAATTCTTTATTGATTTTCTTCAACAATCTTAAAATAGATAGCGTCGTATTCGGATCTAATGCAGAGGTTGCCTCATCACACAGTAATACTGAAGGATTATTTGCTAGTGCTCGGGCAATACCTACCCGCTGCTTCTGACCACCACTCAACTGTGCAGGATAGACATCCCGTTTATCAGATAGGCCGACCATTTCTAGTAAGTCCGTTACCCGGCTGCTAATTTTATTGGTAGGTGTTTTTGCCGCCCGTAAAGCAAATGCAATATTTTCATATACAGTCTTTTGGCTGATTAAATAAAAGTGTTGAAAAATCATTCCTATTTTCAAACGTGCCTGACGGAGATTATTACCCCGTAACTTCATCAAATTTAATCCATCTACTAAAATCGTTCCGCTCGTTGGTTTTTCCAACAAATTTAGACAACGGATAAGAGAACTCTTCCCTGCACCTGAGTAACCTACGATTCCGAAAATTTCTCCCGTGTTAATGTCTAGTGAAACATTATCAACACCAGTCACGATTCTTTCTTTTGTTTTGTATACTTTTGACACGTTTTGAATTTGAATCATGCAATTCTCCTCTTTCTATAAATAGAAGTACGAAATCTCAGATGTCTGACCATATAAAAATGCTTCTCTCATAAATGAAAGAAGCACCGAAAAATAAAAAGGTTTCAGCTCATCTTTCAGAATGAAGTTCACTCTGTAGGAGTTAGCACCTTCCTTACATTACGCAAGGGGTTGCTGGACGTCATCGGGCCTATCCCTCAGTCTCTCTTGATAAGTACCATTATGTAATTATTTTGATTGATAAACTTTATAATAGTATGTCCCAAGTAGATTGTCAACATAATATGTTCTGACATATAAAAATTATTATCATTTTCATTTCATTCCATGTATACTGACAATAAAATAAAGAATGTGAGTACATAGAAGAGAGGTTATTACATGACACTATCCAATAGACTCAAGAACTTACCCCCACACTTTTTCACATCACTTGTTCGAAATGTTCAAGAAGCACTTTCTGAAGGACGAGATGTTATAAACTTGGGGCGAGGAAATCCCGATCAACCGACACCTCCACATATTGTAAAAGCACTTCAAGAGGCCGTTGAAGATCCAGCAACACATGGATACTCCCCTTTCAGAGGGACCCCCGAATTAAAACAGGCCGTTGCTGACTTTTATAAACGAGAATACGATGTTCATATTGACCCTAAAACAGAAGTGGCTATTCTATTTGGAACAAAACCTGGATTGGTCGAATTACCCCTTGCGATTATGAACGAAGGCGAATTACTCTTATTGCCGGATCCGGGCTATCCTGATTATTTATCGAGTATAAGCTTGGCGAATATTAAATATGATTTAATGCCATTACTTGCAGATAATGATTTTTTACCTGATTATTCTACTCTCTCCGATGAACAAAAAAAGCAAGCAAAATTAATGTATTTAAACTATCCAAATAACCCAACGAGCGCAACAGCCACGCTACCATTTTTCGAAGAAACGATTGCTTTGGCAAAAGCTAATGATATTGCAATTCTGCATGACTTTGCTTACGGTGGAATCGGTTTTGACGGTGTGAAACCCGTCAGTTTCCTGCAAGCAGAAGGTGCAAAAGATGTTGGAATTGAATTGTACACATTATCAAAAACGTATAATATGGCAGGTTGGCGAGTTGGTTTTGCCATCGGGAATGCAGGTATCATTGAAGCAATCAGCTTATTACAAGACCATTTATTCATAGATATATTCCCAGCAATTCAGCGCGCAGCAGTTGAGGCATTATCTGGAAGCCAGGACTGTGTTGATGAGCTTGTCTCACTTTACGAAAGCCGCCGTAATGTTTTAATTTCCGAATGTAAACAAATCGGTTGGGATGTCATCGCGCCTACTGCGTCTTTCTTCGCTTGGCTACCCGTTCCAGAAGGGTATACAAGTGAATCTTTCACAAAATTACTGTTGGACAAAGCAGACATTGCTGTAGCACCGGGTCATGCTTTCGGTAAGCATGGTGAAGGGTATGTACGTGTAGGCCTATTGGAAAATGAAGAGCGCTTAAAAGAAGCAGTTGCTCGGATTGAAAAACTCGCTCTATTTTCATGATAAAATAATTAAAGTTGGATTTCATATCAAAAGAGCCAGGAGTTTACTACTCCTGGCTCTTTTGAGTTAACTATTCTTTTTTCATTAAAAACATTGGAAAGAGCGAATATCGTTTCGATTAATTGCATGATGGATCCAGCCACGTCTTCTACTCCAGCGCAACCCTATAACCAATTGTCTCCCTACAAATGTTGGAAAGAACCAAAAGCTATTACCATTTCTCACCCATATATAAGTGTTTTTGTATAAACAATTTCTTATCCCATTCGAACCAACTTGCCACGCAGGTATTGGTGGCGAAAAGCCAGGCGGAGGACCCATTGGAACTCCTCCCATTGGTGGTGGTCCAAATGGTGGTGGTCCAAAATAGTCTTGTTGGCGCCGAAAGCCCTGTTGGTTATAGTCGTCTCCATCCTGATTGAAATACAAGACACATTCCCCTTTCTAAGTAATTCATATTAGTATATGGAAATTACTTAGAACGGTGAAAATAACTGTAAAAGAGCACGTCTGTTGATTAACCATTTATTCACATAAAATACTGGTAAAAAGGGCTTGATAACCTCCATTTTCACTGGACTATTTCCGGCTCGCTCTCGGTGAAATAGTCATGATAGGTTTAAGGAGGAATTGCAATTTACCCCTTCCTAGAGGGGCATTTTTGACTAGTTGCCTGTCGCGTTCCTACAATGATTAAGTAAAAATCCAGCTACTTTGATAAAAAAGAATAGATGAATTTCTATAGAAATTGTAAGAGCCCGAAGATACAATTTCAGGCACTCTGGTACTATTGTTTTACAATCCTCAATTGATACCAATCCTTTTTCACTTCATACTAAACCCAAGTTGTACCGAATCTGCAATTCGCTTGTAGCCAACCTCTTGGTAGATTTTATTTGCTGTAGGATTCATTAGATCAGTATAAAGCATACAAAAATCATATTTTTTTAGAAGTTCATTTGTTCCAGCCGCTACCATCGTCCGGGCATAGCCCTTCTTTCGTTCTTTCTTTGGTGTAAACACCAAGGAAACAGTTACGCCATGATCCGTCGGTCGAGATTTTTTCATCATTGAAACTACATTGCCTTCATGCTCCCACAAAAACACTTCCTGTTCGGCTACAAATGATGCAACTCGTTTTTTCACATCTTCCCCAACTGTTTGAGGAAGTCCTGCATCTTCTTCAAACAAATTGAACCACTTTTCGATAAGTGGACAATCTTCCGTATCTGCAAAACGCCAGGAACCAGGACTATGTTCGAGTGTTTCATTTATTTTATCCAATCTATACAATCCTTGGTCCATCATCAATTGATGAGTCTTACCTGTATTCACTTTCCACTTCTCGCTAAAAAGGTATGCCCATGGTTTTAAGCTAATGATGGAATTCAATTCAATTTCAAGCTCCAATAGGTTTCTTATTAACAAATCCATACATTCTTCCAGACGATTGTTATCCGTGAAAATTAGGTTCAATGGATGTGGAGGTGTCATTTGAAATAAGGCTAGCACCTGCCCCTCCTCTTCAATTGTTGCCATAAATGGATTATCGTATCGACCTGCTTTAATTGCCTGCAACACACCAAAAAAAAGGCTGTAAACGTCTTCCCCTTTACTTAGAACCGGTTCTGCTTTCTCAGCAAATTTTTGCACATCTTGATAATATCTAAATTCCATCCCCCACAGCCCCTTTGATAAAATAATAATAATCACCGAAATATTATAACAATTCTACCACATTTATCCTATATACTGTGATGCTATTGAAATCTATTGGTTATCGGAAAAATTTCCTCAATTACATTAAACGCCAAAGTGAGCTGAACAGAGGCCTGACTTCTGTCCAAAAATATCAATTGATGAATCGGCTCCTAATCCTCTCTTTAATCACCAGGAATGCGGCCTGTACGAACAAGGCACACAGAATTGTCGGGAGTCATTGCAGGACTGTTAACACGATGTACGAGGGGTTCCAACGGCATCCTCTAATCATAGACTTCGTCCTCACTTACAATCATTATTATTTGCAGGACTTGACGTTTGTTGCAATGCCTTATCATAATTTGGCCCACTAGTTACGATATGAAATTTTCAACGCCTGAGATCACTATTAAGCAAAGATATAATGGTTGAACAGATGTGGAAACTAGATTCAAAAAACCAGGACATGCAATTAAGCATGTCCTGGTTTTAACTCAGATAGATGTCTGTTTCGAACTATTCAACGTTTCTAATTCTTCTTTACTTCCTACGTAATCAAGTTCTTTATTTTTCTCGATTTCATGCATGTCAAGAACGTGTTGAGTAGGTGGGATTAAAAGACTTATTACGATAATTGTAACCCCAGAAATAATCACACCTGAGAAAACAGGCGCTAACCACAATTCGCCCAACAAGCCCAAAAACCCATCTGATTGAATTTTTGGTCCAGGAACGTGAGTAAGTGACGTAATAATATAATAAACTAGTCCAACAGATATACTTGCCCATACTGCGGGAGTACTGACCCGCTTCCAAAATGGGCCTAAAACGATTGGCCAGAACAATGTAACAAATACAACATCCCATGCTAGGTAAGCTAAATCAATAACTTTTTGAGCACTTAACGCTAGAATTAAGCCTAGTAAGGCGCTCGCAAGAATCACCATTCTGGAAAAAAATAATAACTTTTTCGGATCAGGATTCGGATTAATGAAATCTAAATAAATGTTTTTCGTAACAATCCCTGAGGTTGCTACATAACAAGCCGCGACAGTTGACATACCCATAGCTGCCATCGCTGTTAAAAAGATAGCAGATAAAATAGGTGGGAAGTAGCCTTGTGCAAACGTAAGCATCAGTGTTTCAGGATTGGAACTGTTTGGGTAAATAGATCTAAAAGCTTCCCCTAACATTCCAGGTATCCAACTAATAGCGATGATTACTGAACCTGCAATAATCATACTGAGCTGTGCTACACGCGGACTTTTTGCCGCAGCAACACGCTGACCTAAGTCCACTGCTGGAATATCACCAAGTGCTAAAACTAAATAGAGAGTCCAGAATTCAACTCCACCTCTACTAACTAATTCGCTTATATTCCACCAATCAGGGTTAAATGTAACATCGGGATAATAGAATAAAACAAATATCGTTATCCCAAGGATTCCGGCAACCGCTAATGCACCTTGAACTATTTCTGTATAAGCAACTGCCCATAAGCCACCTATAACGGAATAGATTGCCGTTAACGAAACAAATAACAGCGCGGCAGGAAGAAAATCGATTTGGAAAAGTTGTTGGATAATATAAGTTCCCCCAACAGTTAAAGCTGCGGCATTGAAAACCCCAAATGCTACGGCCATCACTATTCCCGTATATGCTCCTAATTTTTTACTACCATATCTCAATCCATAGTAGTCTGCTAATGTCCATCCTCTTAATCTTCTTAGAGGTTTAGTCCAGATTAATGCCCCTAAAATCATACAAGTACCTAGGCCACCCATTGTTGCAGACCCTTCAAAGCCTCCACTTGTATAACCCGAGCCTACAGCTGCAAAAAAGAACGGAGCTGCTAATAACGCGGCAATTAAACTCCCCGTTACAACTGATAATGGCATACTCCAGCCCGCCACAATTAAATCTTCAGCAGTTTTAACGCGCTTATATCCCTTATAACCAATATAATAAATAAAAACTAAATACACACAAAATACAACGATATTCATCAATTCAAGTGCTCCTCATCTATCTTTTTATCCGTTCATAACTACTCCACCGTTTGGAGTTAGTATTTGACCTGTATAAAAATCCGCATTTGCTGAAGCTAAAAATAACACAGTATTAGCGATTTCCTCAGGTTGAGCCAATCGCTTTAAAGGATATTTAGCCGCCTCTTCTACGATATAATTTTCGCCGAACGCTTGTAGGATTGCAGTATGTGTTCCACTAGGTGCTACCGCATTGACTAATATGTTAGGTGCCAACTCTCTTGCCAAGGATTTCGTAAATGCATTAATACCGCCTTTTGCAGCTGAATAATGGGTAAATTCTTCACACCCTAAACTTGCTAACTCTGAAGAGATATTAATAATCTTACCTTTATTTTTTTCCTTCATTCTCTTCGCAGCTTCTCGGCAATTATAAAAGTTTCCATAAAGATGTACTTTTATCATTTTGTCCCACTGCTCATCTGTCAATTCTGTAATAGGAGCATTCTGTGCAAATCCAGCATTATTTACAAGAATATCAATTGTGCCTAGATGGTTGTCCATGTAAAGAAACATATCCCGCACTTGTTGAGAATCAGATACATCCGCACGGTACTTTACGACATTTACACCATATTCCTTCGCCTGTAGAAGCACTTTTTCCGCCTCTTGATCACTACCAATATAGTTTATTAAAATATTTGCCCCTTGTTCAGCAAATCCTAAAGCAATCGCTCTCCCTATCCCCATACTCGAACCCGTTATGAGGACATTTTTACCTTTAAGCTTTAAATCCATCAGTCTTCACTCTCCAATTTAAAATTTGTAATTAAGGATTGTAATTTCTCAGCAGTCTGTCCTAAAGAAACAGACGCTTCCTTCACTTCCTGCATAGATACTAATTGTTCTTGTGTAGATTGTGAGACATTAAATGAAAACTCGGTAGATTGTTGAGACGTTTTCTTGATATTATTTACAGATGCTACAACCTCTTCTGAAGATGCAGAAATTTCTTGAGAGGCTGCAGAAATTTCTCGGATTTGATCCGCCACTTCATCTGCAGATTGTACGATCCTTTTGAATATCTGACCTACTTCATTCGTATAATCCATTCCCACTTTTACGTCTTCTTTTCCTTTTTCCATCACGGTTACAGAAGCGTTAGAATCTGTTTGAATCATATTAATTAGTTGGAATATCTCTTTAGCCGACTGAGATGATTGTTCAGCTAATCTCCTTACTTCATCTGCAACGACAGCAAAGCCTTTACCATGCTCACCAGCTCTTGCCGCTTCAATAGCAGCGTTTAATGCTAACAAATTTGTTTGCTCTGCTATAGCGGTAATAATGTTCACAATGTCGCTGATTTTATTAGAATTAGCATGTAACCCATTAATAGTTTCCTCAATCTGCTCAACAGATGTATTAATTAATTGCATTTGAGCAATCACCTGTTGGACAACCTTATTTCCTTGTTCAGCAGCAAGTGAGGCAGTTAGGGATGATTCAGAAGCCGTGTTGGCTGAATCAGCAATCTGCTGTATGCCGCCCGCTGTTTCTTCCATTGCAGCAGCTGTTTCTTCAGTCATTATCAGGGAAGTTTCAGCATTTTGAGCGATATTCTTCATCTCTCTTGAAACCTCTGTCGAACTATTGTATGACTCTGCAGCATTTATAGTTAGCTGATTGGCTGATGAAGCAACGTGGTCAGATGTGTTTCTAATATTCAGAATGACGTGTTGCAAATTTGAAACCATCGTTTTAATCGATTGTGAAAGTTGTCCAACCTCATCATTTGTAATCTGGAGATTAACATCTTTCAATTCTCCATTTGCCACTTGGTCTGCGACAAGGACTACTTTTTTAAGCGGCAAAAGAAGTCGATCAATTGTCCAATAAAGCAAAACCAGTAAGATTAAAATACCGATTACCGCAATAACAATCTGTTTTGTGACGCTTTTTTTGATGATAGTATCAATATAATCTGCAGAGTAATCGATACCTAACACTGCAATCGTATTTCCTTTTTCATCTTTGAGGGGACTGAAAACGGTTCGCCATGAACCATATGTGTCTACAAAAATACTCGTTACTTCTGATTGATCATTTTTAATCGCAAGCTTAGCAGTTTCTATATGGACAGGTGCAAGATCAGTAAACAATTCCCCCGCCTCATACGCATCATTCAGGTTATCTGTATAGCCGATAGGTGTGACACCACTATCCTCGATTTCCCAAATGTAGCTCCAAAACATAATACCTTGTTCATCCCTTATATCATCCAAGGTACTTTGCATTTCTAAAAATTGCTGTTCATCTTCCCCTTGAACATTCAATAATCCCTCCACTTCCCCAGGATCGAGGTTCTTGGCTGTCAATAAACCAACACTTTTTAATTCTTGTTCAAGGTCATTCTCCAACTGACTATTCAATTGAGTAACACTTTGTGTTGTTAGTACCGCAAAAAGTGCGAAAACAATGATAGACACTGTCAGTAAAAGTTTATATTTTAGTGACATATTCTTGAAAAATCGCATAATTATTATTTCCCCCTCTTAAATTTTTGTTTCTATCTTTAACATATAAAAAACCTATTTCAAAATGAAATAGGCAAATAAAAAAAACTAGAGTATTAACTAGTATTTCTTGAGCAACCCAGCCGTCATAGTAATAATTACTTTAGACCTGTAGCTTTGCGTCCCTATTTTTCAATAAGTTTGCCTATAACCTCAAAAAATATACCACATAGTCTAATAGATGGCAATAGAAAGTGCCAATAGTTTCATAGTTTAACTTAACGTCAACCCTTAATGTACTAGTAAAAAAACATCTCCACACTTATATAGTCATGACTAAGTGATAACGATTAGTGTCTTTTTAACCAGAAGAAAATACAACTCAGTTGACTGATATCTCCGAAGAAAATATTTAAATTGAAAAGCCATTTTTCGAAAGCATCACCAACTCATCATATAATTGCTGTCTTTCAAATAGTAAAACTCAATTGGTGTCAAACACTTACTTTTCGGATAAATTTATAACACATAAAAAAGGTGTTTTATTTCTCTTTATCATTATTAAAGGCCATGTCTGTTGACTAACCATATATTCGCATAAAATACTGGTTAGAAGGGCTTGATAACCTCCATTTTCACTGGACTATTTTCGGACCGCTTTCGACTAACTATTCATGACAGAGTTAAGAAGGAATTGTAGTTCATTCCTCCTTAGTAATCCTGTTGCGAATCGTTGCCTGTCGCGTTCCTACAATATTCAAGTGAAAAATGCGGTTGTTTCGGAAGAAAAGAATGGATGACATTCTATGAAGAGTGTAACTGCCCGAAGATGCAGTTTCGGGCACTCTTGCACGTTGCACAATGCGATCCTTACTTGCTTTTGGTAAAGTTTATGTATCTAAGCTTGTGTTGCCTATTAGAAAGTGACACTACTTTAAAATAAATGAGAAAAAACCATAGAGAAAGCATTAGCCGCAAAAATTGCATCTTTGGCGGCTTTTCTCCAGGTAAGAAGCCAGATCCAGCTATTCTTTCGTCCAAAAAACCTTCAGCACTCTGTGTACTTATGCATTTGGAGCGCGACGGATGAAGGACAGTTGTCTTTTTCTATAATAACTTCGGACTTCTTCGATGATTTGTAGTTTGTTCAAAAGCATAAGCAAACTTGATTAATATCCCTTCACTAAAAGCGGGGCCAGCAAAAGTTATACCAAATGGCCTTCCACTTTCCTTGTAACCAGCAGGTAGAGCTATAGATGGATACCCAGCTTTGGCACAAATAGTCGAGCCTATATATGCAGGGAAAAGAATTGCATCAAGGTCATACTTTTTTAACGCAAGATCAATTCCCATCTTAGAAAAGTATAGATCATCCAGTTTTGCATTCAAGTATTCAGGATTCCTTAACGTGTTAGGTAGTCCCACCATTTCTTCCAACTTATTCTGTCCGTATTTCAAAGCTCTATCTGCATTACTCTTATTAAACTGAATCAATTCAGCTATAGAATGTACAGGTAAATGTGAGGGGAGTTTCGAAAGATAATTTTCTAAGCTATGTTTCATCTCAGATATTAGTACCATCCTTTTCCAATCCCTATTAAAAAAAGGAATTTCTATATCCTCATTGACCAAAGCACCTGCTTCACTTAAGGTCTGAATTGCATTTTTAAATAATACATCATCGTATTCTTCAGAATCGTAAACCTCTTTAGAAGCATTTTTGAACACACCAATTTTAGCGCCTTTTAAACCCGTAGAATCCAAAAAAATCGAATAGTCCTGTTGAAGCATCCCTTCACATTTATGGGTAGCTGGGTCGCGCTTATCAACACCTACTAGAGCTCCTAATAAAATGGATGCGTCCGTCACGGTTCTCGCCATTGGCCCTGGCGTATCTTGAGAATATGTGAAAGGTATTATGCCAGAACGGCTAATCAATCCAACTGTAGGTTTTATACCTACCACAGCGTTAGTAACTGCAGGGCTTAGAATAGAAGCATCCGTTTCAGTACCAACAGACAATACCGAAAAATTTGCAGCAACTGCAACAGCTGAGCCCGAGCTTGATCCACCAACAAAAAGTTCAGCATCACCATATGGATTTAATACTTGCCCACCTCTAGCACTATAACCTGCCCACATTGTATTCGACATTCCATTAGCTAGTTCTGTCATGTTAGCTTTGCCTAATAAAACTGCACCTGCTTTACGTAGCTTTTCAACAAGGAATGCATCTTGACTACTAATATGATTCTCTAATGCGAGTGTTCCTGCACTCGTATGCATTGAATCATTCGTTTCAATATTGTCTTTAAGAACAATGGGAATACCGTGCAAAGGACCTCTAGCTCCCTTTAATTTCCTTTCATAATCTAATGCTTCAGCAATAAAAATGGCGTCTGGATTTATTTCAAGAATAGAATTTATTTTCGGACCGTCTTGGTCATACTTTGCGATTCTGTGTAAGTAATACATAACCAACTCTTTTGAAGTAACTTCTCCATTTTCCATAGCTGCTTGTATATCATTAATCGTTAATTCTTCTTTTAAACAATTGTTAAACTTAATGTCCATATAGTCCTCCTTAAACACTTCAGTATTTCCATTTATAAGTATAATTCTACACAAATCAACAATCCCCTTTTTAACTGGGTTTTATATAGTTTACACAAAGGAGAACATAACACCGATTTTACTCAAGGCCTATTTCACTCCATAAAAAAAGTCAGCCATTATTAATTTGGCTGACCGTTCTTCCCTATTCAATTAACAGCATTGATTGACACGAAACTTATTCCATAACTGCTTCTGGAACAGCAATGGCAAGTAGCTCATTCAAATAGCTGTCAATTTGATTATGATAATTCGCACCTTCTACACCAACTAGCTCAAAGTGTCTGATCGAAAGATAAGTATCTGCATTCAAAGTAAATAGACTATAATAATTAATCAATGTCTATTACTGTCGAAACACCTTTAGTAAATCGATTCATAACCTAATAAATTTATGATTTCCTTAAAAACCAAAAAAGATGTGCACCGATAAGATGCACATCTTTTCTATAAATCACTGGTTATCTACCAAAGCATCGGCTTTTGAACCATAAGCCAGAGCATAATCAGCATAAGACCAATATAAAGCCACGAAGTATTATTTAAACGATCAAGTATCTTATTTTTATCAGCATCGGGATTTTTAAACTTCCGTAGTACAATCGTAAATCCCCTTGCGAGAAAAAAGCCAGATAACAGCAAAATGACAAGTGTCATGAGTATCCATGACGTATACCATGGCCAAGGTCCAAATACCAATAGAAGGACACCGGTGTAGACGAGAACATGTCCTGCATGCATGACTAAGCGAATGATGACTTTGATAATGGACAAGTAGGCTTGCTCAATACTTGTTTCAACGTCACGCAATCGCTTTATAATCGGCATCAATAGAAACAATGGACCTATGGCAAGGATAGCACTACTAACATGCAAAAAGACAATCGCGCCATAGATACCTGATTTCATTCAAAACATCATTTCTCTACTGCGCTATATTCATGCACCCAAACTTTCATTGCAGGAAGCCATGGCATTTTCGCATGTGCATGCATTGACATCATCGATTGTTTGTAAGCTTCTAAATCTGCATAGCCTTCTTGCTGTGCATGTTCGTCTGTCAAATCGCCAAGCGATTGTACGTAAAGTGCATCAATTGTAAACTCTTTGCCATCTAGCACCATAATTTCTCCAGGATACGCGTAAACACCATTGCGGCGTGTAGCTGTTTTCTGATCGTTTAGTACTTTTTCTACGTCTGCTGGTATCGTCACCAGACGTTCAATTGAACACGTTTTTTCAGGAAATTCAGTCATGTAAATCGCTCCATTTCATCTATTGTTCTCTACCTAATCATAACGATTTCCGGCCATTTTTGCGACATTTCCGCATGCAGTTTTTCACACAACAAAACCGATGCGCTCATCTCGACACGCATCGGTCACAATTTGAAAATTTTCTAATTTAAATGACTTATACATCATCTTACTTTTTAATAAACCTTTCGTTCTAAACCCGCCCAATATTTATCTCTTACGAAGCAGCGTAACACTCTGCACTACTCCTTCTCACTTGTTACATTTTATAATTCATCGTTTACACCCAACACTTTTTTTAACTTGATAAATTAATTCTAATTCGCAAACGACAATATCACAAAAATCAAATTCATCTCTTGTGCGATCTACGAATGCAATCTTATCAAGCTGTATCATTTATCGTAGATTTTTTACACTTCCGGTTGATATGTGCAATATGCGAATAAAACTGATCAGGCTTATAAGACCAAAAAAGCATGACCACACTCCGAATGCAGAGTGTGGTCATGCTTTTCTCTATGTTTTATTCCGAAAACTGTTTCAACAAATTCGCCATCTCAATCGCTGCGTTTCCTGCATCCCATCCTTTATTGCCCGCTTTCGTTCCTGCACGTTCAATCGCCTGTTCAATCGTATCTGTCGTCAAGACACCAAAGATGACCGGAATGCCTTCTTGCAGATTAATAGCAGCAACACCTTTTGCTACTTCACTGCAGACGTAATCGAAGTGTGGAGTTGCACCGCGGATGACAGTGCCTAGTGTAATAACAGCATCATACTTACCTGAAGCCGCCATTTTCTTCGCGATTAGTGGAATTTCATAGGCACCCGGAACCCAAGCAACTGCGATATCATCTTCAGCAACGCCATGGCGACGCAATGCATCTTCTGCTCCACCTAGCAATTTCCCTGTGATAAATTCATTAAACCTCGCAACAACGATTCCAACTTTAAGCCCTGTCCCTACTAAATGTCCTTCATAAATTGTACTCATTTTTTTCCTCCTTAATTATGCAATAAGTGTCCCATTTTATTTTTCTTTGTTTCCATATAAACTTTGTTCTCCACGTTAATTGGCATTTCAATTTGAATACGCTCTGTTATTTCTAACCCGTGCCCCGCAAGTCCAGCAATTTTACGCGGGTTGTTTGTCAGAAGATGAATTGACGTCAACCCGAGATCCCGCAGTATTTGTGCACCAATGCCGTAATCTCGAAGATCATCCGGGAATCCTAATTTCTCATTGGCTTCGACAGTGTCATAACCTTCTTCCTGCAGTTTGTATGCCTTCATTTTATTGACGAGACCAATGCCTCGACCTTCCTGACGCATATAGAGCAGGACGCCTCTTCCAGCATTTTCAATCTGCGTAAGTGCAGCTTGAAGTTGCGGACCACAATCACAGCGACATGAGCCAAAGACATCGCCCGTTAAACATTCCGAATGAACACGGACAAGTACATTTTCTGCACCTTCAATATCGCCTTTCACTAAAGCGACATGCTCATTCCCGGTTTCTTTTTCTACGAAAGCGACTGATGTGAAATCTCCAAAATCTGTTGGCAGTTGAATAGCTACAATACGCTCAACAAGCTTTTCATTGATTCGTCGATAAGCAATTAATTCTTGAATTGTTAAGATAACAAGATTGAATCGATCAGCTATCTCTTTCAATTGTGGCCCTCTTGCCATTGTCCCATCGACGTTCATAATTTCACATATGACGCCAACCGGTTCTCCCCCCGCAAGCTTAGCAAGGTCTATCGCCGCTTCTGTATGACCCGCGCGCTTTAAGACGCCGCCAGACTTCGCGATTAGTGGGAAAATATGTCCTGGTCTTCTAAAGTCTGTTGGACCTGCTTCATTCCCAAGCATCTTTAAAACTGTTTCCGATCGTTCAAATGCAGAGATTCCAGTGTGACAATCCGCGTGATCAATGCTAATTGTAAATGCAGTTCCATGCACATCACTATTATTTTCTGTCATAAGTCCTAGTTTAAGCTGACGCGATTTCTTTTCATCGATTGGCACACAAATCAATCCGCGGCCCTCTGTCGCCATAAAGTTAATCATTTCAGGTGTAGCAAATTCGCCAAGTGCAACAAAGTCACCCTCGTTTTCTCGGTCCTCGTCGTCAACAACAATAATCGCTTTTCCTTTTTTCAGTTCCTCAATTGCTTTTTCTACGGTTGAGTACATCTGTTTTCCCCCTCAACTAAGGAACCCACTGGCGATAAGAGTATCCATTGTTAAACCACCAGTTGAATTCTCTTTATTGGTAGTCATTAGTCGTTCTATATATTTTGCGAGCATATCACATTCTACGTTCACACGATCCCCTGCCCGCTTTCGGCCAATGATTGAGTCGTCTTGGGTAACCGGAATCAGTGAAATAATAAATCCACTACCTGTCACACCAAAGACAGTAAGCGAAGTTCCATCCACAGTTACAGAACCTTTCGGAACTAAATACTTCAATAATTCAGTTGCGATACTAATCTCCATGTAGACTGCATTTTCTTTTTGTCTAACCGAAACGATTTCGCCAGTGCCATCAA
Organism: Sporosarcina sp. ANT_H38; assembly: GCF_008369195.1. GTDB lineage: Bacteria > Bacillota > Bacilli > Bacillales_A > Planococcaceae > Sporosarcina. The sequence goes on along the minus strand of NZ_VOBC01000001.1, from coordinate 269,589 downwards.
CATGTCCACTGACTATATGTCCACCAAAACGACCATTCGCCGCCATAGCACGCTCCAAGTTAACTGAACTTCCCGTACGCAATGTTTGAAGAGTTGTCGCTTTAACAGTTTCAGGCATGACATCAGCTGTAAATTGATTGCTTGAGAAATCTGATACCGTCAAACAAACACCGTTCACTGCCAGGCTATCGCCTTTTTCCACATCGCTGAGCACTTTGGTGCACCTAATTGCTAGTTGCAATGAATTCGTCGCTGACCTAACCGCTGAAACTGTTCCTATTTCTTCAATAATTCCAGTAAACAACTGCTGTCAATCCTCCTTCAGAAACCTGGCGTGCAATCGTATATCGTCCCCGATTTGTCGCACATCTAAAAAACGAAGGGATTCGCCTTCTGTCATCAGGTTTCGATTATCATCCATGAACAAAGAGGCACCGTTGCCGATTAATTTCGGAGCCATATACAAATACAGTTCATCTGCGAGACCTTCATTGATGAAACTGGAATGCACTTTGCTACCGCCTTCTACGAACAACGTCATGATTTCTTTATCAGCAAGACGTTTTAAGACTTCACTCAAAAAAGCTACGTTGTCTGGAATCCTTTCAATTGAAACGAGAGGATAATCCGAAAAAGTAGTTTCCGATTCTGTTGAATCGAGTGTAAAAATAATTGTTTCTGCATCGCCGTCTGTAACAACATTCGATGTTTTTGGCGTCCTAAGATGCCGGTCTAAAATAATTCGAATTGGGTTCTTTCCACCATGGGGCAAACGGGTGGTGAGGAAAGGGTTATCGTGAAGTACGGTTTGTACGCCGACCAAAATAGCATCATGGGTATGGCGGAGGTGATGGACGTCGGTTCGTGATGCAGCCGAAGTAATCCATTTGCTGTCCCCGTTCTGCGTTGAAAGTCTACCGTCAAGAGTTGCGGCGGCTTTCAAGGTAACGTATGGTTTCCCGTATTTGATGAAATGAAAAAATGCTTGGTTTAACTGCTCTGCCTCTTCCTGTAAAATGCCGGTAATGACTTCAATCCCAGCAGCTTTAAGAAGCCCGATTCCTGTTCCATTGACGGAAGGATTCGGATCGATAGACGCAACAAAAACACGTTGAATTCCAGACGATATAATGAGATCTGTACACGGAGGTGTTTTCCCAATATGGGCACACGGTTCCAGTGTCACGTATAGATCCGCACCAATAGAATTCGTCCCCGCCATTGACAGTGCATGCACTTCAGCATGGGGTGTCCCAGCTTTTAAGTGCGCACCAGTCCCTAAAACCTGGCCGTCTTTCACACAAACAGCACCAACGAGTGGATTCGGCGAGGTTTGTCCTTGTGCACTACGTGCCAGTTCAATAGCAAGTCTCATATAATGTTGAGGGTCCATTGGCATTCCCCCTTTCGTTTTGTGAAAGGGCAGAGCCTACAAGCATAGCACGCATATCCAAACAACTTCTCCCATCCAGACTATAACTGTCGGTGCCGGAATTTCACCAGCTCCACCGCCTTCCAAACGAGGAAGGACGGGTCACGGACTAACGAGCAATGCTCGATCACCGCCGGTAAGGAATTTCACCTTGCCCCGAAGAGTTTGTTTATACGTGCCGAGTTAAAGTTAGCATACTACTTCCATAAAATCAAAAGAAGACTCTGGCCGATTGAACGGAACTGAGTCTTCTATCAAGTAAATCTCATTGAATTCGCTACGGTACTAGGGGTAGCCTTCACTCTGTTTAAGCAGGTATTCATATGTTTAATCACATCTGTTGATAAACCAATAATTACCAGTTTGTAACACGAACTTCTGCTGGCGATACGTGTATCGTTGCCTTTGGATTGCTTTGGATAGAATGACTTCTATACGATTATCGAGATGGCTGGATATGTAGGGATGCGACTTTGTCGCATCCCTACATTTTTTTCGATAATCGTATTGTGGTTCTTCATCCTTCGCGCTCCAAATGCTTAAGTACAGGAAGTGCTAAAGCTCTTTGAGACGAAAGAATAGAGGGACATCTACACGGATAAAAGCCGCCAAATATACAATTTTGGCGGCTGATGATTTCTCTATAGTTTTTTCTTATTTATTTTAAAGATGTGTCACTTTCCATAAGGCATCAGATGATTAGATGCATATTCCTTGCTAAAAGTAATCAAGGAACACATTGTACAACATCCAAGAGTGCGCGACAGGCAACTATTCGCAATAGGATTAACAAGGAGGAATGAACTACAATTCCTCTCTAAAAAGTGTGGCTAGAAATGACGGAGTCACTTCTAGCCACACTTTTCTCCCGGTAACTGTATCGTGATTATTTCGCCGAAAGCGGACCGGAAATGATCCAGTGAAAATGGATTTTCCCAAGCCCTATTCACCAGTATTTTATGCGAATAACTGGTTGATCAACAGACGTGGTGTTCACTATTTATAGCAATTATTACTTATTCTTCAAGTCTTCAATTGAATCGATGTCCATATACTTCGGTACCACAAGACCGACTTTGACACCTTCCATATTGATGCCAAGTTCTTCGTATTTACCTTCGAATTTTTCAGCATATGTTTTATGCGTTAATGGCATCCAAGCTGCAAGTGATGCATCTGCACTGCCGTCAGCAACTGCAGTCCATAATGGACCTGCTTCAACTTGTGTTAATGTCACTTTATAACCCATATCTTCTAAAACAATTTTCATAACGTTATGACTAGCGATTTCACTATCCCATGCAACATAAGCAAGTTTGATCTTGTCGCCGTCCACTTTTTCAACGCCATTTGTCCATTCAGCTACTTTTTCTTCGTTTGCATCAACCCACGTTTGTGCTGCTGCATCTTCTTTTTCACCGTCTTGGATAGCTACCATTATTTCGCCCATATCCTCTTCAGTCCAGTTGAACTGTGATAAGATTTGGTGCGCTTCTGGCATATCATCTGCTAATCCAATTCTACCGATTGTACGGATCTGTTCTTCCCCACCGTACACACCTTTTGGATCTTCAAGATATTTTAAATCGTATTCCGTAAACTTCCAATGTGGCGTCCAACCCGTTACGATGATTGGCTGCTCTTTGTCATACGCTTTTTTCAATGAAGCTGTCATTGCCGCACTTGAACCTGTTGTAAGATCCCAATCTTTAAGGTCATATTCTACAAGTACTTTTTCAGTTGCTTCCATGATACCCGCCCCTGGATCGATACCCGTAATTTTATAGTCTACTGATTCGCCAACGGTTTTAGTGGTATCTCCGCCTGCGTCATTCTTGTCGCTGCCACATGCCGCAAGTCCGACTGCAAGCAGTGCAACCGCACCAATTCCTATTACTTTTTTTGTTAATTTCATTTTTTAATTCCCCCTTGTTTTTTCTTTCCAGCGTGTTGTGTAACCCGGTCTAAAATAATCGCCACAATTACAATGGATAGACCTGCTTCAAAACCAACACCCGTCTTCAATTGCGTTACAGCCCGGTATACCTCTTCGCCAAGCCCTGGTGCACCAACCATTGAAGCGATAACAACCATAGATAACGAAAGCATGATGCTTTGATTGACCCCGGCCATAATTGTTGGTTTAGCAAGTGGAATTTGCACTTTGCTCAATCTCTGCCAAGTTGTAGAGCCAAAAGCTTCTGTCGCTTCGATTAAATCTTTCGGGACTTGTTCAATTCCAAGCATTGTCAAACGGATTGTTGGTGGCATTGAGAATATAACAGATGCCACAACACCCGGGACGACCCCGATGTTGAAGAAGAATATAGCCGGCAGTAAATAAACGAATGCTGGCATTGTTTGCATCAAATCCAATAATGGATTGATAATTTTTCTTGCTGTCGCTTGTTGTGAACCCCAAATACCAATCGGAATTCCGATTATAAGCGCGAAGAATACAGAGGTGAGTACGAGCGCCAACATTTGTAGCATTGGATACCAATACCCTAAGTAATCGATAAACAGCAAACCGAACAATGTGAATAATGCAATGCGCCGAGTGGATACGAACCACGCAAGCAAGGCAAGTAATACAGCAAGTAAAATAGAAGGCACCATGTCGAGCCATTCTACTGATCCTTCAACGATTGTTGTAAGAAAATCTGAAATCCCGTCAAACAATGTACCAAAAGTTACCACGAGCCAATCAACACCATTGTCAATCCACTCTGCAAAGGGAAGTCTAGGTAATAGCTTATCCATTTATCTTCACCTCCGTGTCCGTTTCTTCATCGGAATCGAAAGTTCCGTTATTATTGATAAACTGATTGTCACCTGAAAGTGCACCAATCAAAGCACCACGAATAATAATTCCCTGTAACTTATTATTTTCATCAACGACTGCAACCGGGATAACAGCTGTCGATACGATATCGAACAAATCGATTAGCACAGTATCCGGAAGTAGCATCGGAAGGTCAGTAATCATTATTTCTTCAAGCGTCTTCCCTGTCTCAATAGCCAAACCCGCATCTTGGGCCGTGACTGCACCTAAAAGACGCTTTGCTTTATCGACAACGTAAATTGAAGATATCCCCAGTTGTTTCATCATACGAAGAGCTACCCTCGCTCCACGGTCGATTTGAATCGTATCTGCTTTTTTCATAATATGTCCCGCTGTCAATACTTTAGAAAGGTCCACATCTTCAACAAAACGCTCTACATATTCATTCGATGGACTCATCAATATCTCTTCGGGCGTTCCAACTTGAACGATTTCCCCGTCCTTCATCAATGCGATACGGTCTCCAATACGAAGTGCCTCATCTAAGTCATGGGTAATGAAAATAATTGTTTTCCCCATATCATTATGAAGTTGCAATAATTCGTCTTGCATATCTTTGCGAATTAAAGGATCAAGTGCACTAAATGCTTCGTCCATCAGCAAAATATCTGGTCCATTAGCTAGCGCTCTCGCTAAACCAACACGCTGTTGCATACCTCCGCTCAACTGGGTAGGGAATTGATCTTCATATCCTGCAAGTCCGACTAATTCTAAGGATTCTTTTGCTTTGGCTTGACGTTCTACCTTTGCTACTCCTTGGATTTCTAAGCCATATTCGGCATTTTCAAGAATCGTCTTGTGGGGAAAGAGTGCGAAGTTTTGAAATACCATTCCAATTTTCTTACGTCTTACATTACGAAGCTGTTCTTTATTCATCCCGACAATGTCCTCACCGTCCAGCAGGATATTGCCCATAGTTGGGTCAATCAGCCTGTTCAACAATCTAACAAGCGTTGATTTCCCACTGCCTGACAATCCCATAATGACGAATATTTCACCTTCGTACACCTCGAATGACGCATTTTTCACGCCGACTGTTGCTCCGGTCGCCTTCAAAATCTCACTTTTTGTTTTTCCTTCATTTAGAAGCTGGGAAGCCCGCTTCGCATTTTTACCGAAAATCTTCGTAGTGTTTATCACTTCGATTTTCTTTTTTGCTATTTGTTCACTCATACATACACTCCTTATATTTTCAAAACTAAAAACTAGCGAATGTCTTCTAGTATAGCTGTCTTTTTTCTTCATTACAACCGTTTTCTCAATTTAAATGGTTTGTACAGAAAAAACTGTACGAACTTTTATTGCTTCGAATTGCTTTTTAAGATAGGATATAATAGGCTATAAGAAATGGGCTGGATCGGTTAATGAATGTCGATGCTAGTGGAGGGAAGACTTTTATGAACGGTAATGAAAAACTTGAAAAAGCTCGTGAGCGGATCATTGAATCCATCGCACAAAATATACATCTATATGGTCTTACACCTTCTGCCGGAAGACAGTATGGTACGATGTTTTTTCATAATGAGCCGTTAACATTGGATGACATGACAGAAGAACTCGGAATGAGCAAAACGAGTATGAGCACATCTGTCAGGGCACTTTCCGATTTGAAGTTAGTGGAACGCGCTTGGAAAAGAGGGGTCCGAAAAGACCTTTATCAAGTGAAAGATGATTGGTACCAAAGCTTCATCGATCTTTTTTCGATAAAGTGGAGAAGATCTGTTTCCTTTCATTCAGCCGCAATCAGAAGATCTTTGGCTGAACTGGAAGAACTAGTGAACGATTCTTCGTTAGATGATGGATTGAGAGAAGAAGTATATATAGATATTGAAAAACTAATATACCTACGTGATTATTACGAATGGCTCGATCGTCTTGTTGATGCTTTTGAAGATCATGATATTTTTAATCTCGTGCCAATTAAAAAGCCTGAACAGGATACGAAAAATAAGTGAACATGAAAAAGACGGCATTCACAATTAAGTGTTTACCGTCTTTTTCCTTATCCATCATAATTTTTTAATACGATTGTATCCTTTTTCTCCGTATGGTTGTAACTCCTCTAACCACTTCTCCAACTGCTTTTCAAGAATTTCGCCCTTACTAGTTCCTTTCCAATCCTTTTCATCTATCGTTTCGAGTAATTCGATTTCAAAACTTTCTTTTCCATGTTCATCCCAATCGGATTGCAATTCTTTATTTTTATGGCCACCGGTAGTTAACATGAATTTCAATCCGTTCAATGTTTTGAAATTCGGTGTCGAACCTATAAAAATCTTTCCGTTCTTTTCATTTTTGATTTGAAAAATACCATAACTCGGTTTCTCTGCCTTCGCTTTCATCTTCATTTCTTTTTTAAAATCCATTTCATCGACATCTCCATTTTGCACGAGGCCATATGCACTTCCTTCAGCGTTACGCGTTAGCACACCACGGTCGATCATCTCCCGTCGTAATAGCATATAATCTTCAAATATTGTCACCAAAACCGCATTTACTTCACCTTCTGAATACACTTTTTTCGGTTTAAAGAGCAATGCAATTTCAGCCAATAGTTGATTTTTTTCTTGTTCTTTCAAACGGAATGTTTTCAAACGCCCATCTTCCTCTGAGAAATAGCTAGCTAATTCTTTTGAGGGCTCAAATGATTTCTCAATCGGCTTATCGATACTCGGTACATCTATTACCAGTTCTTGTTGCCGTTTCACCAAATTCATAAGAGCAAGAAGGTTTTTTGCTTGTTTTTCTTTTTTTCGTAATGAAAAACGATGATTACGAATCGTCGACATGCTTCCGATTTTCAGTTCCTGTTGAATTTCTTTGTCTGACTTCCCCGCGTAAATCAAAGAAAGCAGTTTCGACTGTTGATCGGACAACCCCGTCTGTTCCTTACCACCCGAGAGTAATAGTTCAAAAACACTTCCATGCGTCCTTTCAATATGATGTTCCATATAACGCCAATCTGCGAAAAGCACATCTCCTACAGGATATATAACTCCCTTTTCTACTTCTTCACCACATACTAAACAGCGATAATGACGACTCTCTTCACTGTATCCTTTTTCCATAACTTCTAATGGGTAATCTAGTGACATATCCAATTAATCATAAACACCTTTCGTTATATAGTTATTTTATATAAACAAATATAACTTTTATCTACAATTTATTCAACATTGATTTTACACACACACAAAAAAAAACGTACTCATAATTTATTATAGGTAATATATATACTAAATGCACTTGATGCCTTTTGGATAAAGGGTTTAAGTTTTAGTATATATACTAAAACTTTGGCTCTGTTAAATTTTAATGTTGTTATTAAGTTTAAAAAACGGACTTCCATAAAAGCGGAAGTCCGTTTTTTAATATTTACTTCTTAAACTAAAGCACCCGTTTGTTTAAGTGTATTTATTCACATAGAACTATCCAAAATAGTTCTATGTATGCAAGTTCTAATAATCTAACTGCTTTAAGCTCAATAATAAACCATCATCTGTAATCTTTTTAACCTTGAATGAATTTAACTTTCTGTCAATTTTTTTATCCATTTTATCTGCATTACTGAATGAATTTCTTACTGCATCTATTGCATAATTAAGAATTGATAACACACCTGCACTTCCTAATGCCACTCCCATACTTTCGTTCTCTGGAAGATGAGTATCCATAATCTCTCTTACTTCTTTATAATAGTCTCCTTTAATAAGGATATATTCAGATTTTGCCTCTAAACCTGCTAATAACTCAGTTCGATTATGTGCTTCATAAGCTTCTATACCATTCACTTTGTACATAAAAAATCCACCTTTCAAGTGTCATAATAATCAACTCATAATATTTATACGAATATAAACAAACTAAAGTTCCACTTTTTTCTAATTTTATTTATTCGACTAAACTGCCCTGTTAGTTGAATAACGGAATAATCAGTTGTTTGGTGCTACAATGAGAAAAGCTAATGCGAGATAAAGTATCCAATTTGATATGCTTTCAACACCTTTTTCCAAATAAAACACCCCCTTATCAAGAGATGCTCAAAACAGCAAAAGTATTACCTCCTTCTTCATCTAAACTGCTCCGTTAGTTGAAGAAGAAACAAAATTTATATCGAGAACTTAGATAACCTAAGTGGAAGATAAAATCTTTTTTATCGCTGTCACGTATCCAGCCTTATAAAGTAGCATGCCCTTCATTTTAACTCTTCCCTGAGTATCTGGAATCCAACCTTGATGGGAAAGAAATTCTTCGGAAACGGCATGCTCTAACGCGTTTATTTCGGTAGGTAATAGCCCTTCAACTTTTGCTGCTAATACCTCCGTAGAACCTGATGGCAATGACTCTCGTTGTTGTAACCTCATATCTCTCATATCAATGGTCAAAGTTGTCTGGTGTTTCAACAATGCATTCTCTGCCAGCCAATCAGAGAATTGAGTTATTGAGTAGAGAAGATTATACGCTGTAGTGGTTCTTTTAGGTAACCAGTAAAGACCACTTGGGTCATACCCATCTTCACCAATCGTCCCAGAATGCATAGATTCAGCAAAGGATTCAAAGAAAGCCTTTGGAGATGAAAAGTAATGTCGATTTGCATCCATATAATCTAGCATTAATTCCACTGCCTGTATAAGTTTGTTATGCCATGACTTGCTCATTACATGGTTTTTTAGCTGATACTCGTGCAATGGATGTAAAAGACTTGTTTCTCCATTGTGCTCTATGAGAAGAGAATACAAGTCAATACTTCTACCAGTGTTGTCTTTGTATGTTTTTGTTAGCATTCTTACATATCTCATAAATCCCCCCCCGTAACTATGTATCTTGAATTAGTATTATATTATTTCATATATTTGGTATTTAGTATGTATTCTACCTGTAATAATATTTTAGAACAATAAAAAATACAGCCTTTTATGTGTATAAAGACTGTATTTAGTGGTTAACTATTAAGTTTTAGTATGGTTTCTTACCTGTAATAACATAATAGTACGGTTTTTTAACATCTTAGCGTTCTATTTTATTACAGTCGCGACTAACTCGATTTCTACATTTCCTTTGATAGCACGACTGATCATACAGGACGTTTCCGCTTTTTCCGCAAGCTTGTGCGCTAACGCTTCATCTTTTTTAGTCGCGTCCCGTTGCAACACGATTTGAGGTTTATGGATAATTTTTTTGTATGTAATGATACCGTTCGTTACATCGACAACGCCGACTGACTTCATCGTCAAGGCAACTTTCTCCAGCTTACTTCGCTCCATCATAGCCGCAAGTGTAATAATATAACATGTTGCAGCAGCACCCAATAGCATTTCATCCGGATTTGTACCAATTCCCGGCCCGTCCATTTCAGGAGGAATCGAAATCTTCGTTTTCAAATTCCCTGCATCGATTGTTCCTATATCATTCCGCAAACCCGGCCAGTCAGCTGTTAAATGAAAGTAGTGTTCTGCCATTAGAAAAGTCCCCCATTGATTACTTTATTTGTTTTATAAACAGTTTACTATCCGTCGATTCAGTAAATCAAATTAACACGTCTGTTGATTAACCAGTTACTCGTATAAAATATTGGCGAGAAGGGCTTGATGACTTCCATTTTCACTGGACTATTTTGGACCGCTTTCGGCGAAATAATCACGATACAGTTACCGGGAGAAAAGTGTGGCTAGAAGTGACTCCGTCATTTCTAGCCACACTTTTTAGAGAGGAATTGTAGTTCATTCCTCCTTGTTAATCCTATTGCGAATAGTTGCCTGTCGCGCACTCTTGGATGTTGTACAATGTGTTCCTTGATTACTTTTAGCAAGGAATATGCATCTAATCATCTGATGCCTTATGGAAAGTGACACATCTTTAAAATAAATAAGAAAAAACTATAGAGAAATCATCAGCCGCCAAAATTGTATCTTTGGCGGCTTTTATCCATGTAGATGATCATTTTTTATCGGTTACTCGCTTGACGTGTCAAATTAAAGTAGTAAATCGATTGGCATTAGCCAACAGTTTATTGGAAAGAAAAGATAGCTCTGATCCCGTTTTCCCAACAGCTTGCATCGCTTCAAATTGTTCTTGAAATACACGCATCATTTCTGCAGCATTACTTTGATTTTTCTCAGAAACATTTTCAACTTGCTTTGTTGATGCCTCCAATAGGGGCAGAACGCTTTCCAATGAGTTCAAGTGATCCTTCATGATGAATAGTCTTTGATCCAATATACGAATATGATCAGCAGCAGCTTTGAAATTACTGCTATTTTCTCGTGTAATGCTTTCAAAGTTTGTTGCGTCTACTTGCATCTCTTCTATATTTAAAGTAGTCCTGTCAACGGATTGTTCCATTTGTGAAATCGTATCTTTAATTTCTCCTGTAGCGAAAGCCGATTGCTCCGCTAATCGTTGCACCTCATTTGCTACCACTATGAATCCTGCTCCAGCACTTCCGGCCCTAGAAGCTTCGATTTTCGCATTCAATGCAAGCATACGGGTTTGATTAGCAATATTGTCAATCGTTCTAACAACTTTAGAAACGGACATGAATTTCCCATGTAAATCATCAATCGTTTGAATGACACTTTCCATACTTTCGAAAAATATTTGCATCTTTTTTGCTGCCTCGATTGTCGAAGTCTCCCCTATTTTCACGACTTGTTTTGTAACAGTTGATTCATTAAAAACTTCTTCCATTTCGTTAAACAACGCGGCCGTTTGATTTTTCATCTGCTGGAAGGCTTGTTGCTGTGCAGTTGAAACGGAAACCGTCTCTGCCGCAATCTTCTCAAGCTCCGTAACCTGGGCATTCATATAATTGTTTTTTGTTAGTAGCGTAGTTGAATTCACGTTTAAATGACTGCCAGTCCGTTCTAGCTGTATACTTGTGTTTTTAATTTCCACGAGCATATGAGACATATTTTCAATCATCATCTTAAAACTTTTAATAAGTGATTGGAATTCAGGTGTAGAAGATTGAATCGATAAATCGATTCCCAAATCCCCTTCCCTAACTATACGCATTTTTTGTTGCAATACAATTATTGGTTTCGTCATACGGTTAATCGTCGGCGCGATTAGTAGCAACGCGATGATTAACGCAATTAAGATCGTTATCAAAATCAGGATTCCCATTTCCTTCGTATCCACTAAGTAATCACTGTCCGGAACGACAATAACAAATTCCCCACCCAACTCTTGAATACGAAAATAGCTGATTGTATAGGGATTTCCTTGAATCATTTCATGTAATATACCTTTACCACTCTTACTTATTTTTTCTACAATCTGATTAGACAAATTGAAATCTGAATTTCCACTCACCTCAAAAGGAAACAACTGATTATCTTTCGAGTAAAACATCGTAGCATGATAACCTTCTTGGGTTAACGATACATGCTGCCTTTTAATGACCTCTTCAAGTTCAACCATGAATTTTTCCTTGTTTCCAATATGAGCCAACATCAATGTTTTTGCTAAATCATTAACGATTGTCACTTCTCTCTCTAAACGAGAAGAAACGAGTTCAATAGTGTTTGTTTTCATTTTTTCATACGCCGTGAATCCTATCGTTACTGTAGAAAGTAACAGGATTGTTAAAATCACGAATAGTAATCTTGTTTTAAATGAAACTCTTGTAATCCGTAAAGGTAATCTTGTCCAGTTCACTTGCCCAAAATTAATCTTCCTAACAAACTTTTGTGCCAATCGGCTCATTTTAATAACCACCTTACAGGAATTTATACTCAATTTTCTCATATGTGTGTAAAGCCTCTGTAAAGGTTGTGTAATTTTTCTGTATGTAATTTGGAATAGTTTTTCACGCCTCTTGATTAACTAAACATAACCAATAAATACCTTCCCCCGGCCACACTTGTATAGTTGCGCTTTAGGATTGCTATGGATTGAATGACTACTAGTACGATTACCGAGATGTCTGGATTTGTAGGGTTGTCCTTCATCCGTCGCGCTCCAAATACATAAGTATACGAAGTGCTAAAGCTCTTTGGGACAAAAGAATAGAGTGGCATTTACATGGTTAATAGCTGCCAAAGATGCAATTTTGGCGGCTGATGCTGTCTCTATAGTTTATTCTTATTTATTTTAAAGAAGTGTCACTTCTAGCCATACCTAGGCTACCTCAGTAAATCTGTCCTAAATAGTTAGCCGAAAGCGGTCCAAAATAGTCCAGTGAAAATGGAGGTTATCAAGCACTTCTCACCAGTATTTTATGCAACTATATGGTTAATCAACAGACGTGAGTCTTTTTATTTGAATTACAAAAAGCTATTCACGATGAATGTAAATAGCTTTTGTATTGTTACGTTAACGCTCTTGCCAAGTCTTCTAGTAAATCTTCCACATCTTCAATCCCTACCGAAATCCGAACAAGCCCGTCTGTAATACCGAGTTCTAATCTGCGTTCACGCGGAATTGATGCATGTGTCATTCGTGCAGGAATAGAAATCAAACTTTCAACTGCACCTAAACTTTCTGCAAGCGTAAAGTAGCGTAATTTTGCAAGAAGCTCATCGGCTTTCTTTTCACTTCCAACATCGAACGAAATCATACCACCGAAGCCGGTCGCTTGCCTTGTCATCAATTCTCGGCCGGGATGTGTTTTAAGTCCCGGATAATATACTTTCCCCACTGCCTCATGCTCATCTAAAAACTCTGCGATTTTCTGCGCATTTACATTATGCTCTTCCATACGAAGTCCAAGAGTCTTTATACCGCGAATCAATAACCACGAATCCTGCGGTCCAAGAATTGCACCAACCGAATTTTGAATGAAGTGTAAATCCTCTTCTAGCTTCTCTGTTGCTACAACGACAAGTCCAGCTACGACATCACTATGACCTCCGAGATATTTTGTGGCACTATGCAATACAATGTCTGCACCTTGAGCAATTGGTTGTTGGAAATAAGGTGTCATAAACGTATTGTCGACAATTGTGAGCAGATCCTTTTCTCTTGCAAGTTTAGTAATAGCTTCGATATCCGTTACTTTTAAAAGCGGATTTGTTGGCGATTCTAAGAAAATCGCTTTTGTATTTTCTTCAATCGCGGCTTCTACTTTTGTAACATCACTAGAATCAACGAATGTTGCTGAGATACCAAAGCGATTCAACACTTTCGTCATGACACGGTATGTTCCACCGTAGACATCATCCGTTAGTACAATATGGTCCCCTTTACTAAACAACATCATCACCGAACTAATCGCGGCCATTCCAGAGCCAAAAGCAAAGCCCGCTTTTCCGCCCTCCAAATCACTTATCAATACTTCTAGCGCATGACGAGTTGGGTTTCCTGTTCGTGAATATTCATAACCGTTAAATTGACCGACTGTCTCTTGTTTGTACGTACTTACTTGGTAAATCGGTGTCGAAACTGCACCTGTCGTTACATCTCCAACAATACCACCGTGAATTAATTTCGTTTTTGCACGCATGAATTATTCTCTCCCTTTAAATAGATCATATATATTTTTAGTTAAATAACGCTCACTTGAATCAGGAAAAATAGTAACAATGTGGCTACCCACTTCCGCGGTTTCTGCTTCAAGTAAAGCACCGTGAAAGGCTGCGCCAGAAGAACTTCCAACTAGTAACCCCTCATTCTTCGCCAATGAGCGCAGCTGCATGAACGCGACCTCATCCCTAACAGTATGAATGGCATCAAAATATGAAAGGTTCATATAATTTGGTAAAAATTCCATTCCAATCCCTTCCGTTATATGAGATCCCGCTGCACCGCCATTGAGTATTGAGCCTTCAGGTTCCACAATTACTGTTTTCACATTCGAATTACGCTCTTTCAAAAATTGCGCGGTGCCCATAAATGTACCACCAGATCCTGCACCAGCTACAAAAACATCGATTTGTCCATCTAAATCACGCCATAATTCAGGTCCGAGTGTTTTCATATAGGTAGCTGGATTTGCAGGATTCGAAAACTGAGAAGGTGAATAGGCACCAGATGTCTTTAGTACAAGTTCTCGAGCTTTCTCTATCGCGCCTCTCATACCCAGTTCACTTTTCGAATTGACTACTTCAGCACCAAGAGCACGCATAAGTGTCTGTTTTTCTAAACTAAACTTTTCTGGAACAACAAACACCACGTTATAGCCTTTTCCAATCGCAGCAAGAGCCAGACCGATACCCGTATTTCCTGCAGTCGGTTCAATAATTGTTCCACCAGGTAACAAGTTTCCCGACTGCTCTGCATCTTCAATGAGCGATAATCCAAGCCGATCCTTTACGCTTCCTCCTGGATTTAGGTACTCTAGCTTCGCAAATATTCGACAAGAATTCGGGATAGCTATGCGGCTAATCTCAACAACCGGTGTATTTCCAACTAAATCTTGTACATTACGGTAAACTCTCATTACGCTTCCTCTTTGTACACTTGGCGCCATTCATCTTTTTTTGCAAGCATATTTCCTGCCAACTCTTTGGCACCTTCTAAGCTATGACTTGCGGCCCATCCACACTGCACTTCATTACAAGCTGGCACTTCCGTTGCCACAAGTACATCCCGTAACGTTTTTTCTAAAATAACAAGAATGTCTTCGAAATCATCATGATTGATGACCGATAAATAAAAGCCAGTTTGGCAACCCATCGGACTGAGATCGACAACATTATCCGAATGGTTTCGAATGTTCTCTGCCATTAAATGCTCTAATGAATGTAGGGCATCCATTTTCATAAACTGTTTGTTAGGCTGTGTGAAACGTAAATCATATTTAAACACTTCATCACCGTGAATTCCTTGTTTTGTTCCCGCTAAACGCACGTAAGGAGCTACGACTTTCGTATGATCTAAGTTAAAGCTTTCGACATTCAATTTTCTCATCTTGGTCTCCCCTGATCTTTTAGTTGCATCCATTAGCCAGACATAATCGTTCAGTTGTGTAAACGTCACATCGAATCCTGCTTTTATAAATATGTTCGTCAATACTGGTAGCGTTGTATAATATTCACGCTCTAAGTCGTCTGCAACATTATGAAAGTTTCTTGCGCGTTCCTTTTCAATCTGAGCTTGCTTAGCTTCTTCCGTGATAAAAGCAGTATCCGCAAAAACAATTTTGCCATGTGTCGGCAACAGTTGTGCATACCTCTTCAACGCAATTCCTTTTTCTTCGTCAGTTAAATGATGAAATACATAGGAACTTGCAATTGAATCAATCGCAATACTGCCGATTTCAAAATCTACAAGATCTCCGTCTTTAACTTCAATTGAAGGAAAACGTTCAGCCGTTATTCTCCGCATCGCAGTATTTGGTTCAATGCCAATTACTTGATGGCCGGCATCTATTAATTTCCCAGTCAAGTTTCCAGTACCTGTGCCGAATTCTAGAATAGTTCCAACTACTTCACTTGTAACAGTGTTTAGAATCTCGTCATACCTCTCGAATACATCACGGTATTCGGGATCCTCTCCAGCAACTGATGCGTCATATGAGTCTATCCACTCATCAAAAATATCGATAAATTCACGTCCCATAATAAAACTCCTTTTTCTAAACATATTATTCCAAGTTCTTTACTATGGTTTAGGCATATTATCATTTCCTTTACCACGAACCTAATTTCTATGAAAGTTATGCTCGGCAATAAAATCGGAAATATATTGTCCGGTAAATACTCAAATAGCATCGCCGAGTTCTTGCATATCATTACGGTATTTGTGAATTATTTATCTAAGAACCTCGCCCTTTTGGCACATAAAAAAATGGAACCGGCTGCCCCATCGGGCTAGTCGGTTCCATTTTTCATTACTTAACTTCCATCGTATATTCTTCATGTTCATGTAATTCTTTATCGTCTTCTACATGAATTTGAACCTTATACGAACTCGCTTCTGCAAATGTATAAGAAGCTACATATTCACCAGCAACTGTTTCTTCCACATCGACCCAATCATGTTTATCAGGATTTGCTTCATTCCAAATTTCGTAACGTACTCGTGCTTTTTCAAGTGGTTTGTCATCTACTTGCAGGTGGACAACCATTTCAGTTGACTCACCAGATTTCAAATTCTCTGGTTTCGTAAAATGCATCAAAAACCCTTCAGTTTGCCCATGATCGTGTTCATCTACAACAGTTTCTTCATAATTCCCACCGTTACCAACTGTTACTTCTTTTGTCGGCATTGTATGCAAACCTCTCGCAGTCACATGGGCTTGAATATAGAACAGACCATCATGATCAAATGAAGTTTCTGCAGTGTACAATCCGTCTTTGTCATTTTTGGATTTAACTTTGACACTCGCGTCTTTTTTTCCTTCTTCCCATATTTCAAATTCAACTTCATCAGCGTCATCTATTTTGTCTTCACCTTGAGTAACAACAGTCGCAATTTTTATAATGCCATCCACTTCAACTTGTTCTGTCACTGTTAGCTGCACATCAAGCGGTAGAGGTACTCCCGCCTCTCCTTTTTTTACCGTTTCTTCTTTATTGCACGCTGCCATCATAGCCAACATGAATACCCCTACTAATAAACCAAATTTTCTTTTCAACAAGATTCCCCCATAGTCATTTTACTTAACGTAGTTCATTATGTTCGTTATGATTATAAAAGATAAGTTAGAACTAAATGTGAAGTACTGCGCTTCACATAATTTTCACATGTATTAGAGAAAATGAGTACAATGAGCATTCTACAATTGAAATGAGGTTTTATCTTGAATCCATCCACCATTATGATTATAGACGATGAACCGCAAATGAGGAAACTGATTCGAATGTTCCTTGAGAAAGAAGGTTACACTGTCGTCGAAGCAACCGATGGTATCCATGCACTATCACTGATAACCAAGACCGATCCACAGCTACTACTTGTAGATGTAATGATGCCCTATATGGATGGCTTTACTTTCGCTAAAGAAATAAAGCGCACATCGACAATCCCGCTCATCTTTTTATCAGCAAAAGGAGACGAATGGGATAAAATACAAGGTTTAAAGCTTGGCGGCGACGATTATATTGTCAAACCCTTTTTACCAGGAGAGCTTCTTGCAAGAATTGAATCTGTTCTGAGACGATCTTATAAAAATAGTCCTGTCGCTGATACGTTAACTGTCGGGCCACTCGTTATCGATAACGGAGCGCATACAGTGTCACTGAATGGAAACCCGTTAATATTAACATTAAAGGAGTTCGGTATGCTCCATGTACTTGCTAAAAATAGAGGTCACGTCTATTCAAGGGAACAATTGCTTCATATCGTCTGGGGAGAAGAACATCAAAGTAGCGAGCGCACAGTAGATACACATATTAAAACGTTAAGGCTCAAAATGGGGAATGATGGAGAGCTGATTGAAACAGTTTGGGGTATAGGCTATAAATTCGAGGTGTGAAGATTGAAGAACCTTACATTAAGCAAGAAAATTGGAATGGTCCTAATTTCCAGTATCGGGTTTACAATACTCTTTTCCTTTTTCTTCATCCACTATCTCTATTCAGAATTGTATTTGACAAGTATTGAAGAATCCATTGTCTATCAAGGGAAAAGGACGGCTTCTCATTACCATTACGGGGAATTAAGTGATGAAATCATCGGTAAAATTCAATGGTACAACATCGTTTCGGAATACGAAATTATCGTCGTTGATAACTTAGAGGATCTCACATCCTATTTCCCTTATGAGGTCAATTATGAAACACTTGTCGACGCAAATGACATGGCAGAGTTGGAAAAAGGATCCTACGTTCTAAAAGAAGGATTCGTAAGAGAACTTGACCATGAAATTCTAGGGGCGATTTTTCCAATCAAAGGTGAAAAAGGACTTATCGGATACATCTATATTTATGTCCCACTTGCTGCAGTTCAAGATGTATTCCGAGGTAGCATTCCAATACTATTGATTGTTGGTGGCTTATTTTTCTTTATACTTTTTTTAGTTATCAATCAGGTATGGAGCTCTTTGTTCAAACCGTTGCAAGATCTTCAGCAGCTTTCTTTTGAAGTATCCAAAGGTAACTATTCAAATCGGATACAAACCGAACGGGACGATGAAATTGGCCAATTAACAAAGGCGTTCAATCAGATGAGCCTTTCACTCCAACAGCAGGAAGAACGCAAAAAGGAATTCACGTCAAACATCGTGCACGAACTTCGTACACCGCTCACTTATATTAGCGGTTACACACATGTACTTAAAGACAAAATATATTCATCACCTGAAGAAGCAGAAAGCTATTTGACAACGATTGAAAAAGAAACAGTTCGACTGACCAAATTAATCACTGATCTTGTGGAATTAAATCATTTACAAGAAGATTTGTATTCCATTGACATGCAGCCAATTGCTATTGCTCAATTATTAGTAGACACAGTTGACTTGTTCACGATACTTATCGATGAGATGGAATTATGTCTTGTATTGAATATTGGAGAAGAACTTATTCTTACAGCTGACCCAAAAAGAATTCAACAAGTCTTTTACAATACAATTGACAATGCCGTAAAATATTCTGTTACAAACGGAACCTTGGCAATTGAATTAACAAAAAAAGAGGAAACCCTTCAATTCCGAGTAACAAACGATGGAATTCTTATTGACGATGAAGATCTCGAACGAATTGGCGATCGTTTTTTCAGGACAGATAAAGCCCGGAATCGGACAACCGGTGGTACTGGCTTAGGACTCCCCATTGTAAAAGAAATCATCCGACTGCACAAAGGGACATTTGAGATGACTAGCGACGCCACGACGGGAACAACCGTAACGATTCGATTGCCAGGCTTATCTATTGACGAAAAAGAAGAGGTGTAATTTGAAAAACACATGCTATCTGTTTATTCCCCTTGTCTTTACAGTATGGCTTTCCGCTTGCAGTTCTGAGCCACAGAATGGAAAAGAAGCTATCCCTTTTTCTTATACAGACCAAAATGGACAACCTTTTGGTACGGATGAATTAGCAGGGAAAGTTTGGATTGCCGATTTCGTCTTCACAAAATGTACATCCGTCTGTCCTCCGATGACAATAGAGATGGCGGATTTGCAAAAAAAATTCGAGGATGAAGGCATACAAGTTGAATTTGTATCGTTCACTGTCGATCCAACAATTGATTCACCAGAAGTTTTAAAAAGCTACCTTTTTCAGTTCACAGACGACGAATCGAATTGGCATATGTTGACCGGCTTTTCACAAGAGGAAATTGAAGTTTTCGCCAGGGAACAATTTCAAACAATTGTACAAAAACCATCCACATCCAACCAAGTCATTCATGGGACAAACTTTTATTTGATTGATCAGCAAGGCAGGATCGTGAAAGAATACAATTACGTAGATGAATCCTATGTTGAGAAAATGATAAAGGATATTAAAAAACTGCATAAGTAATCAAATAACCGAGAGTTTCCAAGTACACGGAGACTCTCGGTTATTTTGATTCCCCTTAATAGACTATGTTTTCTCAATGTAACAACAAACTAATGATTAGAATTATCATGCCGATAATAGAAGGGAAAGATTATCTAAAAAACACTATTTCCATTCCTAGGAGGAATAACATGTTAACCATTCAAT
Organism: Sporosarcina sp. ANT_H38; assembly: GCF_008369195.1. GTDB lineage: Bacteria > Bacillota > Bacilli > Bacillales_A > Planococcaceae > Sporosarcina. Next base: position 249,776 of record NZ_VOBC01000001.1, on the reverse strand, counting down.
CACTTAGCAAACAGTATATAGGAGGTTCTTGGAGAGATGGGGAAAGTGAAAATACCCTCACGAACACTAATCCTTATAACGGTGAAATATTGTCCATTTTAAAGATGGCAACAATCAATGACGTAGATCAAGCATATAAAGCTTCTTTAGACGCAAAAGAACAATGGGACAAAGTGAATGCCTATAAAAAACGTGATATCCTCGAAAAAGCTGCCCATTACATCCAACAACACGAGGAAGAAATTACTGAAATGATTATCGACGAATTAGGTGGGACTCGATTAAAAGCCGCATTTGAAATCGGACTTGTTGTTAATATGGTTAAAGAAGCAGCCACCTTCCCCTTAAGGATGGAAGGGAAAATTTTGCCTTCTATCGAAGATGAAAAAGAGAACAGATTATATCGTATTCCAGTAGGAGTTGTCGGTGTCATAAGTCCATTCAACTTCCCATTCTTCTTATCCATGAAATCAGTGGCGCCTGCTATTGGTGCTGGAAACGGTGTTGTATTAAAACCACATGAAGAAACACCTGTTACCGGAGGAACGCTTATTGCGAAAATATTCGAAGAAGCTGGCGTTCCGAAAGGTCTGTTAAATGTCGTTGTTACGGATATCAAAGAAATAGGCGACTCATTTATTGAACATCCAATTCCACGAATTATTTCATTTACAGGTTCTACAAAAGTGGGCAGTCATATTGGGCAGGTCGCCATTAAAAACTTCAAGAAGCCAATTTTAGAATTAGGCGGAAACAGCGCCTTTATCATTATGGAAGATGCCGATCTAGACTACGCAGTAAACGCTGCAGCGTTCAGCCGTTTTACACATCAAGGTCAAATATGTATGTGTGCCAATCGCGTTTTGGTTCATAGATCTGCATACAAATTATTCCTCGAAAAATTCAAAGAAAAAGTATCCTCATTAAAAGTTGGAGATCCGAGAGATCCCGAAACGATCATCGGCCCTGTCGTTAATGAACGCCAGGCTTCCAACCTTCGATCAATCATAAATAAAGGCATCGAACAAGGGGCATCCGCTTTGCTTGAAGGAAAAATGACAGGTAACTTAGTCGAACCGACAATTTTAATAGACGTAACCCCAGCAATGCAAATTGCACAGGAGGAGCTATTTGGACCTGTAGTTTGCGTTATTCCATTCGATACAGAAGAAGAGGCAATTGCAATTGCAAACGATACTCGTTTCGGTTTAAGTGGAGCAATCCACACTTCTAACGTTGAACGTGGTGTTCAAATGGCTAAGAAAATTCACTCGGGGATGATACACGTGAATGATATCACAATTAACGATGAGCCAATAGTAGCTTTCGGCGGTGAAAATCAATCGGGCATCGGTAGATTGAACGGACAGTGGAGCCTTGATGAGTTCACTACAATGAAGTGGATTTCAGTGAATTATGGACAAAGGAATTTTCCATATTAATAAATGAGGAGGGTATAAGCAATGTCTCAAATAGTGAAACACATACACTCGACAGATGACATATTGGATGCATTTCAAAAAGTAGCCCCTTATTTAAACAAATTGGTTCAAGACGATATTACGATTGGAATTTACGATACAAAACAGCTACTCCTCAATATACCCGGGGAAACATTCGCGCTAAATGTCAAAGCTGGAGACCCCCTCGAACCTGGAGATATAATCACAAATGCAATCAAAGAAAACAAAGATCAGTCTTCCTTGGTGCCAAAGGAGATTTTCGGCTTCCCGTTAATCGCTCGTGCTATTCCACTGCAGGATGAACATGGAAAAGTTATTGGCGGCATCGGAATTGGTACAAGCATGGAAAAATCCAATAGTCTATTTATTGTTGCAGAGAGCCTTTCAGCAATCGTTGAAGAGACGGCCGCTTCCCTAGAGGAAATAGCAGGATCAGTTACACAACTAGCTGATCAAGTGTCCGAAGTAATGAAGCTGATGACAGAAGTAAGTACCGGTGCAAAAGAAATCGGGAAAGTTTCCACTGTCGTTAGAGGTCTTTCTGACCAAAGTAATCTACTCGGTTTAAACGCTGCAATCGAAGCTGCTAGAGCCGGGGATGCTGGGAAGGGATTTAATGTCGTTGCCAAAGAAATTCGAAAGCTCGCGACAAATTCAAAAGAAAATGTTACTCAAATTGATGAATTAACTAAAAATATTTCAAACTCCATTCTAAATTTGACTAACGCTTTTTCTGGTATTAATGAATTGACTACAAATCAAGCTGCATCGATTGAGCAAATTTCAGCAACTGTTCAAGAAATTAGCCGTAATGCACATAGTCTGTCCACGATGGCTGAAAGCTCATTAATTAATTAATTGACTGATTGATTGATAGAAAGTAATTATTAACATGAAAACACCTCCTAGGCTTATCAGCATAGGAGGTGTTTCCTTGTTAGCAATACATTTATTATTTCCTCAGAGACTCTAAATAACTCCTACTATAGCAGGCAGAACAGACACAAAGATAATTAATAAAAGAACAGAGGGGAAGTTGTCTTTGATGATAGGAATGTTTCCGAAAAACAACCTGCGTTTCAAGCAACGTTAAAGTATGAGAATTGTCTTTTATCAAACGGATTCTCATTCAAAAACAATCAATCGAAATTCCGAATTGATTGTTTTCCCTTTTGGAATTTAGAATTACGCACTTTCATTTATTAAGCGAAACTTCAATAAGCCGGGAGTTTTACTACCGTTAATGCATTATAAAAAGTAAGGACATCATCAATTTTCTTGAGGTTGAAAATTAATCATTGAAATTCCTGTAATTCTCAATTTTTGTCCTGCAAGTAAACGCACTTCGCTCTTTGTCGAACTGACCGTACCACCAATCAATTCATACATTTTCGGATCATTGTTTTTGTCGAAAATTTGAAGATAGCCTAAGTCATTCGGCGTTGTAATTGTGTAATTTCCCGCCTCAATATCCAATCCGACTTCCCAGATACCCGTTACCAATTCTGTCGATAGAAAAGTAGGTGCGGGTAGGATATTTACAGAGTCGTATCCTCCATCCACCAACACAGTATAGGTTTCGTCGATATCGACTGTTAAGCTGCCCACGCCTGCATAATTACCGACGATCTCGCGCAACACCAGTCCCCCATCTTCATCCCGGATGAAAACATTGCCAGTCGGGTGACCAGTAATGGTATACCTGCCCGATGGGAGTTTAACCTGTTTACCATCTTTAGGGACAACTGGGATATCGACCTCTTCCGCAAGTGCATTGCTGCGATCACTCGTTTCAAATAACGCCGGATTCACTTTACCGATTAAGTCGTTTTTTTCATTTCCCGTAATTTCAAAATTCTCCTCGTAACGAAGGACTTTTTCAGAAGGTGCATTTTGGAAAGGTCCATACGCACAGCCAGTCATAATGAATAAACTTGCGAATAATAAAAGAAGTGAAAAACCCCTCCTTGTCATCCGCTTATTCCTTATCAAAATAGTATTTTTCATAATACTCCACCGTCCCTAAAGGCCCTACTGTCAATTTTTTCCTGTTGAAGTCAAGCATCCGTTCTATCCAATTTGTTTGCTCTGGTACACCCATTCCTTTTAGCGGTATGCACAATAGGTAATCTGCAATGAAAAGATGGTCGGCTGGTAGAGCAGACTCATTCTTTAGCTTTTCATACCGCTGGGCATCCATCTCGATTTTAAGATAGGCCTCATTTTCTTTTGTGAAATGTTGTTCATGAACAATTTTTCCGTTTTTCAAAAAAACTACCCGATCCGCATAAAGATCCAGGTTTCCAAGTAGATGTGATGCGACAAAAATTAGTTTCTCATTCTTTTTCATTTCTATTAAGCATTCAGAAATCAATGCGACATTCGATATATCTAGTCCATTCATCACTTCGTCCATCAGCATAACAGGCGTGTCTGCCGCAGCCATCATAGCGAAGCATAACCGCTGGCGCATTCCTAACGAATACGTACGCACCTTTTTATTGACATAGTGACCCATACGCAATCGCTCGATGATTTCTGGTACATGACGTGATGAACCTTTCCACATATTAGCGTATAAGTTCAAATGGTCGATGCCAGACAACTCATCAAACAAATCGCTTTGTTCAGGGAAAGTCGTCAATTGCTTATGAATCAACAGTTCTTCTTTCTCATTTCGGTACGCATATTTCCCATTTAACGTCACACTACCTGAATTCGGTTTGATAAAATTCGCCATCACATTAAACAAAGTCGTTTTTCCAGTTCCGTTAGGAGCGACAACACCGATTATTTCTCCTTTATCAGCAGTGAGATTCAAATTTTCCAATACGACTTTATCCTTGTAAGCAACAGTTACATTCGATAATTTAAGCATCGCTTTCTCCAACTTTCTAGATCAATTTGATGGATGTATCGGCTTTTCTCATGTGCATTAGTTTATTTCTACCATAAAGGATCGCCAATACAATTAGGTTCAGCGCAATTAACCAAACAAATGCATGTTTGTAATCCAATTTATCGTTCCCAAACACTTCTGCCAAGTTACCTGAGAATACAGCACCAATTTCAATGTATTTGATGGGATGCAACAAAGTCGTTTTAATGCCCGTTGTATCCAATAAATCCGGCAAGAAGAATACGACAATCAGGATTAACACAGTTGCATACACATTTTTAATCAGTAGATTCAATAAAGCCGTTCCATACAAAAGTAACAAAGTAATCAACGCCAACGCTACTAACATATACGCTAGATAACGTATTGTTGAAACCGCTATAAAGTCCCCATTCTGGAATAATAGAACTGGCGAAGTAAAGTCGCCGATACCCGTTTTTTGAGATACGTAAATACCTCCTAGCAGCAATCCGAAGATAAGAAACAAATAGATTTGTATAAAATAGATAAAGACCTTGCCATTAATCTTTTTCATGACTGATATCGGAAATCCGCTCACGACCGACCGGTTCTGCTGTTCATGTGCTAACATTCCACTGCCCGCTATTAGGACAAATAGGCAGAAAATCAAACCGCTAATTTCATTTAACGCAACAGGCATATAGTTACTCGCAACAAATGGATCCGGCTGAAGCGGTAATTGATGCTTTTTGTTATAGCTTAATAGGGCATCTTCTTTGAAAATTTCTACTTTCGGTACAACTAAGTGTGAGGGAACCCCTTTATTTCCTACCCCATGTATATGCAAACGAAGTTCATTCAACTTTAGTCCATTATCGATGTATTGATCATCCTCACTTCTCGTTAAAAAAAAGCGTTGCATGTTTATCAATGACACTTGTTCCGTAAAGTTATTGTAGATTTCTTTTCCTTCAGGCGTCTCCCGTAATGTATCTGGAAAGTTAAAAAAGATTGTATCGAATCCCACCGCTTCCTCTTTCTTCTTCTCCTTTAGTGTTTCAAATTCGTTTTGACTGTAGATTAGAAAATATAATGGGAAATATAGCAAAAGTGCAAGGCCCAACAACCAATTTTTCCTATTACTTAGTAATAGTTTTAGTTCAAATAATAAATACTTCCAAAACATAATCGTATCCTTTCTTGTGAAGTAGTCTCAACTTGAATGATAGAATCGTCGCTTATTTACAAGGCGTGAAACAACTAACAAGACACATTCAATAATTGCAATCATAATCAGCAACACGAAGATACCCTTCATATAAGTAATTGTCTCGGTATTAAGCAAAAAATTCTTCTCACTCGTTACGACTTTGCCAAAATCAAAATAGGTTTGTGGAAAATAGCTAATATCTATGCCAAACAACTCTCTTGAAGTCCTTGTTAAATAAAGTCGCTCTGAAAAGAGAATAAGACTGCTAACCAACAGGACAAGCCATTCATTTTTCAATAATAAGCTGAGCACTACATTTAAGCGTATAAACAGATAAACCATTATGGGAATGACACTCAACGATTTTAATAGGAATTGTGCGATAGTAATGACATCATAATCCTCCAAGGTAAATAATTGTTGGGCAATCATCACCGGCACCTTCATGTCGAAAGAACCGAAACCAAACTGAAGGGATATTACCAACACCCCTACAAGGATCACCCCTGCAAGGACAAGGAGGCTATACAAAAATATTGAAAGCGTCTTCAAATTCAACAACCGATACCAAGACAGCGGTAGCCCTTGAAGTACCGTTCGATATTGCCTGTCCCTAGTTAAAATATCACTGCTAAAATAAATAACACAAAATAGAAAAAGATACATGCCATAATTCAACAATAAATTTTGCAGTACTTGCAAACCTGTCTTTTCCTGAATCATCTCATTGGAAATCGTATAATCATTTTTTAAATAGTCCTCAAAACGTAACATCGTCTGGTTATAAAGATGGGCTCTATCTTTCCCTGGAAAGATAGAGTGTTTAAACAATGACACATCTCCCACATACTCAGACATATTCCATTCGAGATAATGAGTCCTTAAATAGAGGAACCGATTATAATCATGATCTTCGTATGCTGTCAGCATCCCGTGAAATAGTTTATAGTTATTCGCGTTTACCGAATAAACCGGCACACCAGTCATTTTATTTATTCCTGTAGTCCCTTTTTCTTCCCTAAAGGTTTGTTCCACTTGCAATTCTTCCAAGTAATCACGTGTTTCAACAGGATCAAATGTTTCCTTCGTCTCTTTGTTCGGTAAAATAATGAAACAATAACCCAAAAGAAATACGAACAAAAAAACGATAAAAGGAATGTTTCTTCTACTCTTGCTCGTTATTGCGAATTCGTGTTTCAAAAAATTTCGATTCATCCCAGCTTCCCCTTTTAGTAATGAAGTTAACTTCTCCTATATTCCCCTCGCAATAAAATGAATATTATAATTATTAATTAAGCCTACTATACCATAAAGACTAAATATTTAAATACATTAAATTATCACACTACTAAAACGACTGTAATTTAATTTTTTTAAATAGCTTTCTAGGAGTTTAAAAGGTAAATTAACGTGATATTTCAAGGAAAGCACCCCATCTTTTACTATTTTAGAGTTTTGAAAATTAAAGCTACAAATTAATCGCCACACTTCCGATGTAGTTGAATAAACAAAAACGGTACATATGGGAAAAAAGCACATCAATAAAATCATTTATAGAATTTTATTAACCTAACAGGTTTGGTGCAATTATCTTTTTCAGCGTTTCCGCAAGCAACAAGTACAAGGAATAACGCCATTGACAATCTTTCATACATGAAAAAACTACCTACTTTGGATTATTGATAAATACCTGTTAGGATGGGAATAATGATAAATAAGATTTTCAATATTGGAGGGATCTCAATGAATGATCCGATTAAGCAAACAGTTTCTACTCTTACCTATATTTCAGTCGAAAGAATTATGGGGTGGTTTGACCAAAAAACGCTGCGAACCGTGCATACCATCCATTTATATGCAGACTCAATTTCAACTTCAAATAATACCTTCAGATTAGAGCATGTATATGATATGTCCTATAAGCCGTTCTCCAGTGGAACAGGGTTCTTCTATTTGCATACAACACAAGGTGTCTTCACTTTTGAAGTCGATTCAGACCCGACCAATTTCATAAGGATATATAAAGATATACGATGATAATCATCTCTTTCCCAAAAAAATGTTTAACTCTTTCATTTTTAAGGTAACTAAAGAAAGAGACATAAAAATGGAGGGATTTATAATGACTACAAAAAATACTGTTGAAAACGTCGTTCAAGCAAAAGTAAAAATCGAGGAATTGGTGACACAAGGTTATACACATGATGACATCTATATTTTTGCACATGATAAAAAGAGAGCAAATCATATTACAGATGCACTTGATACAGAAAACGTAGGAATGAAAGAACAGGGTTTCTTGGATAGCATGAAGAACATGTTCTCTTCACGCGGCGATGAGCTCCGTAGCAAGATGGAAGCTGCCGGTCTGTCTACTGCAGAAGCTGCCGATGCTGAGAAGGAGCTTGACCAAGGTAAACTTATCATTATCGCAAAGAAATAACCTATAAATTCATTAGTCCCATTCCTTTTATCAAAGGAATGGGACTTTTTTACAGATTAAGACACTCTGTTGAATAATCAAAAGTAGCCAGTAAATAACTTGATCATCTACTGGCGCTATGTGTAAATTTGACTTTGGATTACTTTGGATAGAATGACTTCTATTCGATTACCAAGGGATTCGACTTTGTCGCATCCCTACATATTTTTTCGGTAATCGTATAGTAGTACTTCATCAGTCGCGCTTACATGTTATTTTTTAATGCTTTCATTGGCATAATCACCCCGTTATTCGTTATGATGAACAATGAAAGCGGGTGCGGTTTATGATCAATAAATTATGGAAGATTGGTTTTTTCACTGGACTTACAAGTTTCGTTTTGCTCATATTGGGTGTACGAACTATTTTAGGTCAAACTCTTGTCTTTAAAAACTACTTAACTTTTGGTCTTTTCGGGCTAATTATCGGTGTATTTTCATTTTTATTGCTGTTTTACAATTTCAAGATTGCTTTCAGGATTTTCTTAGTTGGTGTGGTCCTCGGTTTCGCAGAGTTTTTCCGCAGCTTACTAATGGATCCCAACGGAATGGGTGATGTACTAGGGATCTTGTCCTTGTTCATTATTTCTTCCTTTGGATTGGGACTGGCATTCATTGTGCAGTTCATCGTATTATTAATGAAGAAAAAGAACGTATAAAAAGAGTATACAACTCCTAATCCAATAGGAGTTGTATACTCTTTTTTTCAGTACATTAAACTGTTTTTTCTTTCTTAATCTGCTTACTTCGTAACTGGCCACAAGCTGCGTCAATGTCTGTTCCGTGCTCAAGACGGACGCCGCAATTGATACCTTTTCTTTTAAGCGTTTCATAAAATGCTTTAATATCTTCTGGTGTACTGCGACGATATTGGTCATGTTCGTCAACAGGGTTGTAGGGTATCAAGTTGACATATGACAGGTGACGTTTGTTTTCAAGCAGTTTTGCTAATTGTTGCGCTTCTGCGACATGATCATTCACGTCCTGCAACATAATATATTCAAACGTTATTCTGCGATTTGTCGTTTCCAAATAATAATCGATGGAGTCCATCAACTTCTCAATCGGGAATGCTTTGTTAATTTTCATAACGCGTGTACGAAGTTCATTATTCGGCGCATGCAAAGAAACGGCTAAGTTGATTTGGATATTTTCTTCTGCAAATTCTTTAATGCGTTGTGGATTACCACTTGTTGAAACAGTAATATGACGTGCTCCAATCGAAAGTCCTTTTTGGTCATTGACGACACGTAGGAAATCCATCAAGTTTGCGTAATTGTCGAATGGTTCGCCAATTCCCATAACAACAATATGACTAACACGCTCTTCTTGCTCTTTCGCATCAAGGTGATGCTGTACTTCCATGATTTGCTCTACAATCTCTCCCGCAGTCAAATCACGGCTCTTTTTCAACAATCCGCTTGCACAGAAACTACAGCCAATATTACAGCCGACTTGTGTCGTTACACAGACCGATTGGCCGTAAGGGAATTTCATCAATACGGTTTCAATCAAGTTGCCATCCTGCATTTTGAATAGGAACTTGATAGTTCCGTCTTCAGACTCCTGCTTGACAGTCTGCTCCAGCGTCCGCATGACAAAGTTCGCTTCCAGCAAATCAATGCATTCTTGATTAATATTTTTCATGTCCGCAAAGTTTGTGACTCGTTTCTTGTATAACCAGTCCCAAATTTGAGCAGCACGGAATTTTTTTTGTCCCTGTTCCAGTAACCATTCTGTCAGTTGTTCAATTGTGAGTCCGTATATCGAGTTTTTCATTCGTTATCCTCATTTCAAAAAATGCAATTCACACATTATACTACATGAATTTAGAAATGGGAACAACTAATTAAATTAACTGAACACTTTAACAAACGAAAGAACCACCTATTTTACTCGCATTAATTTAGCGGTAAAGTTAGGGGGCTAGTTTTTTAGGTCGAACGTTTTTCTAAATTAATAGGCACATTAAAACCGAAACAATAGATACCAATCAATTGTCGCCGCGCCGCCTACTGTTGCGATAGAAAAAAGCACATCGCCAACTCCTAAAATTTTATATAGAAAAGACTAGGCAAGCTCCATATTCCATGAGCATGCCTAGTCTTAAATTATTGCTTTTTTACATTTCAACGTATTTCATTTTTAGCTGCATTGTCTTTTTTTACTTTCATCACAAGCGTTAAAATGTTTAATAAGGTAAGCACCGTGAAAAAGATTCCGAAGCCAATTTGTCCATTCGCAAACCGAGTAAATGCGAAATAACTCATGATTAATATAAGTGCAATATCAATGTATTTAGATCCCATGTGAAAACCTCCCTTGTTTTTACAAGTATATCAGTTTCGGAGTATTTTTCATGCAATCATTTCATAAGTGTATCTAGAGTTTCGTTACAACTTGATAATTTCACTTAATCTCTTAACCAATTGCTTCATTTGCTCATCTGTGCCAATTGTAATACGTAAATAATTGTCAATCCCCGGTTTGTTGAAATACCTGACGAGCATGCCTTCTTTTTTTAATTCATGATAAAGGACTTCTGCTGGTACAGTTTTGTGCGACACAAAAACAAAATTCGCCTGTGACGGAAGGACATTGAAATCAAGATTTTGCAATGAATCTTTTGTTTTTTCTCGTGTTGCGATGATTTTTCCCACAGTATCTGTAAAATACGCTACATCTTCAAACGCCGCTTTTGCGCCCACAAGTGCAAGACGATCCAATGTATACGAGTTAAACGAGTCTTTGATACGTATCAATGCATTGATCAATGAAGGGTCCCCCATCGCGAAGCCGACACGTAAGCCGGCTAGTGAACGTGATTTCGATGTGGTCTGGATTACAAGTACATTATCATACTTCCGGATCAGCTTTGCCGCTGATTCCGTTGCGAAATCGATATACGCCTCGTCGATGATAACAACTTGGTCGGGATTGTTTTGGACAATTTTTTCAATGTGCTCAAGTCCGGCATAGATACTAGTTGGGGCATTAGGATTCGGTAAAATGACACCACCATGGGACTGGAAGAAACTATCAACACACAATGTGAAATCCTTATTTAACGGCACTTCTTCATAAGGAATATCAAATAACTTTGCATATACCGGGTAGAAGCTATATGTTACATTAGGAAAACGGATAGGATGGCCAGGTTCAAAAAATGCCATGAAAGAAAATGCCAATACTTCGTCCGAACCATTCCCTACGAATACCTCGTCTGTGGAAAGCCCATAGTGCCTTCCTATCGTTTCGCGCAGCTCATTTGCTGTTGGGGATGGATACAATTGAAGGGATCGCCCTATCTCCTCCTTGATAGCTGCCGTTACTTTCGGACTCGGAGGATAAGGGTTTTCATTGGTATTCAATTTTACGATATTCGCTTGTTCGACTTGCTCCCCGGGAATATAGGGTTCAGTCCGTTTCACCATTGAGCTCCAAAATTTACTCATCTCGTAGAACTTCACTTTTGGGTCGCCTTTTTCGCAATTCATTTTTGACATCTTCAACACTGACACCTAACTCTTCCATCAATACCAAAGAGTGATATGTCAAATCTGCAAGTTCACTAGTTACTTCAGCCTTATCACGATTTTTTGCGCCAATGACAACTTCAGTTGTTTCTTCACCCACTTTTTTCAAGATTTTATCTAAGCCTTCACGGAACAAGTACGATGTGTATGATCCTTCTATAGGGTTAGCACGTCGATTTTTTATTTCATCAGTTATGTCATGGACGATTGAGCGAGTCTTTACAACCTCATCGGAAATCCGATTGTAGAAACAAGACACTTCTCCCGTATGACAAGCCGGACCTAGTGGCGAAACTTGTACCAAAATCGCATCACTATCACAGTCCATTGACAAGTTCTTCACAATTTGCCGATTGCCAGAAGTTGCTCCTTTGTTCCATAACTCTTGTCTTGATCTGCTGAAAAACCAAGTCTCTTTCGTGTCAATCGTCATCTGCAACGACTCTTTATTCATATAAGCAAGCATTAATACATTCCCTGTCCGGTCGTCTTGAACAATTGCAGGAATCAGTCCATTTTCGTCAAATTTTAATGTGTCGATTTGTATCGTCATAGTCAGTCGACCTCAACAGATGTATTTTTATCAGCTAGATATGTTTTTAATTCACCGATATTAATGTCTTCGAAATGGAAGACAGATGCAGCAAGCGCAGCATCTGCTTTTCCTTCAGTCAATACAGTATGGAAGTGTTCAGGGATCCCTGCTCCACCACTTGCAATGACAGGGATGCTGACTGCTTCTGCAATCGCTCTCGTCAACTCGAGATTATAGCCATCTTTTACGCCATCTTCTCCAATACTATTAACAACCAGTTCCCCGGCGCCCCATTTTTCAGCCTGCTTCGCCCATTCAATAGCGTCTATACCTGTATCTTTCATTCCTCCGTTTGAGAAAACAGACCATTTGGATGGGCCCACTTCATTGACATCCATCGAAAGAATAATACGCTCAGAACCGAATCTTTTCGCTGCTTCTTCTATTAATGTTGGATTGCTAAGCGCTGCACTGTTAATAGATACTTTATCCCCGCCTGCATCAAAGACCTTTTGGATATCTTCGACAGTACGTATGCCCCCGCCGACAATAAATGGAATAGGTACTTCTTTCGCAATTTCTGCAATGAGGTCAAGGAACATTGCACGGTTCTTTGTTGAAGCGGCAATGTCGTAAAACACAAGTTCATCTGCACCGTCAGCTACATATTTTTTTGCTAATGTCAGTGGATCTGCAACTTCTTTAACTTCCAAAAACTTTTTCCCTTTTACGACTTTACCGTTATCAAAATCTAGGCATGGTATAATCCGTTTAATTGTCATCCTCATTTTCCCCCTAATACTTTTTTTAATGATATCTTACCTTCATATAAAGCTTTGCCGATAATTGCCCCGTATAATTCGACTTCCCGTAACTGAACGATATCCTCTACAGTGGAGACACCGCCTGAAGCAATAATATCTATGGTAGATGCTTTGTCCATAATTTCAAGTTCGTGAAAATTAGGCCCTTGCATCATTCCATCTTTCATAATGTCCGTATAAACGACCGTTTTCACACCTAATATTTCTAGTTCGCTTAACAAGTCGACTGCCAACACATCACTCGTTTTAGTCCAGCCATCCGTTGCAACAAATCCTTTTCTCGCATCGATGGAAACTGCAATTTTATCACCGTATTTTTCTACGGCTTGCTTTAATAATGGTTTATCCTGAATTGCGGCCGTCCCAATGATTACGCGACTTACACCAGATGCGATATGTCCGTCAATAATTTCCATCGTCCGGATTCCACCGCCTACTTGAACCGGAATCGATACGCTCATAGCAATCGCCTGGATTGCTTCACGATTCAATGAGTTACCCGTTTTAGCTCCATCTAAATCGACAACGTGAATGTATTCCGCACCTTGCTTTTCCCATTCCTTCGCCATCGCTGTAGGTGAATCATTATAAATAATTTCTTGATCATAATCTCCTTGTATTAACCTTACACATTTCCCATCGCGAATATCGATGGCTGGAAATAAAATCATCATTGTTCTCCCCTTTTTATAGTAAATATATAAATGAAGAATTCCATTGAATCTGCTGTGGCTACCCTGTTAGGCGCCTTCGCTTAGTTTTCATAGATAAAACAAGTCTCTAGGAGCAAATAGGACATATAGTATTCCACCGAATCCGCTGCGGCGCTTGGGGATGCCTCCCGCTATAAGCCATGCAGCTTCGGCTACCCCTGTTAGGCGCCTTCGCTTTGTTTTCATAGATAAAACAAGTCTCTAGGAGCATATAGGACATAAAGTATTCCACCGAATCCGCTGCGGCGCTTGGGGATGCCTCCCGCTATAAGCCATGCAGCTTCGCTGCCAGTCTTATTGCTTCGGCTACCCCTTGTTAGGCGCCTTCGCTTAGTACATACACGTATTTGAGCAGTAACCGCACCCAAAAATATTCTTATAGAATTCCCTTCGTTGACGGAACACCCTTTACATCCGGATTAATTGTACTTGCTACGCGCAATGCACGTCCGAATCCTTTGAAAATTGATTCGATGATATGGTGACTGTTTTTCCCGTACTGTAAATTGATATGCAATGTCACTTTGGCATGACTTGTGAATGCTTGGAAAAACTCCTCGACGAGCTCGGTATCGAACTCCCCTACTTTATCTTTCAAACCCTCTACGTTATAAACGAAAAATGGACGTCCGCTAATATCAATTGAAACTGTTGATAACGCTTCATCCATCGGTGTTGACACCGTTGCATAGCGTTCAATGCCTTCCTTTGATCCAATACTTTCATAGAACGCTTGTCCTAATACGATTCCGATATCTTCGACGGAGTGATGCTGGTCAACTTCGATGTCTCCATCACATTCAACCGTCAAATCAAATCGACCATGATTCGTAAATAATGTCAGCATATGATCAAAAAATCCAACGCCTGTTTTGATATTCGTTTTTCCACTTCCATCAATCAAAAAATCCAAATTAATCTTGGTTTCTGCGGTCTGCCTTGAAATCGATTTACTGCGCATCCTAATCATCCCTCCTTACAAGAATAGAACTTGCGTGTGCCGTTAAGCCTTCAGCATTCGCAATTGTAATAATATCGTCTGCAACGTCGTGCAATGCTTGTTCTGAATAATGGATTATGCTCGTTTTTTTCATGAAGTCATAGACACCGAGCGGCGAGGAAAATGCCGATGTTCCGCTCGTTGGCAATGTATGATTCGGACCCGCCATATAATCGCCCAATGCTTCAGGTGAAAAGTTCCCCAAGAAGATTGCTCCAGCATTGTGAATGTACGATAATTGCTCCATCGGGTTTTCCACCATTAGTTGCAAATGTTCCGGCGCTAGCTTATTGACGAAGTCGTAAGCCTCCTCCAATGAATCAACCAAGATAATACGTCCATTATCAGTGATAGAAACTTCGATAATCCCCTTACGATCCGCTTTTTTGATTTGCTTTATCACTTCTTTTTGAAGTGCTTCGGCAAATGATTTGCTGGTCGTCAAACAAATTGCTGTTGCACGTTCATCATGCTCCGCTTGCGATAACAGATCGGCAGCAACAAACTTCGGAACAGCGCTATCGTCAGCCACAATACAAATTTCACTCGGTCCTGCAATCATATCGATTGCTACATCACCAAACACCCACTTTTTTGCTCGTGCTACAAATGCATTCCCGGGGCCTGTGATTTTCACTACTTTTTTAACCGTTTCTGTTCCATATGCTAATGCCGCAATCGCTTGTGCACCACCAATTTTGTAAACGATATCGACTCCAGCTTCTTGCGCTGCTACAAGTACGTGTGGATTCACTTTGCCATCCACTTGAGGCGGTGTCACCATTGCAATCCGTCCGACACCCGCAATTTTTGCTGGAATAGCATTCATGAGAACTGTCGAAGGATAAGCCGCTTTTCCACCAGGTACGTATATACCGACACTGTCTAAAGGAGTCACTTTCTGGCCAAGAACAATTCCTTTTTCTTGATTGACAAACCATGACTGCTCTTTTTGAACTTCGTGGAATGCAGTAATATTCTGCTTTGCTTTTCGTAGCGCATACAAGAACTCATCTGTTATCAACGTCCGCGCCTCTGAGAACTCTTCAGCAGTGACAATCAAATTATCCAGTTGAACACCGTCAAATTGTTCCGTATAGCTTAGTAATGCCCGATCACCCTCTTCACGGACTCTTCCGATAATTCCAAGTACAATTTGATCAATTTCAAATGCATTTGTTTGTACTGTTATTTGCTGATTTTTTTCTACTCTATATTTTTCCAACGTTATGATTTTCATTAATTATCACTCCAATACGGCTTTTAAATCCGAGATGAGTTTTTGAATCTGATTTGTTCTAGTCGCATAACTCGCTTTATTAACAATCAATCGTGTACTTACATCAGCAATTGTTTTTAAAACGACCAGTCCATTTTCCTTAAGCGTCTTGCCGGATTCCACAATATCGACGATGACATCTGCCATACCAATAAGCGGAGCCAATTCGATTGAACCATTCAACTTGATGATTTCAATACGAATGCCTTTACTGTCAAAATATACTTTCGTCACTGCTGGATATTTTGAAGCGACTGTCAGCAATTCACTGCTTGGAAATTGTTTCTCTGGAAAACCAGCAACAACCAGCTGACACTTTCCTATTCCAAGATCCAGCAGTTCATAGACATCGACTGGATCTTCCATAATCGTATCTTTGCCGACAATCCCGATGTCTGCTGCCCCTTTTTCAACGTAAGTCGTGACATCTACAGCTTTCACAAAAATAAGTTTCACATTATTTTCATCATCATATAGCACAAGCTTCCTGCTTTCATCATGAAAGTCTGAAAAATGGATGCCTGCTTTTTCAAAGAACGTTAATGCTTTGTCAGCAGTACGCCCCTTCGCCATGGCGATCGTGAGATGTGTCATTTCAGTTCAGTCCTCCTACAAGTAATTCCAGTAACTCTTTTAAATCCGAAAATGGTGTATCTTTATCCTTATACAGCAATGAATTATTTTCTTTCTCCAAACGTATCGAGTAAATACTCTGTCGAGGATCGATTTGTTCCTTATGCTCTGAAAATGAAAGCACACTATAATTCCGTTCCCGCAATTCATTCGCAATGGCAATTGCCTGTTCCAATTGACTATCTGCATATGTGATTTTGACGTCTATTGGAAAGCGAGAAGTAACTTCCCTGCTACCTGCCGCTTTTACTAACGATTCAATTTCACATGCAAAACCAATAGCCGGTAATTCAGCACCAAACTCGTTTCCTAACTCATCATAGCGCCCACCCATTAAAACTGGTTTTCCAAACTTCTCGACATACCCTTGAAAAATTATGCCAGAGTAATAGCCCATATGATTAATCAGTCCCAAATCCATGACGATATACTGTTCCAATCCGTACATCTTCAATATGTTAAAGACACCCATTAGGTAATCGAGCGTTTCTTGCATTTTTTCAGTTAAGGCGATTCCTGATGTTCGTGCACTCACATCAACTGGGTTACCATATAGAAACGGAATCCGTTCAATTACTTCTCTCACTTCATTGTCAATGTCCAAATTTTGAAGAAAAGGACCGATTTCCACAGCGTTTTTCGCTTGTATCAAGGACCTCAATTGATCCGTTTGCTGCGCAGTAAGTGGTAGGTTCTGAACAATTTCATTGAAAAATCCAGCATGACCCAGTTCAATTTTAATATCATTGAATCCTAAATCTTTCATTAAGTGACAAGCTAGTGCAATTACTTCAGCATCCGCCTCAGGAGAACTATTGCAAAAATATTCAATACCTGCTTGCGTACGTTCGATGCTTTCATTTTTATCAAACGCCTGACGGAATACTTCTTGTACATAAAAGTATCGAAGTTCCCTTGAAAGTTCCGAGGAGTTTTGCAGCAGTTCCTTTGTGATTGGAATCGTAACATCGGGCCGCAATACTAGTACTTGCCCTGAATAATCGATTACTTTAATCATTTCATTTTGGTTGATCGAGCTTTTCACTTTTGAATACAAGTCATATTGTTCGAAAGCAGACGTTTTAATGCGTTTATAGCCGTATGTGGAAAAGCGCTTATTGATTGTTTTAATAATTCTTTCAAACTTATCATTATCACTTAACATTCGATCAGGATACACTTCATTTCTAACCATTTCCTACACCCCTTGCTTTATCGCTTTACTAGACTAAAGTTATTTAGTACTATAAAGGTATACCAATGAAATGTCAATAGGAGGAATGATATCAATGTTCGATTATCACATGCACAGTTCGTTCTCAGCAGATTGCCAGTTTTCAATGGAAGATATGATTGATGGAGCAATTCAAAAAGGATTGACTGAAATTTGTTTTACTGAACATATCGACTATGAATATCCTGATGATACAATTATTTTTGACTTTGATAAAAAGGATTATACAAGAAAAATAATAGAGTTGCAGGAGAAATATGAGGGACTTATTCGCATTAAAAAAGGCGTTGAAATCGGTGTACAACCCCATATACTAACCAGATATGAAGAGCTTATGGATAAGGAATCATTCGATTTCGTCATCTGCTCCATGCATACCGCCGAGAAAAAAGGATTGCATTACGGAGAGTTTTTCGAGAATAAAACAATAGAGGAAGCTTATGGTATTTATTATTCAGAGTTATTATACTGTGTAAAAAACTATAAACAATTTAATATTCTTGGTCATGTTGACCTCGTAAAAAGGTACGCACAAAAAACGTGTGCTAATCCTTTTCATAATGAATTGACAGCTATTTTCAATGTTATAATTCCGGAGGGCAAAGGAATTGAGTTGAATACTTCCGGCGTCCGCTACGGATTGACAAACGGCATGCCTAGTGATGATATCTTGAAACTTTATAAACAATGCGGAGGCGAAATTATTACACTCGGTTCCGATGCACATAATCCCGAAGACATCGCGTATCAATTCAACGGCTCACTGCAATTGCTACAGTCTATTGGATTCAAGTATATCACTACATTCGACAATAAAAAACCAACTTTTCACTCAATTAACAATTTGGTGTAAACTAAAAAACGGTCCTGTACGCATCTACTTATTAGAGGCATACCGGACCGTTTTTTCATTTTATTACTCTGCTTGTTTAATAATCGAGATGAAATTAACAACCATTTTTGCAGCTTGTGCACGTGTAGTTGAGCTGCTTGGCATGAATTTGCCTTCGAACCCAGATACAACATTTAATTCATGAAGCATTGAAATAGCATTTACTACTTCCGCATTATAGCTTCCGAAATCGGAATAAGGTGCTTGAGTAGAGGCCTTATACGCCTTTCCAGTTACGCTTCCATATGCGCGTTCAATCATTAATGCTAATTGTGCATGCGTTACTAAATCAGTTGGATTAAAGTTACCTTTTTCTCCTTTAATAATTCCATATTTAAATGCAGCATTAATGTCAGCTTTGGTTTTATCTGCATAATTACTAATATCGCCAAATGGAGCTACTTCATCTGTTTTCAAATCTAATGCACGTACAATTATTGTAGCAGCCTGCACTCGTGTTAAGTTTTGGTTCGGTTTGAATGTTCCATCCGCATAGCCACCAATGATTCCAGCTACCGCTGCTTGTTCAATATAGTTTTTTAAACCGTGATCAGCAATATCTGTAAACAATGTTGGTGTTGGAATTGGTGTTACAGTAGAACCATTTGTCGTAACATTGACGGTTGGATTTTGAGTACTTTTGTTTCCAGCTTGATCTACCGCTACTATTGATAGGACATGCGTTGTATTCCTTGTAAGGTTTTCGACTTTATAAGTGTAGATATCTCCTTTTACCGTCGCCACTTTTTCTTTTCCATTATAAAGCTCATAGCTCGTTACGGCTCTATTATCACTCGCTGGTTGCCAGTTTAAGTTCACCGAATTTGTGTCCGTCGTATCAGCGACGAGACTGCCTGCCGTAGTCCATGGATTAGCTGTTTGCATGTTCATCCAAAATTGCTCAGTCACTTTTTTATATCCAGCTTCACTCAAATGGATATTTTCCGGATTCGGAAGGTAGGTCTTGTAGTTTGACGCAATTATATCACCTGTCGGTACGAAGATTGCTTGCGTCCCCTCTACCCCTGTTGCAATGGCTTTATTCAGCATATCTAGTAACTGTTTGAGCAATGGCTGCACTTCTTCAGACATATAAGGAAACGGATTATAATAACCCATGACATACACCTGCGCATCAGGATTGATTTGGTTGATTTGAGCCATAATTGATTTGTAATTTATACCAACTTGTTGGAGCGTCGTCAACGCCATTTTCTGATTAATGCTGGCCTTACCTGTGGTCGGATCTTGTTTAAATAGTGGTAAAATATCATTTGCTCCAGCGCTAATTGTGATAACTTCTGTATCTTTGATGGACTGCTGAAGTTTGACTGTCTTCTCTTCAAAGCCAATGCCGTAGACATCCCTTGTGACATTCTGTTGAATATCATTTAAAACGTCTGTTGTTTTATACCCTGGATATGAGAACCCTTTGTTAAACGACTTTAAAGCCCCTATCTCATGAATTGACTCAGCTAAAAAATCCGCATAGCCTTTCCCTAACTCATTGTTTGGAGTAACACCTGCTGCCAAAGAATCACCTATAGCGAGATAATCAATTGGTAGTGTCCAAGATGGAGCACTTGTATCTATTTCATCAGCTGAAAAGTGATACGGCACAATAACCATTTGGATCATAAGTACAACCACAAAAATCAATCGCCTTTTGAACTTCGTTTTCACAATAACACGCCTCCTATTTTAGGATTTAATAAATCTCTTTCCTTCGCAAACTACTTCCTTTACAGCTTCCCTCAAAATAAAGTGGGTAAGAATTATTTCATTGAATAACACTTCGGCGCTTAGGGAAGAATTGAACTACATCCTTCCTCGGGGATGCCTCTTGCTATAAGCCAGGTAGCTTCGCCACCTGGCTTACAGCTTCGGTTATCCTTGTTAGACGTTTATGCTGGTTTATATTCACTATTAAACACTTCAATGTATAATCTATTAATTCGACAAGTGATGATAGTATTCGTTAAATGGTATTGTCATTGAACAATAATATGATCCTTCGAAAGTTTTAAAAAAACGCATCTTCCCAGTAAAGGAGAATGCGTGGTTATTTTCCTACAATATACGTTTTCACAAGTGCAATACGCTCCCGCAAAACCAATTTTGCCGCTACCACTTTCGGGGTCTCGGCCGACACTGCATCAGACTCAAGATCAAGGCTAGCCGCGAGTTTTCGTGCTCTTGCTAGATGATAATCACTTGTGATTATCGTTACTGATGTTGTCTCAGTCGGCAGAAACTCTTTCGAGAAAAGAATATTTTCATATGTCGAAGTGGACACATCTTCAAGTATAAGCCGCTCCGCAGCAATACCATTCTCTGTTAAAAACCTGCTCATCGCTTCCGCTTCGCTAATATGCTCATCCGGGCCTTGCCCGCCAGATAAGATCATTGTCACATGAGGATGTTCATTGGCGTATTCTAGCGCAGCATTTAAGCGATACTGCAAAGACAGCGAAAGAGCATCTCTTTTCACTTTAGCACCGAGTATAATTGCATAATCATTCGTGCCATCTGCTACTGGATCTAATCCTTCGTCCATCCATTTCCCTGTTAGCCACCACAAGAATAGACTAGAAACAGCAATTGCAATAACACAAGCTACAGCTATTTTCTTCGACTTTTTCAATTCATCCACTCATTTCAACTGTTCTACTGAAATTTCATTCTTCGTTAATAAGTCCATGTAAAACGGATCTTTTCCTATCGAATAAACTCGATCGCAAACAGTAGTGATTTCGTCCATATCATGTGATATGTACATAATCATTTTCCCTTCATTTTTAGCTAAATTACGCAAATACGAACCAATCTCCATTTTGGATTTAAGATCGATACCGACTGTAGGTTCATCTAACAACAGTAAAACTGGATTATGAAGCAGGCTTATCGCTAAGTTCAATTTCCGTTTCATACCGCCTGATAATGACTGAACCCCTTCCTTCCAATGCGTTAATTGCATGTCCAAACAAAGTTGGCGGCATTCCTCCTTTGTACGTTTTTTCCACGATAGCTTTTCAAAAAACAGCATATTTTCTTCTACCGTGAATTCTTCCCAAATCGCTATTTCTTGGGGGACATAACCGATTTCCCGCCTTATTTCCTTCACATTACTCACATAGGAAAGATCACCTAATTGAATATCACCTTGTGTCGGCTTCATTACTGTTGCCAATAGTTGAAGCAATGTCGATTTACCTGCACCATTTTCCCCAACAAGACCTACAATTTCTCCAGGCTTCATTTGAAAAGATACATTTTCTAAAACAGCTTTTTCTTTATACTTTTTCTGAAGTTCGTTCACATTAAGCATTTTCCTTAGCTCCTTTCCACATCCACATAGCTAGCAGAACAGCTAAAGCGCAAAGCCATAGTAGCGGTATCGTCCCGCTCAGTAACGATTGGACCGGACTGAGTTCTGCAATCCACGGCCATTTCCCCGTTAGCCCATCCATCGGTATGATTGCCCCCCCGACTACAATCAGAAGTAGCCCTATCGCCAGACCGCTTAAATAATACATAAACAATTGCTTGTAGGCACTCGCAAGTAGAAAGGCAAGTAGATTTATCGACAACCGGAATGTAAAAAGTGAAAATAGAACTCGGCTTGTCAATACCTCCTGAAAGACTAATGAGAAGGTGAACGCCGTGACAATATCCATAAAATAAATGATAGCTGTAAAGAGCAATAGCGATCCTAACGCATACTTTTTAAAAGAGATTCCCGTGAATAACCAGCGCTGACGCATCGATGGTCGACTTTCCTTTAGCATCCAGTCAAACAGGAAAAACACCGTAATGATTGCGAAGAAAGCCCAAACACCCCACGCTTTCAGTAGCGGTAACGTCTGCTCTTCAGCCGTATTATCCTTATCATAATAGGAAAAATCCGATTGAAGTAGCGCTTCGTTTTGTTGTCTCTCACGACTACTATCAATAATCTCTTCATAATTCCATTCATCTTCCATACCATAGTCTGAGAATAGTTGTTTGATGACGAAAGCTGCTTTTGAACGGGCCGCATCTTGTTGAGCATAGGACGTAATCGTTTCGACGCTCGCCTGATATGCGAAAGAACGATTGGAAGAATAAGCCTCGATAAGCTGATTTCTCCTGCTCGTCAGTATATTGTCCTCATAGCCCTCGCGAATAACAAAAACACTATCTAACTCATGTTGTTCGAGTTTATATAGTGCTTCATCCAAAGACATGAACTGGATATGGAGAAGCTCCGTACTTGCGATATCTTCAACTAGACGAGCTGCCATTTCAGTTTGTTCTTCAACGACAAGCGCTATCGGCACTTTAGTCTCCTCATGCCAAGTCTTAACCCCCTGCATGATTAGCACTGTCATAAAGACAGGGAGAAACAGCCAGCATATAAGACTTTTCCATTCCTTCTTCAAGCGAATCGTGCGGGTGTACACTATATTCTTCATCGAATCCACCTCTCTTTTCCGACTGTTGATAGCCAAAGCAGGAGTAATCCGATAACAGTAAGGACAATCAGCGTTGTGAAGTTCGCATAACTTCGCCCTTCTAGCACGATATCAATCATCCAATTTAAACTAATATGTGAAAAGATATACGGTAAGACCCCCTGAATTTCTTGCGGAAAGTATAAGGTAGGAATAACTGCACCACTTGTGAAAACCATTAAAAATGTATAAAGACTTTGTAATAAAAGAACAACCTTCTGGGATGAAATCCAAACATCGAGGAGTGCTATACCGACTAAAAATAACAGCGCATAAAGAATCGAAAACAAACTAAACCGTAGATAATCTACAGCAAACAACTCAAACCCAACTAGCTTATCTGCAATAAAAAATGCTCCTGCCGAAATAAGAAAGCTATATCCCATAGAGACAAGGATTCGTGCAAAAATACGTTGCCATATGGTGACACCGAATAATTTCATCCGAATTAGCATCGAGGAATGCTCCTCTTTCCCTAAAACAGTATAGATAGCAAAAAGCCAAACTGTCACCGCTATAAACCAGCCGGATAATACGTAATAGTGAGTCGGAGAGGACGTCGCCATATTTGTAATAACTTCTTCATCAAGTATCTTATCTTTTCCAAGGGTGTACAAACTGAAGTCCATAAACTGTTGCAACATCATTTCTTGACGTTCCTGTTTCGGCATTTCTGTTTTCTTTGCGTAGTCATTGATGGTCAGAATATTCGACTGAGCCACAGCAATGTAACGCATCATACTTTCCACTAACTCTTTCACTAGAAAACTATCTGTTGGACGCGACGAATTACCGACAATCGGGATTATGACAGACGTTCCTTCATACAAATCCTCTGTAAACCCATTAGGAAACGTAAAATAGGAACTGATTTCATTTTGCTCCATCAGTTTTTCGGCATTGTCCTTCGTTATCGTTACAATTTGAATGAATTGATTGCCCGAGGCTGTTTCTTCCAGTAGCCCACTGAACAATATCGTTTCAGTCGTCTGGTCTTCATCAACCAGAGCCACTCGGATTGGTGAATCTTCTTTAGGTAGCAGTAAACCAACCATCAGACCTAACAGTAGGCATATCAAAACAATCGGAAAGATAAAAAGAAGAAGAAGTGTTACACACTTCTTCTTCAACTGCTTATTATATTGACGCATGAAAAAAACTATTCTTCTAACGGACAGCAAAATAGTCACTTCCATTCTTTAAAATTCGTCTATTTCACCTTGTAATTCTTCCATAAATCCGAACATCCAGTCTTGAACTTTCATCATGCTTTCTTCGGAGAATGAGTCAAATTCATCCCTATTCATTTCACCTATATTCACTGTATCTTTTGTTTCAACTGGCATATCTACTTTTTTTACAACTTTTCCTTTTTGCTTTACTTGTAAATTGAACATATTATCACCTATTGATTCTTCACTGAAAGTAAAGTCATGATTCGCTTTCATTGAATCACTTTCATATGTGGCACTGCCTTTCCAAATTACCGCAGGATTCACATCCCCATCTGTAAAGCCAAATGAACGAGTAAACGTTCGCTTCTTATCTTTCAGTTCTTCTTTTCCTTTATAGATAAACTTAGTATCATCCATCGAAAGCGTAATAGAATCATCGACTTTTTGATCTGCCCAACTTAAATCGCCATTAATACCCACAAAGTTTTCATCACCGAAGGAATCTTCTATACCAAATGTGAAGTCCCACTTCTGATCTGCCTTCTCTAGCAATTGAGTTCCACTAATCAGTAATGTATCCACATCAGTCTTATTTTCTCCAACACCCATTGCGAATTCGCGTTTCACAATTTTGTTTGAATGGTGCCATATTGTCGATTGCAACCCGTTAGAAAGCTTTATAGAATCCACTGCCTTAATCGCCTCATCGAGACCCTCTTCAAAACTATCCATTATTGTTGCAATGTCATTGCTAGAAGTATCTCCAGCAAAAGAAGAGAGTGCCAGTTGATCTTCCAGTATAACTTTAAGTTTTTCGTCTGTTTTTGCTTTTTCCAATAAATCTTTCAGTAACGTTTTAAGTTGTTGTTCTGTAAGATCCATCTTGACCTTTTTTGATTTCACTTTTTTATCAAACACTGTAATTACTTCTTTTTCACTCGTAAATGCTTCTTCAGGAATCGCTTTAAAGAGATACTCGAGATACTCTTTTTCTATATATGTTCGAGATTCTTCTGACATCGAAAAACCATCTTCAAATAACTGGGATAAACCCAGATTTTCATTACCATCGTACTCTTCATCGTACTCTCTCATTATCTTCCCGAAATCTTCGTCATCAAAGCGAACTAATTCATCGAGGAAAGGTAATGAAGCCACCAGTTTCTCTGTTGTCATAAAAAGTGAACCAAAATTCATTTCCATACTACCCAGTTCACCCCTAAGATCCACTTCTATCTCTTTCTTAACAGGATCATAAACTTGTTTACTGGCTATTTTAGCATTGTTTACGATGCTTTGAATCTCCTGCATCTCATAGTCAACAGATGGATCATTCCATTCTCCTGACAGGTCAAAATTCGTTTCAACCGGTTTTTCTTGTTGAACTTCTAACCATTTTAGTTCGTCCTTGTAACGGTCTTCAAAGATAGCCCGCATTTGTTTAAACGTTTCGGCTTCAGCTAAAAAGTATTGTACTTTCGGTGATTTATTCACCAAGAAAAATGCCGATACACTCCCACCTACAATGAGTAATGCAGTTAAGATTATAATAACTAACAACATTGGCGATTTTTTCTTCACTACTGTTTCTTCCATCGTATTCTCCTCCTTACATTTACTCTTGTACTAGAAATGTTTAGTTAAAGTTGAATTTTTTTCATATTCACATTTTTTCATACTATCACAGTCTATGTCTTTACTCAAAAAAAAATTGGAAAAATTCACCTTTCGTAAACAATTGATAATATCTAACTAGTGTAATCTTCTACAACAAAGGAATCATACAATTCAAAGAACCATCTACTTTTAACTAGTAGATGGTTCTTGAATTGATATCATTTATTTTTCAACTGTTTGCTTCTTGTTTACCATGCTGTGAACTTCTGTAGGTAATCCCCAAAGCTTGATGAACCCAACCGCTGCAGATTGGTCAAACGAGTCATCAGAGGTATACGTTGCCAAGTTCATGTCGTAAAGTGAATTCGCTGACTTTCTGCCTTCAACAAGTGCGTGCCCCTTGAACAACTTCACGCGCACTGTCCCATTCACGTACTGCTGTGTTTCTTTAATAAATGCTTCCAATGCGTCCCTAAGTGGCGAGAACCAAAGGCCGTTATAGATTAACTCGCTTAATTTTTGTGAAATAATCGGTTTGAAATGGGCCAATTCCTTGACGAGTGTAAGATCTTCCAATTCCTTATGAGCTTTCAACAATATAATTGCTCCTGGACATTCGTACACTTCACGTGATTTGATCCCAACGAGACGGTTTTCCACATGATCTATTCTTCCCACTCCGTGTTTCCCACCAATATCATTCAGTTTCATAATTAGATCACTTAGTGGATATTTCTGACCATCTATACTGACTGGCACACCTTTTAGGAAATCAATTTCAATGACGTCTGGCGTATCCGGAGCATTTTCGATTGAAACCGTAAGACCGAAAGCTTCTTCAGGTGGTGCCGCCCATGGATCTTCCAAGATTCCACACTCATTAGCACGACCCCATAAGTTTTGGTCGACGGAATATGGACTTTCCAAATCAATTGGAATCGGTATATTCTTTTCTTTCGCGTAAGCAATTTCTTCTTCACGCGACCAACTCCACTCACGAACTGGAGCGATTACTTCTAACGACGGATCCAATGCTTTAATTGCCACTTCGAAACGTACTTGGTCATTCCCTTTTCCTGTACAGCCGTGCGCCACTGCCGTAGCATTTTCTTTATGCGCCACTTCAACGAGTTTTTTCGAAATCAACGGACGTGAAAGTGCCGATACAAGTGGATATTTGTTTTCATAATAAGTTTGAGCTTGAAGAGAAAGCAACGCATACTCCTGTGCGAATTCCTCTTTCGCATCAATTACATAGCTATTTACAGCCCCAACCTGTAACGCTTTTGCCTGAATGAAGTCCAAGTCTTTGCCTTCTCCGACATCAAGACAAACCGCAACTACTTCGTACCCTTGTTCTGTTAGCCACTGTACCGCCACAGAAGTATCTAGTCCACCTGAATATGCTAAAACAACTTTTTTCTTAGTCATAATTAAAATCCCCTTCCAATCACCTTTTTGTATGTTTATGCATCACTATGTATTTTTATAATAGCACATTATCAAATTAACGCAATAGTTTTGCTGAAAGTTTTTTTCTATATAGGTTGTATGAATTAGTTATTACATTGAATAACGCTTCGGCTACCCCTGTAAGGCACCTGCGCTGAGTTCAAACACCTTCCCTAGCGCCAGTTACTAACAACTGTTGAGCCAGTTGAATTACGACCGCGACTGGCCGCTTCAGCCCTTAGGGCAACTTACGTGTACAGATACGTATTACAAAACTTAACTCTATAATAATGAGGTAGCGTCCCATTCAAAGGTCCTGCGGTAACTAACGAAGATGCCCCACTAGTTTAGACGACAGAAAAAGAGTACACAATTTTTAGTCTGTGTACTCTTTTTACGGGATTTTCATAGACTTAACTAAGACCATGAGCTACCATTGCATCTGCTACTTTCAAAAATCCAGCAATGTTTGCCCCCATTACGAGGTTACCGGGATGTCCATATGCTTCAGCTGCATCCATACAGCTCGTATAGATATTTTTCATGACAGTTTGAAGTCTTTCATCAACCTCTTCGACTGTCCAAGAAAGGCGCATGCTATTTTGAGACATTTCCATCGCTGATACCGCTACCCCTCCTGCATTTGCGGCCTTCGCCGGACCGAATAAAGTCTTATGCTCATGGAAAACTGCCATAGCTTCAAGCGTGCAAGGCATATTAGCACCTTCTCCGACTGCTATTACACCATTCGCAATCAGTATACGTGCAGCTATCTCATCAATTTCATTTTGCGTCGCACACGGAAGTGCAATATCACATGGAATTGACCAGATTCTCGAACAATCCTCGTAATACTTTGCTTCCGGATGTTCATTGATGTATTCCGAAATTCGTTTGTTCTCGACTTCTTTCAAACGCTTCAACGTTTCTAAATTGATGCCATTTTCATCATAAATATAACCGTCTGAATCACTACAAGCCAAGACAGTAGCACCTAACTGTATTGCTTTTTCAATTGCATAAGTAGATACATTACCCGACCCTGAAACAACAACTTTTTTCCCTTCAAAACTTAGCCCGGCTGACTTTAACATTTCTGCAACAAAATAGACTGTTCCATATCCTGTAGCTTCTTTTCGCCCAAGGCTACCACCGTGATTCGGATCTTTCCCTGTGAATACACCGGCTTCGTAACCGCCTTTTAAGCGATTATACTGCCCAAACATATAACCAATTTCTCTCTTACCAACACCAATGTCGCCTGCAGGCACATCAGTATCAGGACCAATATATCTGCTCAACTCCGTGACGAAGCTCTGAGTGAATCGCATAATTTCGCGGTCAGATTTACCTTTAGGATCAAAGTCAGAACCACCTTTACCTCCACCAATCGGTTGGCCTGTTAACGCATTTTTAAAGATTTGTTCAAATGCAAGAAATTTCATGATGCTGCTATTTACGGAAGGATGGAATCGGATACCGCCTTTATATGGTCCGAGATCACTATTGAACTGGACACGGAAGCCACGATTCACATGAACTTTACCTTTATCATCCTCCCATGTAACCCGGAAAGTGATGATGCGTTGCGGTTCCGTAATACGTTCTAAAATGCCGTTTGTTATATAGACGGGATGCTTGGAGAAGACAGGGCGAAGAGAATCGAAGATTTCTCTAGTTGCTTGTAAAAACTCTTTTTCATCTGGATTTCTTTTCTTGATCAATTCATAGACTTCATGGACGTAATCATTTGCTCTTTTCTTATTATCATTGTGAGATTCATTTAACTTCGTCATTTTTCACTCATCCCTTTCTTCTCTAGGTTAAAGGTGGGAGCTGTTAAATACCCACCGTCTCAACTAAATGATATTTCAAAATCAATTAATTATTTAGTATTATCTCTTAAGATATGAATTTCCACAACTTTTTTTGTGTTTAATTAATAATTATACACTATTCCGACTTATTTATGCACTTGGAATTATATTATTTACTTTCTTTTTAATAAAGAGTATTATTTAGTTATTCCGATAACAATAGATGATGCATATACTTATTAGTGTAGCTATCAGGTGTTAACAGGAAATTACAACTAGGAGAAAGAAGGTAAGGACAATGAAATTTAAAAAGATACTCCGTACATTTATCTGTGCGAATGTAACGCTAATAGTAACTTTCGTTTTCCTACCAGTTTTACTTTTCAATCCAGATGTAGAAATTCTAACGAGTTTCATCAATTATATCAATAAAGACAATTAAATTAACAAAGTGAACCGCTAGTGCCATGGCACCGCGGTTCACTTTTTTTTACGTAATTTTACGTATATTAAAGTTATTCTCCAATAACAACCAGTTTTGCGGGAAATCTAAACCTAGTTTCCAATACATAATCCCGCGTAAGTTGAATTCTTTGATCAGGTCAAATTTAGCTTGAATACTACGTGCATCTTCAAACCATACTTCATGGCGTACGCCTGTATCATCGGTATACGTAAAATGTGGTGCCTGCGCCACATAGTCGTATTGGATATCAACTTCTCGGTTAACCGCAAGTTCTACTGCATTTTGAGGGCTTATCGCCTTAGCAGCAGATCCACCTTGGCTCGGATAAGGTGACGACCAATCGTAACCGTATAAATTTTGTCCTAAGAATATTTTTTCACTCGGAATTTGACTGACAGCATACTCGATTACGTTCCGAACAGGACCTATTGGACTGACTGCTTGAGGATCGCTGTACGTATATCCCCACTCATAAGTCATGAGTGAGACGAAATCCACAATCTCCCCGTGGGCACGATAGTCATGAGCCCCGTAAATCCCTGTCCTGACGTCACTCGTCATAGGTGCGAGCGCGGACGAAATTGTAAATCCGGCATTATGGAATCGATCCCTTGCATTTCGTAGAAAACTATTATACAGTTCACGGTCTTCTGGATATAACAACTCAAAATCAAAATGAATGTCCTTATAACCAACTTCATTGGCAACCTGAATGAGATTGCCGAATAACCGATTTTGGGCTGCTTGATCCGTAAACAATACATGAGCAAGATCTGGATTAAACGCAAAGTTTTCTAGATTGCTTACAACGAGTGCGTTCGCCGCTCCCGCAGCACTCGCTATATTCGGAATGTCATCGATTGTGGGTGCTTTCAATGATCCATCTCGTTGCGCTTCGTAACTAAACATGGCTAGGTACGTCAGTGCATCGACTCTTCGTCTTACTTCGTCAATCATTACTTGAGTTACTGGCGTCCTCGGCTCTACATAGAGTAAGGATTCCGCGGTCTTTTTCGGTTGCGGCGGAATGTAAAGACGTTGTCCAACACGCAAGTTTTGCGATGGTGATATTCCATTTACTCTTGCAAGTTCATTTACTGTCATACCATACATTTCAGCAATAACAAAAAGTGACTGACCTGGTTGAATCCAGTGATAACTTCCAACAATCGGAATGACTAACGCTTGACCCACAACGATACGTGATGGATCTGGTATTTCATTCGCTTGCGCAATTTCTTGATAATTGATGCCGTAAGCTTGAGCTATTCCATACAAACTTTGTCCTTTTTGTACCACATGAATCTGCATACTTTATCATCTGCCTTTCATTGACAAAAATGTCCTCTACCTAAGACTATTTTTGTTAGAAGGAGATTATGCATAGATTGTTTTCATTTCACAATTCCCACGAATAAATTCCGCTCAATCATCCATACTATTGTTGATGAAAATCAATAATTATGAAGGAGGAATTTATACATTGACGCAAAACACATCCGGTCAATCGAACGATCAAACTCACCAAAACATGCACACAGGTAGCGTTCCACAACAGATGAATCACGGCGGTCATGAATTGTTTGATGTTCACGAGGCATTATCCGGGACCGTCGCGGGTCTGAACCAAGCAATGCTATTACGAACACATGTCAAAGATCCTGAGTTACTTGATATTTTGGATCGCCAATACCGCTTCACTTTAGACGAATATAATATTACAGTTGAATGTTTCAAAACTGGAGCTAATCCGTCACATCCCACCGGAAGGTATGAGATGAAACAGGGAAATGATTTCGTTTATGGCATGAAACCGTCTCAACCGAAAAAACCTATGCAATCCGTCGCAGACATATCGGATGAAATAATTTCGGGCTTTTTACTAGGCTCCGCAAAGGCTGGAGCATCGATGAAAACGATGGCTGCCACGGAAACATGTAACCCTGTAGTACGTCGCGTACTTGCTGACTCTGTACCGAATTGTATTGAAATGGCTTACGAACTGGCGATTTACCAAAACAAACACCATTATTACCAGGTGCCGCAACTGGCCGCACAAGATATGCAACAATTATTGAATTCGTTCGCCTCTTCACAAGGCCAACCGGGAATGCCCACTAACAATCTTCAATAATTAAAAACAAATCAGGTGCTCACTAGAATTCTAGTAAGCACCTGATTTTTTCATTTATTCAAACCAAATAATTGTAATGCCGGACATCAGCTCCGATTAAAACTTCAAATTATTAAGTGAAATTTGGAACGAGCAAACTAACTGTTAGCGATAAAATACAATCACCAACACTTTCTTACGGCAAAAAATCTTGTAATTGTAACAGTTTTTTCGTGTGAAGCTATTCCTAATTTGCGTATTAGTTTTTCAAAACAATAACGATTTAAGTTATTATGATGATTGATAAGCTTGAATTGAGAGATATACATATATTGTAATATTCGATATAATCACAATTAATATCGGATACGTTAAAAAAGACCGCAACTAAGCTTGTCCATCATTGCGGTACTTATAA
Source organism: Sporosarcina sp. ANT_H38 (assembly GCF_008369195.1). Classification (GTDB taxonomy): domain Bacteria; phylum Bacillota; class Bacilli; order Bacillales_A; family Planococcaceae; genus Sporosarcina. Next base: position 217,565 of record NZ_VOBC01000001.1, on the reverse strand, counting down.
TAGGCCAATTCCCTTTGGGAGGGCCAGTCACTTGTTGAAATATAAATAATGCACTAGAGCCTTCAACTTAAGGGTGGATTATTTTTTTACATCAATATGCTAACGAAGTCACAGCAACAATCAATATTGAAATTACAAGTCCAAATTAAGACTTTTCCACCTACCTTATCAGAATCTTGTACAAGAAAATGACTAATCAACAGACATGGAAATTAAATTCCCTTCTTCACTTTGCATAATTTAATGAATAAATCAATATAGTAACTATAGTTAATTTAGTATAATTTAATTATACCGAGGAGGATAGTGCATAGTGCAAAGACCTGAGAGAATTAATGATAAGCAGTTTGTAATCGGCATGGAAAATAAAATCGTTATTATTACAGGAGCAAATTCAGGGATAGGTAAAGCAGCAGCTCTGCGATTTGCAAGCGAAGGATATCGTGTTATCATGGCTTGCCGCAATATGGAAATTAGTAAAGTAGTACAAATTCAAATAACAGAACTTTCTAACAACTATAACGTAGATCTAATGGAGTTGGATGTTTCTTCTTTTGATTCTATTCGTAAATTCTGCTCAGAATTTAAAGCCAAATACCCTCATTTGGACATCTTAATACATAATGCCGCTTACTTAAATTACGGTGAAAAAGAATATAAACTTAGTGCCGAACATATCGAATTGTCTTTCGCTACTAATACATTCGGCCCGTTTTTATTAAATAATTTATTAGCAGATCATCTAGAAAAATCGCAAGACCCTAGAATCCTTAACGCCTGCACGACGAATATCAAAAACTTCTTCGATCCGGGAAGGCAAATAGAATTCGATAATTTGCGTGGTGAATTCCGAAACACACGGCGTTATAACGTATATAAAATGTACGGAGACTCGAAAATGGCTTTACTGATACTAACATTCAAAATGGCAGAAGAATTTAAAAGCCGAGAGATTAAAGTCAATGCTCTTCAGATAAACCGTGTGAAATTATCAAAAGAAACGATTAAAAAACTAAGTTCTTTTTGGAAAGTGCTTGCATGGGCTCAAAATTTTACTAATCCTTTACCGTCGGGCATGGCAGATAACTATTTTCATATTTGCACCTCAAATGAATTCAGCAATGTTACAGGCCAGTTAATCAACCATAAAAGAGAGATTGTTCAGCCATCCACAAAAGAAAAAGGAATTGCGCAATTGAAGAATATTTTCGGTTCGAGTAATTACCCAAAATACGCGAGCGATAGTCAAAATGCTGAAAAAATATGGAATTTGAGCACCGAACTAACAAACGAATAGCTAATAATGCGCCTGTACTAGGAACTACAATCATTACAACGAGTGTTAGATCCCTCATGGAATAAATGCTTATCCCGCTTTTTGTGCGTTTACAGCATATTAAAGCACCTACCTTATCCCGTTTCATTGAAAAAATTAGTGTGGCGAATAGGTGCCTGTCAGGTTCCCCCAATATTCAAGTGAATAATGCAGTTGTTTGGAAGGAAAGAATAGATGGCATTCTATAGAGAGTGTAAGTGCCCGAAGATGCAATTTCGGGCACTCTTGCACGGTCTACAATGTATTCCTTGCATACTGTTAGCGAAGATTACGCATCTAATCAGGTGATGCCTTATAGAAAGTGACACTTCTTTAAAATACATAAGAAAAAACCATAGAGAAAGCATCAGTCGCCAAAATTGCATCTTTGGCGGCTTTTCTCCAGGTAAAATGCCAACTATTCTATCGTCTCAAATAGCTTCAGCACGCTGTACACTTATGCATTTGGAGCGCAACGGGTGAAGGACGTTCATACGATTACCTAGGGATGCTACAAAGTCGCATCCCTACACATCCAGACATCTCGGTAATTGTAATAGAAGTCATTCAATCTAAAGCAATTCAATAGCGCAACGATATAAGTAGCAGCCAGGGGCGTGATCAAACTAATCATTAGATTCGTACACCTAACCAGACAAGTACGAAGAGAGACGGATAGAAGTTGAATAACCTCTACCCGTCTCTCTTCTTCCACTTTCATAAAATTCACTTTCTTCAACATAACGCCAGGATTAATCGTTATCGTACTTGTACCTCGTATAAGATAAGCGGATTCAAAATAAACTTCTTAATATCCCTTTACCTTATCCCAAAATCGAGTTGACGATATGATTTGGTGAATTTTCAAAGAAGGAAAAGTAGTGCATCGGATGACTTTTAGGAAATAGTTTTTTTCTTATTGCATGCGGAGTCATGCCATGATTATGAAGAGTTTGAACTTCTTGTTGTACGCTCTCCAAATAATCTAACTTCCTCTCAATTGCTTGTCTGCCTTTAACTTTGATCCCTGCATGGGAGCAAATATACGTTTCAAAATCATACGTCAATATTTTTCTTAATGATGTGATAATTTCTGGAACAGATTCAAATGCAAACAAACTTTTCGGAGTCGGTTGTATATATAAATCACCGCCAAACATCCAACCTTTTTCCTGATTAAACAGCGCAACATGATCATGCGCGTGACCAGGTGTATGAATGACATCCCAGTTGTAGTTATTTGTTGCAATTATGTCATCCAATTTAATCGGTTGGAATGGTTCTCTTTCCCCCCAAAAAACTTTACGATAAAAAGGCAACTTCGTATGCTTTTCACAGTCTTTAATCCCAGATTCATGAATATAAATCGGGACCTTCTTATTTTCTTGAAGCCAATATGCCAATCCCGTATGATCTTCGTGATGGTGCGTTAAGATTACTTTTGTCATATCCCACTGTTCAAACAAGGGTAAGAGTTTTGCTTTCATTTTCGCTGGACCACTATCAATTAATAACCCATCTATCATAAAGACGGAAACGGTCATTTTTTGCTTACCAAATGAAAGCACCATCTCTGCCTGTTGAAGATCATCATAAGTTTTGATTATCATGAACACACCAACCGATCATTTTGACTTCGTAATAAGTGCGGAAGGTACATCCGCCTTAAATCGGACTAGTTCTCCAGTACTCGGATGTAAAAGTGCCAATGCCGTAGCATGAAGGCCGATTCGTTTGATTGGATTAACGCTAGATCCGTATTTTTTATCGCCAACAATTGGGTGGCCAAGGTCTTCCATATGAACGCGAATCTGATTTTTACGACCTGTTTCCAGCTGAACCTCAAGTAAAGTGTAATTACTATTCGATTGTAGCGTTTTGTAATGGGTTACAGCATGTTGCCCTCCATTGTCAGTCGGGTTTGAGTACACTTTAAACGTTTTACTTTCCTTAAGCCATGAGGAAATTGTACCTGTTTTTTTCCTAACAACACCTTCAACAAGCGCCGTATACGTACGTTCTTTCACCACGTCATTCCATGCAGCCTGTAATGCATTTTTCACCTCTTCATTTTTGGCAAATAACATGACACCCGACGTGTCTCTGTCCAAACGGTGAACGATATATACTCGGCTTCGGGGATTCGTTTCTTTTACGTAGTTCATTAACTGTCTGTAAGCTGTCATATCTTCCGGATTTTTTGAAGCGACTGATAGCAGACCTGCTTCTTTGTTAATAACGATTATATCGTCATCTTCATGCAAAATAGCTACACCAACTAACGTATCCTCTTTCATTGCCGCTCGATTTTTAAGGATTTCAATACGCTGACCAGCTTGAAGTGGATGATTATGTTGCGTTACCATCTTGCCATTCACTGTAACCTGTCCACGTGTCAGTATAGATTTCACTGAGTTTCGGCTACTTTTAGTCATCATTTCCAATAGAAAGGGTAATAACTCCATTGGTTCTTTCACTGTATAAACGGACATATCATCTTTTCTACTTGCTGAATTCTTATGATTTTTTTTCATAATAATAAACTCCTCACTCTCAACTCTTATTATCCTCAAATTGCCTCCACAATACAAACGCTGTATGATTAAAACATGGAATTAATTACAGAAAGCAAGAAAAAGGGGATTATTATGCGAGTTGCGATATTCGATTTTGATGGAACACTGTATTCAGATGAAACTTTTCAGCTACTAATGAGCCATTTAAGATACCATCCCGTCTATCATCCTAATTACAAACAATTTTACCGGGCTATCCTTCCACCTTTTATCGGCCACAAGTTGAAACTGGTTCCAGAGGCCAAAATGAAAGAACGTTCCATGCAAGTGTACTTAAATGCGCTTGGACAAATGTCCTCTAAAGAATTAGATGCTTATTTCGGAGAATTAACCGATCGTGTACGTGAAGGCTTTAATCCTGAAGTTATTGCACGTTTGAAACAGCATGCTTCTGAAAATGTACATATTATGCTTGTTTCAGGTGCGTACACTTCCCTTTTACAATCCGTCACAAAGGAGTTGCAGTTCGATACGATCATCGGTACAGAGATCCCCATGAAAGAGGGAAAGACCGACAATCGTACACCTATCCATCATATACAAGGGCCACGAAAAAACGAAAAGATTCAAGAAGCACTCAATGGAAAAGAGATCGACTGGCAAAATAGTTTCGCATACGGCGATAGTCTTTCCGACTTATCTGTACTGGAACTCGTCGGGAACCCTGTTGCCGTTCGACCAGATCCACGATTAAAAGCTATAGCTAAAGAACGTGAATGGGAAATAATTTAACTATTAAAAGCGCAAGGCGCCGTCCAGACGCGACAGGCACTGAAAGGCTTGAAGATAAAGGCGTTCTTTGCCTTTATCAGCAAGACTGAAGTGACCCGAGCGTTTGGCGCCTGCTTTCTATATATGTTAAACAAATGACACGTCTGTTGATTAACCATTTTATTTCATGAGTTACTTGTAAGAAATACGGGCACTCTATCGCTTTTAACAAAGCTTTCATTGCTAATTTTAGTAATGACCATACAAGTTACAATGTAATGCTATTTAGAAAGTGATACTTAATTAAAACCAAAAAGGAAATGCTATAAAGATGGATTCAGCAGCCAAAATTCCATCTTCGGCTGCTTCTTGCTAGATAGAAATGCTGTGATTCACTCGTTCTCAGTAGCTTTAGAACTTTGTGTACCTATACTAGCGGAGAGCGATGGACGAAAGACTACCATACGAATATTGAAAAAACTGCATAGTGATGCGACAAAGTCGCATCACTATGCAGCAAGAAATCTCGATAATGGTGTAGTAGCTGTTCAGTCCCATGCGATCCAACGGTAACTGTACATAGAGTGCCTGAGGTTAATAATTTGCTCGTTAATTTTAGTTAATCAACAGACGTACTACAACATATATAAAGAAACGTACATCCGTATTAATGGATGTACGTTTCTTAGGTATTTGCAAGTTATACTTTTACGCGACAAATCCGATTTTTGAATTTCGTAACAGGTGGATAGAACATCTGAATGAGTGGACCGATAGCAAAAGTAACGATTATCGTTCCAATGCCAATTGGACCTCCTATGAAAAAAGCAAGCACCAGGATAGATACTTCCATCACAGTTTTGGTAACAGCTAAACTTTTCCCCGTCAATGATTGTAATGTCATCATCAAATTATCGACTGGATTTCTGGCAAAACTCGACTGTAGGTACAAAGAGATCCCTAGTCCGATAATCAGAATCCCCGCTATTAGCATGAAGATTCGCATTCCTATTTCCGTTGCCGTAAAATCCGGAAATACGCCAAGTAACCAGAAGTCTATTAAAGCACCGATAAGTACTATTGTTATGATGGCAAGAAAATCCGGTGTTCCTTTCAACAATAGACTGTTTATGATTATCAAGAGCACACCAACGATAAAAACCCAGCTCCCGACAGTCAATCCAACACTCTCAGAAAGTGCTACATACATTGCATCCCAAGGACCAGCTCCCAAGTTAGATAAAATCATCATACTTATCCCTAGTGCCAAGAACAATAACCCAACTAAATAAAACATACTGATGATTAAGGTGTTTTTCATATAACAACCATCTTCTTTCATTAGCGCTTAATTTCTTATGCATACTTCATCTGTAATTCTTCCATCACACATATTTAATGTAACATATCTAAACTGATTAAATGCATGTAATTTATTTTTTCATCCTCTCCTCACTCTATTTCCAAATTTATTGAAGTCTAGTAAATTTATTAATTTGAGCGCGTTAATGATTAATATCAAAAAATATATATTAATCATAAACATTGTAACAATGCTAATGTAAACGCTTCATTTTCTAAATTTTCTAATTGTGTAGAATTTTCGGACTTGTATTTTTTTTGAGTTCATGGTAAAAATTTATAACAACAGTTAAAAATTTAGAACGGAATGGGGTATGTTTAATGACGAGTCGTTATCAATCTTCTTTAGAAATGCATCGAATTCATACTGGAAAAATGGAAACTGTCTCTAAGGTTCCACTTGAAAACAGAGTGGATCTTAGCCTTGCATATTCTCCAGGTGTAGCAGATCCATGTTTAGAAATCGCAAAAAATCCCTATTCGGTATACGATTATACAATCAAGGGGAATTTAGTGGCTGTTATAACTGATGGAACCGCCGTATTAGGTTTAGGTGATATAGGACCCGAAGCAGCTCTTCCAGTAATGGAAGGGAAAGCGATGCTTTTAAAAAGATACGCAAATATCGATTCGTTTCCAATCTGTCTGGGCACTAAAGATGTTGATATCATTGTGCAAACTATCAAAGCGATCAGTCCGACGTTTGGCGGCATCAATTTGGAAGACATTTCTGCCCCTCGCTGTTTTGAAATTGAAAAAAGGCTACGTGAAGAGTGCGATATCCCTGTGTTTCATGATGATCAGCATGGTACTGCTATCGTTGTGGGCGCAGGTTTGTTGAATGCCCTAAAAGTAGTTAATAAAAATAAAGAGACGGTTAAAATAGCTGTGAATGGCGCTGGTGCTGCCGGAATTGCAATAGTGAAACATCTGAAGAATATTGGATTTGAGCAGATTATTATCTGTGATTCAAAAGGCATCATTTACAAAGGTCGCCCAAATGGCATGAATCCAACTAAAGATGAAATTGCTGAAATTACAAATCCCGATGGCTTGACAGGCTCATTACAAAATGCCATGACTGATGCTGACGTATTCATCGGTGTTTCCTTTGCTAATCTATTGACGATGGAGCTTATCGACTGTATGAGCAGTGACCCGATTGTCTTTGCTTTGGCCAACCCAGACCCCGAAATCGCGCCCGCTTTAGCGAAAGCTTATGGAGTTCGTATTATTGCGACCGGCAGATCTGATTACCCAAATCAAGTTAATAATGTGCTTGCATTTCCTGGTATTTTCCGAGGTGCACTGGATGTCCGAGCAACCGAAATAAATGAAAGCATGAAACTAGCTGCAACTTATGCCATTGCATCATTAATCCATGAATCCGAGTTACGCGATGACTATATTGTTCCTGATCCTTTTGATGAAAGAGTTGTAAAAGCCGTCACCATTGCGGTAAGTAAAGCAGCGATTGAGTCAGGTGTATCGTCTCTTATGTGTGCTGTCCATTGAACCTAGAACATCCCATTAAAAAACGTCGCGAAAAGTTTTAACCTTTTCGCGACGTTTCACCTTATTTTCCACCCTCAGACTTCATATCTACGTGAAGACTTCCATCTGTTTGAACTTCAGCATAAAATATATGTTCTGCATTGCCGATACCCTGCTTTTTCAATTGTTCGTATAACCATTCTTCCGTTAAGTTTAACTCTGTTAAATTCCTAACCGTAATTTTTCCTTCTGCTATTACTTCTGTCGGTATACATTTAGGCACTGGTGCAGGAGCATTTACATCTTTTTTCGTTGCAGCTTCTTGTCCCGCTTTTTTTAAGACGCTTAACTGCCCGTTTGTTTCCAGTATCGCATAATGGACGTCCTTAATTGAAAAAATACTTTGTTCACGTAGCATCATGCTTAAATCATTCAGATGGAGACGCAGCTTTTTCAAAGAAGCTTCAACTATTTTCCCTTCAAACACAACGATAGTAGGCTGATCATCGAGAATAATCCGCGCCTTTTTGGATTTAAATGCTATGTAACTCATTAACACTGTCAATACCGCCCACCAAATCATTGCTATGATTCCATTCAAAAATGGCGTTCTGGATTCTCCGGCGATATCTGCAGCGATAGAACCAATTGTGATACCCGTTACATAATGGAAAAATGTTAGCTGGGAGATTTGTTTTTTTCCCATAAACCGCGCAAGGATGAGAAGAACAAGAAATGCGAATGTTGTCCTCATTATCATTTCCCAGAAGTCTACTTTTAAAAATTCCTCCAAATTCACACCTCCACTTTACAGGAAGTGTTCCACCAAATTTTAGAGCTTATACATATAATTAACTTAGTGATCGTTTAATTAATAAAAGAGAGCCCCTCAAATTGTCATGTTCAAATGACTTTCCGGAAAGCTCTCTCCATTTTTATATCACCTGCATTTTGTTCTTCTTCAATATTCCCGCGAGTAAACCTGTAACCACGGCACCAGCAGCTATTGCTAATGCATACAGCAACACTTTTCCAATGCCGCCATCAACAAGTCCCATAACGAAAACGCCGCCATGCGGTGCACGTAAACTGATATCAAAAAGCATTGTCAGCCCACCAGTCAATGCAGCTCCAACTACGGATGCTGGAATAACTCTGGCCGGGTCCGCCGCAGCAAACGGGATGACACCTTCCGTTATAAAGCAAGCCCCAAGGACGTAAGCTGTTTTCCCCGCTTCTCGCTCATGTTTTGTGAAACGTTTTTTAAACAATGTTGTTGCAATTGCCATACCGAGCGGCGGCACCATTCCGGCTGCCATGACCGTTGCAATGAAACCAAAGTTTTGTGCATCAAGCATTGCAATTCCAAAAGTGTATGCTGCTTTATTAATTGGACCACCCATATCAATTGCCATCATCGCGCCCAATAAAATACCAACCAACACTTGGTTTGTCCCACCAATGCCTTCTAAAAATGTTGACATGCCTGTATATAATTTAGTCAAAGGAGGATTCAGCATCATCATGATGAGCCCAGTAATTGCAATACTGAACACGGGATAAAACAATACTGGTTTCAATCCTTCAAGCGCATCTGGTAGTGCCGCAAACACTTTTTTAACGAGAACCGTTACATACCCTGCTAGGAAGCCGGCAATGATTCCACCTAGGAATCCGGAGCCACCACTGACACTATCAACACCCGTAACCGTAATTGCAATTAACCCTCCAACCATACCAGGGGCAAATCCAGGGCGGTCTGCGATACTCGACGCAATGAATCCTGCCAATACAGGAACCATCAAGAAGAATGCATTTCCACCACCGATTGTATTTAGCATTGCAGCGAATGCATTGTAATCCGCACTATTCGGGTCACTCGAATTAATACCCCAGAAGAATGATAGCGCAATTAAAATTCCACCACCGACAACAAACGGTAGCATATTGGATACGCCATTCATTAAGTGTTTATAAAAACCGCTTTTGGTTTCGGATGTGTCACTATCATCTTTAGACAAATCATGTTTGTAAATCGGAGCATCTTTGATGATTGCACGATTTAGCAAGGCTTCTGTTTCATAAATCGCCTTGCCCACTTTAGTCTGTATGACCGGCTTACCGGTAAACCGTGCCATTTCCACTTTAGTATCTGCAGCAACAATAATGGTATCCGCATTCGCAATATCCTCGTCTGTTAAACGGTTTTTCACGCCGGATGAACCATTTGTTTCCACTTTTAGTAAAATCCCCATTTCTTTCGCTTTATCAGTCAGTTTTTGTGCCGCCATGTATGTATGCGCAATCCCTGTTGGACACGCAGTAACCGCGAGTATTTTCGATGTAGGTGAAAGACCTAATTGTGATTCATCATCCTCTTCCGGTCCTTCTAACTCGATCTCCTTGTCATTGACCGCTTGTAGAATTTCAGTTTTTGACGTAGCACTTAGAACTTTCTCTCTAAAATTCGAATCCATCAAAAATGTAGCTAGTCTTGATAACGCTTCCAAATGGTCGTTATTTGCTCCTTTGCTCGCCGCAATCATGAAAAACAGATGAGCAGGCTGACCGTCCAGCGATGCGTAGTCGATACCTGGTAAAGATCGTCCGAATGCGATTCCAGGCATCTTCACCGCAGCTGATTTCGCATGTGGAATCGCAATTCCATCTCCGATTCCTGTCGTACTCTGCTCTTCTCGGGTCAAAATATCCTTTGTAAATACCTCTTTATCATTCAAATTTCCTGCACGATCGAACTGATTGATCAGTTCTGTCAGTACATCTTGTTTTGATGTTGCTTTCACATCCAAAATGATTGTAGCTTCAGTTAATAATTGTGTGATTTTCATCATTTCACATCCCCTTATCTAATGAACTAATCAACACTTGGTCCAGCAGTTCTAGTACATCTTTTTTTTCACAAAGATCCACTCTAAAAGCGGTTGCACTTCCGCTTGCAACACCCAACCGGAATGCCTTGACCGGATCACAATCTCTCGTGAAGGATGCAAGAAACCCGGATACGAGTGAATCACCAGCTCCTACTGTATTCACAACTTTCCCTTTTGGCGCTTTCGCAAAAACAGCAACCTCTTTCGTAACAAGCAGTGCTCCTTCCCCGCCCATCGAAACAATGACATGTTCGACGCCTTTTTCAACAAGTTTCTTGGCATAATGCTGTGCTTGCTGTTTGTTTTCAATTACTGTATCGAACAATTCACCAAGCTCTTGCTCGTTAGGTTTAATAAGAAAAGGCTTCATGTCGATCAAGCCTTTTAAAGCGGGGCCAGATGTATCAAGGACAAAATGAATACCATTATCATTACAGAGTGTTGCGATATCCGTGAAAAAACTTTTCGCTATTGAGTCAGGAAGACGACCCGCAAGAACGAACCAATCACCTTTTTTCATTTCCTGCACTTTCGCTATCATTTGCTGTTGCTGCCCCATTGTGATGTTAGGTCCAGGTCCATTTAACTCAGTTTCTTCATCGGCTTTGATTTTCACATTAATACGCGTAATTTCTTCAGTTCTTATAAAGTCTGTATAAACTCCTTCTTGATGTAACGATTGTTGAATATAATTACCTGTGAACCCACCTACAAAACCTAAAGCGATATTGTCAACCTCTAATCGACGTAACACTCGGGACACGTTAATTCCTTTTCCTCCGGGATAGTAATATACTTCTTTAGAACGGTTCAGTTTACCGCTTCTGAATTCGGGTAAATAGGTAGTATAATCAAGCGAGGGTGTGATTGTGCACGTATAAATCATGATTTGTCCACCTTTACTGTCGTCTTTTGCTCCAATAAGTTGATAGCTTGTTTTTCGAAGTTACTTACAATTAATACGGCTTTATCAAGTGCCATAATAGTAGCAAAACTGGCTTTGTTATATTTCGATTGATCCGCTACGACATACGTTTTTCTCGAGAGTGTAGAAGCTAGCCTTTTAACAGCGGCTTCTTCTGGATCTGGCGTTGTATACCCGATTTCCAAATGGAAACCATTGACGCCAAGAAAGCATTTGTCAAACTGATAATCGCCAAGTGTTTGTATTGTTTGGGGTCCAACGAGTGCACGTGTGCGGGACTTTATATAGCCACCCGTCAAGTAAGTCGTTATTTCGTTTTCCATCAATAAATCGACATGTGTCAATCCATTCGTGACAACTGTCACTTTTTTATCTTTTAAATAGGGAATTATCTGCAAAGTCGTAGTTCCTGCATCAAGAAAAATACAATCCCCTTCTTGCACAAAAGAGGCAGCATAACTGGCAAGTTGAATTTTCTCTTGAAGGTTTTTGGATGACTTGTCCAAAATACTAAGTTCTTTCGTTATGCGCTCACTAATGGTAGCGCCTCCATGGATACGATCCAATTTGTTAAGATCTTCGAGATCGTTTAAATCCCTACGAATAGTCGACTCTGACGCGGATGTCGCGTCAACCAACTCTTGAATTTTAACGGTTTTTTTCTCCGCCAATAAATTCAAAATTAATTCATATCGTTCATTTGTCAACATATGAACACCACCTCTAATTAGCTGTAAACTCATATTACTCTAAATTCTATTCACAATCAATCCAAATCATCCACATTCAGTCATTATCGTTCATAATGTAGAAAATGAAACAAACAATTAGGAGGAATATACATTGATAGAAAAACAATACACAATTTTAGGAACTGCAGGCTTACACGCTCGCCCAACATCCGCTCTCGTTAGTGCTGTCAGTTCTTTCAAATCGGATATTACACTGGAATACGTAGGTAAAAAAGTCAACCTGAAATCCATTTTAGGTGTTATGTCACTTGGAGTAGCTTCAGGCACTATCATTACGATTGCGGCGGATGGTGAAGATGAAACCGATGCAATTGCAAAAGTCGATTCAATTATGGAATCCGAAGGCCTTGGAAAGTAATAACAAACTCGTGTTTTCACATTAGCAAAAGGCCTCTAATCAATTTCATGAACAAAAGCGCAAGCGCCTGTTCAGCCCCGATAAGCGCTGGTGGCCTGCACTCTTAGCATTAAACTACAGGCCAGAAGCGATTCAAGGGGCTAGGTTCTGAACTCTAGACGTTATTTCCAAGACATCTAAGAAATGAAAAGCCACGAATGGAATCGATTTCCATTCGTGGCTTTTCACATATTGTTTCCTTAATCTAGTTTTACTCTGAGGATTGCACCTGTATTCGCATCAATTTTCACTTCATACTTATAACCATCTGCCGTTCTTATGTCAATTTCATACACTAACATTCCGTCGTCGTAATCTAATTCCGCTTTTACAACCTGACCAGGTACACGTTCCAATGCAATTGCCATTGCTTGATTTATCGTAATCCTCCGGTATTGTGGGTTCTGATAATGTTCATGCCAATGTTGATTTTGATTTTGATTCGTCACTCAATCTCCTCCAATTCAATTATTGCGGTGTCCTTAACATTCTATTCAAGGTGGGCGAATATGTGCCGAACTCCTAAGCCCATAACTGAAAAGACAATTAAGTTGGCCCTAAGTACATGACTTGTACTTGAAGCCCGCTTAATTGTAATGATGTTTTTCACCATTAAATAGCCATACCCATCAATCAAGGTGCTCCCCTTTTTCTTCCTTCTTTTGACTCAACATAAAACGTGCCGAACCTTGATCCGATCTGGCGATTAACTTGGATATATAAGATGACGTAATGCTATATCCACCTTCTATTTTCTCTGATAAAAAGTTGGTTCTCTCGAATAGGACAGAGCGTAGATAATCCAGTTGCCTTATCACTTTTCCCAGCAACCCTTCTTGATTGTCCAATCTACTAAGCATGTCATTTTGTACATCTTTTTGTTCCAATATTTGCTCGGACAATAGCTTTTGATAATCTAACTGTTCATTCATTTTGACCATGATTTCCTCATCTGCAGAAGTCAGTGTTTCCATGCGATTGACAATTTCTTCATTTGACTGGCTGACCTCATTCACTTTCCCGATTAATTCCCGATTTATTATTTGCTCATGCATCAATGTACGTTGTAACAATTTGTTTTTTGTTTCAACTTTTTTTAACGACTCCATAACATCGTTTCCGAATTTCTCGTGCCGGAAATCACTTTCCTTTATTTCATTTAAACGATTATGGATTGACTTCAATTGATTGGATTGTGCATTTTTCTGTTGCTTTAGTAAGGTTTCCATGATATTGAACTGATCGCCAACTGCATGAGTCATTTCCCTCTGTTCCTTCATCCATTCCGCTACCGGATCTATTTTATAATGTTCTTGATTCCAGCCTAAAATATCTGCATTATTTTTAAAAACATCCGGGTGCCCATTTTTGTTAATAAACAATCCCACCTCATTCAACCCCCTTGTCGTATTAACTTATGCAAATCACGACAAAAGGGTCATTGAGTCACGTATGTTGATTTTCTTACATAAAGCACCTATAAAAAAAGCATTTTGCTTGATTGAGCAAAGATCAGACGAGTAACAGTGTGACGCTATATAGAAAGTGTGACTGCCTTAAATTCGAAAAGGAAATAATATACAGATGGATTTAGCAGCCAAAATTGTATCATTGGAGAGCGACGGAAAATCGGCCACCATACGTTTATCAAAAAAACTGAGAAGGGGTTGCATCCCTTCTCAGCAAGAAATCCCGATAATAGTGCAGTAGTGGTTCAATCCAAAGTGTTCCAGAAGCACCTGTACATAGGTCGTCTGGTATTTTACCGCAAAAGTGAATCAATTTTACAATTACTTATTTTATGTATAAAGACGAACGAAATAATTCATCTACCAATTCATTGTCCGTCAATTTTACGGACTACTCTCGTTGATTGTAGCGGAAGATGGCGACTTGGCAACCTAAGTTCGCCGCGTCCTGCGGCAACAAGGAGGGATGGAGTCCAATCCCTCCCCGTTGCATGACCTACATCCTGTAAGCCTCGGTAACAGCGCGAGCTGAAGACCCCGCAGGAAGAGACGTCACGTAGAACGGCTTTTGCGACCAAAAGCGAAGCGTTGGGAGCAGTGGATGTAAGCCGTGCCCGCGGAAAGCGTCCATCTGAAGCGGAAATCAACATTGTTCGTTTTTCCCGTTTAATAATCCTATTATGAAATTGATTCAAGTAAGCAGTCATTTACAAGCGAATTTTAGTTAATTAACACATATGTCATTGAGTAGTTATTCCCATTCATAAGGTGTTTCTTGATACACATAATAATTAAGCCAGTTGGAGAAGAGTAGATGTGTGTGTGAACGCCATGTATTCAACGGCTCTTTGCTTGGATCATCATTCGGAAAATAATTTTCTGGGATATCAATACCGACTCCTTTTTGCAAATCACGTGCATATTCTTCCGCCAACGTATCCGCATCGTATTCCAAATGACCTGTTATCATAATATGTTTATCGTCTTTAGAGATAACGATGAATGCTCCTGCGTCGTCTGATTTAGCAAGCAAGTGTAGACGGGGATCATTCTCTATTTCCGCAGTTGAAACGGATGTATATCGTGAATGCGGTGCTTTAAATTCATCATTAAAGCCGCGTGCAAGATTAATTGTTGGGTCCGATAGTCGATGTGTAAAAACGCCTGAGCACTTTTTCGGCAATTCAAATTTCCCGATTCCATAATGGTGATAAAGAGCCGCTTGCGCTCCCCAACAAATATGTAAAACAGAAGTCACATTTTCTTTCGACCAGTCCATAATGTCTGTTATTTCTCTCCAGTAATTAACATTTTCAAATTCCATATGCTCAATTGGAGCACCCGTAATGATCAAACCATCGAAACGACGATTTTTCACTTGTTCAAATGTCGTATAAAATGCATTTAAATGCGTTTTACTTACGTTTTTCGAGTCATGTGTGGCTGTGTTCAAAAATGTAACATTTACTTGTAGTGGTGTATTTCCTAATAAACGTAGTAGCTGCAACTCAGTTCTTTCTTTTTCAGGCATCAAATTTAAGATTGCGATGTTCATAGGACGTATATCTTGGGATGTTGCACGTTCCTCATCCATCACGAATATTTTTTCCTTCTTCAATAGTTCACCTGCTGGCAATTGTTTCGGTACGTTGATCGGCATCTGTCGTCTCTCCCTTTTCACTTTGGTTTTAATCACATGATTCAACATAAAAAACCCACTTTTCTATAAGACAAGAAAAGAGGGTTTATTTTGGGCTCTCTGTTCTTATCTCTCAAGAATAAATCTTGTTGGAGGTAGCACCTTCCTGACAATGTCAGAGGTTGCTGAAGCTTCAAAGGGCCATATCCCTCAGCTTCTCTTGATAAGAATATTCAATTAGCTTCTATTATACTATTAAAAACACTGTTGTAAACCGTCTTTTTCTACAGCAGCCACAAAAACTAAAATTTTTGTTTTAATTTTCACGTTTATTCGACAAGAAGATCACTGAATAATATTCCTTTAGAGAGCCATATTAATGAGGTACTGAAAAAGAGAAAGGAGCTGTTAAAATGGGAAGAGATGACAATAAAACTGGCGGAAATAATGCACGTTCATTACCCCAAACACCGAAAAACCAAAAAATCAAACCGGGCGACATGAGAGAAGAAATTGCTCGCGAGTTTGCTGAACTCAGTTCCCTAAAACCAATACGAGAACGAATGAACCCCAATGAAAAGAAACGAAAATGATTCATCTGCGCAATAACAGCCACTAAAAACCACCGCGAAATGATAGCCCCTCTCGCAAGCACTATGCTTGCGAGAGGGATTATATATTTTCAACTTAAATCAGATGGTTGCTCCAACTCCTCGATCAATTTATCGATCCAATCTGGTTTATGAAAAAGATCTAAAATATAATTTAGTTCAGGTGAATCCATCTTTAATTTGTCTAACCCTGGTTTTACATTCTTTCATCCCTTATAGTCGCTCGGGATGCTACCTTCCTTTTCCACTTCCACATTCCACGCAATAATCGTCGTACTGTCCCGCACATTCTGCCTTTCGATTTCCATCAATAACTGTAAAATTCCTTCATCAAGTTCTTTTTCATTCAGCGCAGCAACAAGATTTGATGGATCCGAAAAAGGATTCCCCGGGCATTCCACTAAACCATCAGTCGTCAAAAAAATAAGGTTGTTGCCTCTTCTCAACTCCCTCGTTCCTGAGGTGTAGCATGGTACTGCTTGCTTAAACGTATTCACTTGTCCAATCCACTCGAAGAATTGTCTTTGGTTGAGTTGAAATTGGTTCAGGGCAATTAGATCCGGATGCAATACATATACTAAGCAATCTCCAACGGAAAGCCACCATACATAATTAGCTTTCCTAACAACGATAAGACAAGCCGTTTCTCCTGTGACACGCTTGCAGTCATTCAAAAACTGTTCGGATTGAAAAATTCCAAGTAGCTTCACTTCCAAACGTTTAAACTCTGGCGGACCCTTCATTTCTAAAATCTCCACCAAATTTTCTTTGAACAGTTCGAGTGTTCGAATGACAAGTTCCGCACTTTCCGAACTTTTATGCGCATCTAAAATAGCTACGAATTCCCATTTCTCATTTTGCCAAATCACGCAGCCATCTTCATTCTTGGTTTGTCCCGCTGAAGAATTACCCCCAAAACGACCAACTACCACGCGATCAACCCATCTAACATCCGGTTCATCTACAAAGTCCTTTTCACTTCCAACCCAAGAGAGATTATTCATGAGCGCTCAATCAATCGATACGGTTTCACTTCATAACTTTCATAAGCTAACGTGTCGCTATTTCGAGCATCATTTACTCTCGACGCAAATTGGGGTCTTTTTATCCAGTCTTCTACTTGTTCTTTATCAAAGTCAACAAATTGTACGTCAATCGTTTCAGGAGGCTGAGCAGCCGGTACACCTGATATTGCTCTCCCATGAAAAACCATACAGATGACGCCTGACGTGATATTTTGATAAACGCCCGTCATATCGCCAATTTCAGCGTGGATACCTGTTTCTTCTAGCACTTCCCGTTTTACCGCCTCTTTCAAGGCTTCCCCAAGTTCAAGTCGCCCACCCGGCATTTCATATGTATCATTTCGGTGATTGTTACGTACAAGTAATACGTGTCCTTCCTCATTTACAATATAGCCACTGACAGCAACGATTTGTTTAGATTGTCCGTACTCCCCCGTAGAAGTGAAAAAGTCTTCGTTTGATGAAATAAATAATGGCGCCAATGATTTTCGATAGTTTTGCGCTTCAGCATGCATTTCCGATGCCCGAATGTTAGCGTCCACTATCTCGTAATGGGCCCTATTATCGTATGACCACATTGCCATGATCTCTGTCTGTTGTTCATTAACCCACCGTCCAACCAGCTGCGCTCCATGCGTCAGCTGATTCGGAAGCAAATAGGTGTGAAAAAAGTGGGTAAATTTTACGTACATCGCTGGTTCAATCGTGTACGTTTTTCTGCGATACAACATTCAATTATTCCCCCTATTAATTAGCACATTCCTTTTAGATGCTCTCGCAGTAATGAGTGGTGATAAATTCAGACAGTATCGGTATTTCAGGAGGATTTAGTTTCCCTGGCAGCTCGTCAAAGCGAAAGAATTTCAAAGCCTGTACTTCATCTGCCTGTTCCTTCATTACACCCTCATAATCAGTACAAATATAGGTAGCGATTACATTATAAACTTCATCACCATGTGGATATTTATAATAAAACTCTTGACCAGAAAACACTTTGAACAAAGAAAGTTGTTTTGCTACCAAATTAGTTTCTTCATATAACTCTCGTTTCGCCACTTCTTCCAACGTTTCTCCTGGTTCTAACGAGCCTCCAGCTAACCCCCAGCAGTTGTTATCTGTTCTTAATTGCAATAACAGCCTTTTTTCGTTATCTAGTAAAATCACGTTTGCCCCTGTCATAACAATTGGTCGATTGCCTACTAAATCTCTTAATTCCTGTATATACCCCATACTAAATCTCCCTAATACAAATTAATTTTCAGCGCGCTTTCTTTAATAACAAAACTAGACCCAGTGTAAAAACGGCAACTAGTGTTAAAGTGAATTTGAAGTCAATGATTGGTCTGAACCTCACTTTTTCCGCATCAATCTCGTAGACACCCAAAGGCCTGACGGAAATATGACCCCCGCCCCCTTCTCCTTGATTAACTGAAGAATTGCCTGGTTCACCAGAATATCCTCCTCCCCCGCCAACAATATAATTAATCTTTGCTACTGGAAGGACTTTTTTGTTTTCAAAATCAATTGCTTCTCCATAAATCAACGATACGTCTTGTTGCCGTGAAAACTTTTCAAATATCCGCGCAATAGGCGATAGGTAATTAGAAGATTTTTTAGCTACCATGTCTTCCCCACTCCCTTAATTTATAATCGTGATTCGGTTAGATGTCGTTTTTACTATCAACGCATAATAGTATTCCTCTTCTTTACGCTGTCATTTTAATACTGAAATTGCACTTTAACCGTAGCGCTAATCGTAATTTGTCCCTGTTCAATCGGTGTGGAGCCAGTCATTTCTTTCGCCGCAAATGTTCGATACACGATGGGTTCTTCTCTTAATTCCTCAACAATTTTAATTGGATGGGGGTCAAGTTGCAGCTGCATTGTCCCAGCAATTGTTTGCGCTTTGGCTAATGCATTTTTTAGTGCAAGGCTCAATGCTTTTTGATATTCCAATTGTTCATTTTCAACCTTGAACTGAATATTTGATACCCTGTTTGCCCCGTTTTGGACCGCCATATCTATAACATTTCCAACTTGATCAATATCAGTGATTTTCACTGTAATCGCATTAGTAACTTCGTATCCTCTAAATATTTGTTCACCTTCGATATAGTTGTATTGGGGAACTATCGTGTAGGAAACAGTTTGTATATTGTCTCTGTCAATTCCTAATTTCAATAACGAATCGATAACCTGACTCATCTCATAAGCATTTTCCTTTTGCGCATGATTAAGTTGCTTGTTTTCAGTACTGACTTCCAACTGAATTTGAGCGATATCCGGCGTTATTTTAAGACTCCCGATTCCAGTAACAGTCATTACCCGTTGTTGCCGGCAGGTCATTTGTTGGGCATAAGGATAATACATACGTCTCCACCTTTCCTGAGCATCATTACGCTACCTTAGATAGTATGCTGATTACTCGGAAAAGATAATTGCGGTAACACGTAATTGAGAACTGAACAACAGATCGTTCGAACTCTACGACAGAACATAAAAACTATACGACTAATTCAGATAAAACCACATCCACTTTTTGAGAACTCCAAAAACGTCGCTATTTACTTTCTTTCCTATATCCTTCGCACTCAAAATTACATAAACTGATTTCAAAAAGTTCTTTACTGTTCTTTGAACATGATATGCGTCAAGGGATCCTTTATTTTCATCCATTTGAGTTTCGACCATTCTGGCCAATTCTTCAATCCATACTCGTATAGCCTGTTCATTATCTTGATACTTTATTAATGAAACTATTATTGTAGCTAACCGTTCTTCCTCTTCATCCAAATAATCCACTTGCCTGAGCAAGGAATGTTGAACTGCATGCAGAATTTGATTACTATCCTCTTTTTTTAGTAGAGGATGTTTCGACAAGGCGTCCAAAGCATCAGCACCATGTGCAATAGCATGCGCCCACCCATTTCCATGAATAAAACCGCGTGCGTCTTTTTCTTCCATCATATAGCGTATAACCCTGTCCACTGTATACAGAACAAGATCTGGATCCACTACTTGTTTCTCGATGTCATATTCAATAACCGCCGCGATAACCAGCGCCGAGAAAGAACGTGTGAAAACTGAATCCGTTCCAGACTCACCAATTCCGTAAAATAAATAGTCTTCCTGTAACACCACTTCAAGTAGAGCCTGTATTTCTTCTGAATTTAATTGATTGGAAACAATCATTTTTCCAAAGCTTCGATAGATTAACTCGTCACGCAAATAACTATCTGGATTTCCGATTTGTGTCAACATCTCTTGCCTAATTTCTTTCGTTAGTTTCGGCATTCTATCTTCAAGATAACTTTCTAAAGTTGCTATCAACATTACTGTGCCCACCTCTATTTGTTGTTTTAGGTAAAAGACTTTTCTGAGCTTACTTATCCTTTATGTCAATCAGCGTAAATCGTTCACAAACAAGAAGCATATCCTCAGAAAACACAAGTCCATGATTCTGTAATTCATCTGTGAAGAATCTCTCATGAATCGCTCTCCAATCTTCATAAGTGCCTTCCCCTTCGGAAATCGCAAAATCCTCCGTCACTTTATTCAACGGTACGTACGATACTTCAACCGTCTTAATAATGGCAACCGGCTGTTCGTCCTTATTTAAAATAATGCTGTAATCTTCTGTCGTCGGAAATGGCTCATTTTCCAACCCATATATAACATGTCCTGAACATGTCGCTGTCTTTTTCCCATCAATTACAAGCTGTGCTAACTCATTTGGCAAACCACCAAACATCCACGCGCTGACAGAAGTAGGGGTATTGCCGCCATTCCAAAACTCATCCCAATAGGTTTGTGCTGCTTGATTCATCCTGAAAACCCCTTTCGATTTTAAACAATATAAATCTTCTATACTCAAGCTCCCCATTACTAAATAAGGGCAAAGGTACTCGTTTTAATAAGACCGTACTGGCGAAATTAGATGAAGGCAAGTTGAATCATTTAGTGGTTGAATGACAATCGGCTTCATCATGCCATCAAAACGTATCGTAACATTTTCTTCATGTATCCTTTTTAAAGCATCAAGTACAAAGCGACCATCGAATGACATTTGGATGTCGTACTGTCCGTGAATATGTATAATTTTTTGAAGCTCTTCAATCATCCCGACTTCTGTGGAATTTGAAGATATCTTGATAGTAGTATCGTCCACAATCTCCAATTGGACGTTATTATGTTTCCATTCGGTCGAAAATACACAAGCCCGATCAATTCCATCTATTAGTGCTTGGTTGTTCATGGTTATCGATGCCTTTGATTCTGTTGGGACCAAAGATTTAGTGTTAGGATATACACCTTCGATTAACCTTGAATAAAGTGAACTGTTTGCAGTCCCGAACATAATGAAATGATCCGTATAAGAGATTCCTACAATTGAGGAATCTGCCTCTTTAAGGTGTGTCAGTTCTGACAAACTTGTACTCGGAACAACAAATGATTCTGTAATTGCAGATTCAATTTCCACTTCTCTACGTGCTAATCTATGTGAATCTGTTGCAGTACAAATAAGCTTATTTTCTTCAAACTCCATCTTCACTCCGGTTAGTACCGGTTTGGCCTCGCTTTTTGAAACAGCAAATGCAGTTTGCTTTAAAGCCTCCGTTAATTTTCCAAACGGTATTTCAATTTTATTATTGCGATTCATCTCCGGAAGTTTTGGATAGTCATTCGCATTAAATCCGTTTAATTTCGTTTCAATATCCCCAGATTTTATTGTTATCGAATCATCGAGTGCTAATTTAATACAAATATCATTGGGTAATTTTTTCACAATCTCATTTAAATATTTTGATAAGACAACTACACTTCCAAATTCTTTGATTGCCACAACCTTTTCTCCACTAATTAGTAATGGGATTGTCCTTTCAATGAAAATATCTGAATTGCTACCTGTTAGCTTAATACCGCTCTCGTTGGCTTCTATTTTTATTCCCGAGAGTATTGGAATAACGCTTTTTGATGAAATAATTTTATTTATATCAGAAACCGCAGTCGTAAATGAACTTTTGCTTACTGTAAATTCCATAAAAACCCTCCTAATTACGTTGCGCACTTATAATCTCAATCTTATTCCATAGAACTTGCCAATTCTTTTTCCTAATTCTTTCTTTATAGATCTTCATCTGCTCTTTCTGCTCACAAAAATAAGGGGTCGGCTTTACTATAAAATTTACAACGTCATCTATACCGTGAGGCGCTGTTAATATGACATTATCTCTGCCATCCAATTTCACCCCTAAAGCCGTTGCTGTTTCAGGAAACTTTGAAATAGCATCTACGGATGAAGAATAGGGTGAGATTTTATTTATACTATGCATCCTTGCCTGATTCTTGACTGACCAAGGGATAGTAGGCAGAAGCCTTTTCAATGCTTCCTCGTATTCCTTTTCCACACTCTTTTCTATATTTATTCGATCATAATAGATTACATCAATATCTGGAATCGTCGTCCTTTCATCGAAACCGTGTTGTACGTCCCAAATTTTAGAGCGAACAAATCCAGCGCAGATCCACCAATCGGGTAAATTCAGTGATTGAGCGCATTTCAATAGTCCCATCATCCATTTGTCTTCACCAATCGATGAAATAATATCTTCTTCATTATTGATTATCATGAACTATTTCCTCACGCCCATTGAATGTGATTTTGAAATGTATGAGTTCATGCTTCATTTTGAATCCGGCAGCTTGATAAAGGTTAAGGGCACTCTCATTTTCTTTTTCCACACATAACGAAATTTTTTCTATTTCATTAAACGAGAAAAGATTAACTAATGCGGCTTTTATCAACTTTGTACCAACACCCTGTTTTCTATTTTGAGTTGAAACAGCAATATATTCAATCGAGCCCTCCTCATGTTGTGGTTGAGCCTCTATATAGACATATCCCTTAATGAACTGGTCCCCATTTGTCATTATGAATAACTGATTCATTTCATTCTGACGACTAATAATTTCTTGCGCGCTATAATACGTACTAGGAAATGCAGCTTCATGAAGAGCAGAAAAAGTTTGTTCATACTGTGGGCTATATTTTTCTATTCCATCAACATTAACTTCCCCAAGTTCATCACGGTGAGCTAGTAAAATTGCATGATGCCCTTGTTCAACTCCCCCGTGTTTCAAGACAAATTCTTTTCCACGCGTATTTTTCTTATTCAGAAAAAAGTTTATATGTTTTAGCTGAATTGAAGAATAGGAGATCACTGCTGCTAAAAGCTCGTCAATAACATATGGATCATTTACTTTATAGCTCATAAAAGGTCCCCATACTTCCGCACTAAAGTCATCTTTATCAATATCTAACCCCATGGCGCCGACAATACATCCATCTTCATAGGCAACTGCAAATGACTGCGACAAATCTAAATCCGAGAAGTTATGAAGAAGGGTTTGATAAACTTCCTCTTCGACTTCTCCAAGATAACCGACGTGGCTACTTGAATCTTTATTCATTTCCCTTAAAAAAACTGCGAGATTTCTTATGTCACTTGGTGGATTAATTGTGATGATAGTCGTCATGTTTTTCACCCTAACTTTGATTGATGGCAAAACGGTTAAAGTTGTCTAGTAGTTTATGTTTGAACGTATGCATACCATGTCTCCGACACATCATAGGATAGCGACTTCGCAATGTGCAGTGAATAGGGACATGTTGAGTCCACTTCTTTTTCGATATACTTGATATTTTGTTCATTTGCATCTCGAAGCTGTTTATTCAAAACGAGATTCAATAGAGTCATTTCATCACTATTTTCTACACCGACCCAGCCCAATTCCCAACTATTTTCTTCACCCTCATACATCAAACTGAAAGCAATTACGTTATTTTCGTTTACTACAACATAGCTACTTGAGTCGATAAGATCATCAAGGATGACATTTTTCCAACTTAAACTAGACAAGTCAGCAACGGGGTTATCTACATGGGTCTCTGTATATATTTTTTTGCAAATCTTAATTAGGCTAGATAATAAAACTGTGTCATTTAGAATTTGGCCAACGGTTATAATCTCTTGATCGCTATCATCTTTTACAGAAAGGAAACTTTTAGGATTGATATTAATTACTTCTGTTTTTCTAATTAATCGGAAATCTTTTCGCGTAAGTAATTCACCTAAACCTCTAAAACGGTTGTCAATCAAGAAAAATAATGGTTTCTCAACTTCATCTTTCAGGAACTCAATCATGAACTGAATTGCTCTTTCATCAACACAATTGAAATCAAAAGCAAGACGTACATAGACGCAGTAAGGATGCCAAATATTACAGTGCATTGAAGCGGCGACAACCATTCTATTTACGTTTTCGACTGAATAGATTCCCTCATTCATATCGCTTCTCATACTGGCAAAAAAATTTCGAATTAAATCTTCATTTTCACCAAAGACCTTCTCAACGAACAAACCAACATCTTCCTGTTTCACATTTCTATGTATTTGCATGTGTTCTGTCTTCAATCCAGTAATGCTTGCCGTCATCACTTCGATTCATGAAACGATAATCTATCAGAAAACGTCTAACCGTCGCGAAGTCAGGATAAATCGTTGCTAATAAGTCATTTATCTCTTTTTCTACATATGTTTTATCCACTACAAAATGCTTAATTATTTCTTGGGCAATAATATACCTCCTTTTTTCTTTACTCGGAAATACGTCTAGCGGTCCTTGTAAACCTAGTTTAAAGTAATTGCCTAATACTTTTTCTCTTTCTACATCTGTGATTGTAAATCGTTCACCCAACATAATCATTCCTTCCAATTTAAATAACTGGCCTATCCTTAACGCATGAGAAATGTATCAATTTCATTCGCAATAATTTCAGGTTCCCAAGCATGGACATAATGTCCGACATCCAAATATAAAAACTGACCACGGTCAAGTTGACCACTATAATTAGAGAGCATCTCTCTCAAATTCGTTATCCCGATTTCTTTTCCGTCTGAGATGAAGAAATACATTGGAACTTCGATTGGCATCTCAGCTTGCCCGACTTTTTCAGCATTCGCCTGGACTTGTTTCGTTTCTTCGAGCATATTGGAAGTGAGCGTCCTTCGATAAAAAAGCGAACGATATGTCGTCATATCTTCCTCTGATAAATAACCCGATTCAATCGCTGCAGAACTATTTACTATGGAAGGGACCAATCTGATTAGTCCTGTGCGAGCAAAAACTGTAGCTGCTAGTTTTGTCGGTAAAGATGGAAGCGGCATTACTTCATAAACTACCGGAATTGCGGGGTCAAGGCCGATAATCGCCAGCACTTCTTCCGGATATTTTTGGGCCCAGCGGATGGCTTCCAATCCTGACATTGAATGAGCAACCAAAACGTATGGCGGCTGAACATCTGCAAGTCTAAGTGCTGTTCGGCTTTCCTCAAGAATGTCGTCAATCTCTCTTGATACATCCGCTGTATCGCTCCAACCATATCCTGCTTTTTCCACGACCGCAATTGTATACTTAGGAGATAGTTCAGACCAAAGTGGCTTAAAATCCAACGTTGGCGCACTAGTTCCAGCACCCGAAAGGAATACAATCGTTTGTTCTCCGTCTCCTTCTGCGTAAACATGCATTTGATGACCATTTACGTCAACTAGTACTCCTGGCGCTGGAGTTGAGGCAATTTCTTTTTTCATAACAGTCGAATGATAAAACCAAGAGCCCGAAATGATGACAACAAAAAGAATGATAATTGAAAGAATAATTATCTTGAAAATCCTTTTCATCTTCCGCATTTTCACATTTTCACATTTTCACATTCCATTCCTAAGTGACTTCCATTCGTTATGTACAAAAAGTTATAAAACTATTAATAATTAGTTATATCTCCCCATCCATATGCAACTTCACTCAACTTCTTGCCAGCAATTTCGATTTCTTCAGTGTCCATCTTCTTTCCACCTAACATTTCATAGAAACGGCAAGCTGGGTTTTCTTCTATGGCCCATATAAGCATCGAGTTCAAATTCTTAACTTTTAAATCCTCCACAACAGTCTGGACGAGTAATTGACCAATCCCTTTTCCTTGGTACTCTTTCAAGATATAAATCGCATATAATTCCCCTGTATACGCCTCGTATTTCCCGGTGCGTTCTTTTCCTCCTGTAGAAAATCCTATGACTTGACCATTCTCATCTTCTGCTATGTATACGTTATTCTCTTTTATCCCCCTTTTCCAAGTCAGTTCGCGCTGCTCGTAGGAAAGGTTTTCTAAAAAAGTTTCCGGCACAATTCCTTTGTATGTCGTCCTCCAACTATCCACGTGGACTTTTGCAATTCCTTCTGCATCTTCTACCTCTGCTTTTCGAATTAATATCTCAATCACTCCTTTCAATGTTAACAAAAGACCGGGACAACAAATCAAAATGGGGTCTCGTCATTTCCTCTAATTTCATACAACCATCCGCCAGTAATAATTTAAGTCTGTCAAATTCAGTCCAAGCTAATTCATACTCACTAGTAGAAATTTCTTTGTTTTTCAAGGCGATTTCCAACTCATCAATATCCTTTTCAATGATTTTCCCGGTTGGTAATACAATAAGATCTAAATATAAATCATCCATCCACGGGCCATTCTCCGTAGAATAACCAATCCTATTACATATATCGATATACCATTGCACAAGTCCACCTGATGAATTGAACACCGTCGTAATTGAATGGTGCTGCCCTTCTGGGAAATGTTGCATCCAGTAATATCCGTCATCCGCGATGCAAATAGTCCTGTCTTCATATGACATATAGAGGGGCTCCCTCACTTCTTTCATATGCAGCAAACTTACATATCCTTTGAAGGATGAATCCGTCTCAATATAGAGCTCCGTATACACCCTTTCCGTCACACGCTTCCAATCATATCTGCTTCCGTATTTCCTCTTCAGTATTAACTCCCTCACTTCATATTATTTTCGAAGTACAAACTAGCTATTTCGGCCGTAGCTCATAGGGATGGATTTGACCTATTATGCCCTCTTCATCATCTTTCAAGATTTGTTTAATGACTCCACTCGCAATTTCTTCATGTGTAAGCCAGCGTGAATCACTATCTTCCATCACAAATCCTAAAAAGACTTTCCGGTATCTACACAGGCTAGGAATCCGGATTGACTCATCTTCGAAATATCGTCGGCTTCCCTTCACATGGAATAAACGAAACGGTCTGTCTCCATCATTCATCTCACAAATACGCTCAAGCACACTGTAATTTGGCGTCCAGCTAATAATAAGATCAAACGTACCCCGTTCTAGAATCACTTTATTAATTTCTTCATAAACATCATCTGTATCATAATCAGCAATAAGTGGAAATATAGAATTTGGCGGACTTTCTACTTTCAATCGTTTAAACTTCGACAATGTACGCGCAATGACAGAAACAGAATAACCTTCACGTGCAAGATGAAGACAAACTCCGGCAAGCATACCCGTCCCACCAATGATTAGAGCATGATTGTTACTTTTCATATACTCACCTCTTTTCTGAGGGCAAGGCAAATGAATTATTCAACAAATCTTTGGCCCAGTAATAGGCACTAACTGAAAAAAGTTGAGTTATTTGTTGGCTGCGAATCATCTCCTCTATTGCATCTAAAGGAATAAGTTTCACTTCTATTTCTTCTGTTTCATCTAATTCCTGATCATATTCTTTATAAGCATCCAAAATTAGAAAGGTGACAACCTTATTTGTTTGAGTAGCTGGATTCACCATAAACTCGCCTAGTTTAATAGGTTTCGTCATCGAAATATAACCCGTCTCTTCTCGTAACTCCCTTAAAATCCCCTCCTCATGCGACTCTCCTTCTTCAATTTTCCCAGCAGGAATTTCCACATAAAATCCTTGACCAGGATGACGGTATTGTTCTACGAATACGACCTGTTTATCTTTGGTGAGTACAACTGCATTTACCCAATCCTCATACTCATGGACAAAATAATCATCAATGATTGCCCCGTTTGGAAGCTGACACTTATCTTTCCTTAAGTTCCCAAAAGGTGTTTTGTAGTGATACTCCGACTTAATCGTTTTCCATTTCTCCAATAAAATCCCTCAATTCTTTTGCGACATAGCGGCACTATATTTTCCAATAAAAACAATACGAAAGTTAACCAGGTATAGAAATGATTTAGAATCATTTCTGTACCTGGTATTGATTTTACTTGAGTAGCCTACCGGTTATTCCTATTGCAACTTCATCAAATGAGTCGTCTCAGAAGCAGAGTCATCCAATTCAAATCCGTTGGCCCTATAAAAAGCATCTGCTTTTGAAGATTCAGTCCTCACTGTTACTTCTTTGAATGCATTACGTGAATGGTCAACAATTTCTTTTAATAAAAGGGATCCTACACCCTGCCGCCTTGCATCATCTAAAACATAAAACCTCCGCAAACGTGCAACTTGTGTATCTTCAGAAAAAGGTGATTGATTTACTCCGCCGATTGCTACTATCTCACCGTTTTCATTTTGAACGGATAACAGCGCTTCACCAGGTTTGTTGAATGTGTTCGTTCCATCCGCATAATCATTGACTAGTCGTGTTAAAAATCGGTACCCTTCCGTTTCGCTTTCTTTCACTAAATGAGAGATATCAATTGCCTTTAAATCCTCAACTTGCTCCACTTTGTACGTCATTTCTATTCCTCCTATCAATCAAATGATTGCAACATACAGTCTATTTCGACAAATGCGAAAGGAAAACCTTTATAAAAAACAAAAATGACCTGTATGCGAAAATTTCGCATACAGGTCATTTTTTTCGATTTTATTTTATATTCTCTTCATCATATTGCGCTCTAGAAAACCCTCGGCCAAGTATTTCAGAAGCATTCAAGAAGATGACAAACGAAGTTGGTTCTTTTGTTTGAAGAAGCTTCTTAAAGTAAACAGCCTCCGATTGTTCGACGACACATAGGATCATAGTTTTCTCTTGATTGGTATACCCACCAATTGTTTTTATTTTCGTTAATCCGCGATTAATATCATTTTTAATAATTTTTTGAACTTGCTCTTCTTTATCAGTAATGATGAGTACCAATTTGGTCGGCGACGTTTGCAACTGGACAAAATCTATCACCTTACTCGTAACGTAAATTGCTATCATTGCGTAAAGTGCAAGTTCAAAGTTGAATACAAACGCCGATGTAACGACAACGAGTCCATCTACTAGCAACTGTGAAAAACCACTCGAAAAGCCAGTATATTTCTTAACCAATTGAGCGATTAAAGCCGTACCACCAGTCGAGCCGTTAGCTCTGTACACAATTCCAAGACCTACACCAAGCATAATCCCACCGTAAATCGCGCTTAATAGTGGATTATCTACTGCAAGCTTTATATCGGTAGTTAGCCAGATCACGAATGGAACAAAAAATGTCCCAACAAGCGTTTTCATACTGAATTCCTTGCCGACTAGCAAGACCCCAAGTATTAATAGCGGAATATTAATGAGCCACTGTACGTAAGCCGGATTGAATTGGAAAAGTTCATAGAGTATCGTACTAATTCCAGAAACTCCGCCTGCAGCTAGCCTAGACGGTAACAGGAAAATATTGAAAGCTAAACCGACGAGTGCAGCTCCAAATATGATTTGAATATATTCAAATAAGACCGTTTTTTTAAATTTTTGTATTGCCATTTTTTATGCTTCCTCTCTTTCACCCTTTCCATTCCAGCAAAAAGAGCGATATGACATCAATTTTTTCAAAACCAACTTCAGTTAAAGATAAAAACTGAACGCTTCATAGCCGAAATAGAATGATAAAAGCGCTAAAATACTGAACACAATGTTTTCTACCGCGCCACCAGTTCTTGTCGTCAATGGAAAGCGAACTGTCATGCTCAATGGGTAAAGCAGTTTAATGCCGTTTTTAGTCGCCATATCTAATACGTAATGACTTACCATTCCAGCCAAAAAACCTGCCTTCAAGGCTTCATTAGGAACGAATGAATTCAATAAAGTGGCAACAATCACTAGGAACAATAAACTGTGCGTAAATGTACGATGTCCAAATACCATATTAATCAGTTTCGATAACAGAGGTAATTTCCTTCCAACTTTACTGCCACTATGGCAAATATCAGGAAGCAAAGCGCCAATCACCCCTGCCCCAAGCATGATAATCGGATCATGATTTGTAAATTGTGCATAGGCAAGACTTGCAGTAATACCGCCTAAGATGTGTGTCTTCCCTGTCATACTTATTCTCCTTTTTTAATTAAATTCTTTACTTAACTATTATAAACGTTGTAGCGTTACCTGACACGGAAACAATTAAAGAATTTCATAATAGGTTTCCAACAATTTCATTTGAAAATATGAAGCAGATGATGTACACTATATTTACAAGCTGCGTTGTGCGTATACCCATTAAGTTTTAACCTTTAATCTGTAATCGGGAGTTTTACCTAGAAACAGGAATGGCATACCCAGTTCTTTCGATAACCGGGACATACAGGATTGTTTCTGCGAACACCCACTTTGAGAAGTGGTGGTTTAAAACTTTCTAAGACCATACGGCAAAGGCGGCTATGCTTTACAAAGCCATATATACCAATGGTTTACAATCAAGCATCATCCTTAATTGGGTGGTGCTTTTTTGTTGTAAAAATAGCGTTGTTGTAAAACTGTTGTAAAAATTCTTATCGAGCAAACAAACCCCTTACATATAACAACAAATAAACGAAAACAGCCACTCTTCTGTTTAATAGAAGGTGGCTGTTTTTACAGTCTCTTAAATTATAAGCATAAGTGCTGTTCAAATTTATCTTTAGATTTACACGCTGAACAATAAACATTTATTTGTACCAAGTCATTGAACTTAACATCACCCAATTCGAGCATAGCATCAACGTCCACCAGTCCATATACCATTTCCAATATTCAGGGTATTGCATAGCCACTCTTGTTTCTATCTTTAGGTTCTATTGAATGACCAGCAGTATATAAAACGAAAGGATAGATGAGCAAATAAAATATATGCTCTATCTACCCTTTTTGTACTACAAATGATTCTATTTACTACAACAACTAACTATTTTATTGTTGCACTAATGACCCTGTTTGCATATGTGATTTCATTCGTGTTACTACTTAATAAAAAATGAGATAATCCATATTATCATACATAAGACTCCGCTCAAAAATTGTCCTAAACCTGAAGCTTGTCCCATCAGTATTAAATTGAATATGTTTTTAGTTTTTCGATTTTTCCCAAATAAACCATCGTCTGTTCTCATACGATAAAGACCCCAAACCGTTAAAACTACCCCAAAAATAAGTAATATAATAAGCATTTACATTCCTCCGTTGTTTATTTTATATGTGCATTTTTATGAATTGTATTATTTGTCATCCTCATCAAAAATAAATGTTTCTTCAATTGATAGATTAAAAACTGAAGCCACTTTATATGCAAGTACTAAAGATGGATTATATTTTTGTTTTTCTAATGAGATGATTGTTCTTGAAGATACACTTACTTTATCAGCTAACTCTTGTTGCGTCATTCTATGTTCCACTCGTAATTCTTTTACTCTATTTCTCATAAATCCCTCCATTATTAAAGGACATGATTATAGTATTTTCTAGATCCAAATTCGCAAATTATTAAAGATATTAAAACAATAAATAACACAATATTTGTTTGGATTGCCACAAAATTAGTTAAAAACATAATAATAAAAATTTCATATAACAAAATATGCAAGGAAAAGTGAGCAACTTTTCCATCAATTAAAATATCTCTTTCGTCATATTGCTTTGACATTTCCTTTTCGAATAATTTGTTATTACGGGATTTAAAGTAAGCAATTATTGAATATAACAAAATTATTCCACCTATGAATAACACGACATAAGCAAAATTAAATCCTACTGATGTATCGAGAATTATTTTAATGATCCCCAATACCATAAGTAAGGTTGATACTAGAAGTCGCTGTATGAATAGATTTTTCAAATGTACCTCTCCTAACTAACTTATTCTCCCGAAGTGAAGTTTGCTTCATGTGAAGTTGATTTCACATTAACGTATTTTTAAAAAAGTATCAATAGGTATATATCAGCGTTTTTCGTAATTATCTTCCTTCAACCATTTTCTAAGCTCCACAAGATGTTCTGACAGCATAGTCTTATTTCTAATGAAACTACGAGCTGTAGATCGATACTTAAAATAGTTACTATACTCTTTGTTTTTGTCCGCCCATATTTTATGAGCTTCAACTTGACTGTTTATTATAGTTTTAATGTAAATATTCCTCACTATATTTTCTATTTATAAACGGTCCTTAATCGTGTAATATTACACGATTAGTGTACTTCGATTTATGGAGGGATGTTATTTGAATAAAGAAATTGTAATTGATTTGATTTCTAAGAATGTTCGACTGATTCGTCTTGAAAAAGGATATTCTCAAGAAAGAATGGGTACTGTTCTGGGGATTTCTAAAAAGACACTAGTTCAAGTTGAAAAAGAAAGAACATCCATTGGTTGGACGAATGCAGTCGTAGTTTGTGCTTTGTTTAAGGATAGCCAAATCTTAAAACATATTTTAGGGGAAGAACCTTTTGAAGTAATTGAAACACTAGCTCACGATGGTATGAATACTCCAAAAGAAAAAACATTAGGTGGAATAATATTTTGGAATGAGATTGCGAAAAAAGGAAGGTTTCGAGTACAACACAATGTGGTTAGTAAGCATTTTCGTGTTTTAGATGATAGTGATTATCATTGGTATAGCACGTTTGAAGAAAAAGAAGAAGTCATGAATCGTTTTCACGAATTAACTAATGAGTAAATAAATTTTAAGGAGTAACTAAAATGGAGAAAAACAAGAAAGTCATTATATTAAACAGTCTATTAGTAGGAACTATCATACTGAATCTTTTTATCTTTACTTCACGTATGCGCTTTTTCCCTTGGTTTATTGAAGATGCATGGGGGTATTTAGGAGTACTCCTTACTGCACCAATCTTAATAGGTATTTATTTCATACTAAGACATTTTCACAAGCAACAACTAGTCACAAACACAAATAAGGTAATTCCATTATTTGTAGCAGTAACATCATTGATTATTGTATTTATGAATACAAATGACTTTTTAAATATAGTTGCCATTGTAATTAACGTAGCTATGGTTTTTTTAGCAGCAATTTTCTTATACAATCAAAAAGAAGTAAAAAATAATAACGAATTGCAGAACTAGAAAAGAAAATATAGTAAATATTAAAGCGACCTTCTCATTGAACTGAGCCCCGAATAGTGGACACTTAAAAAAAGTGACCCATTCGGGGTTTTTTCTGTTTAAAAACCCGTTATACTAGAAAATAGCGACTTGGAACGGGAGATTTTTAAATGTTGACAAATTACTTTATATTTTATATTTTATGTATGAGTCATGTTCTAAATTAGAGTCAATCTGATCCTGTCGAAAGTTATCAGATTGAAAAGGCGACC
The DNA here is from genome assembly GCF_008369195.1 of Sporosarcina sp. ANT_H38. Classification (GTDB taxonomy): domain Bacteria; phylum Bacillota; class Bacilli; order Bacillales_A; family Planococcaceae; genus Sporosarcina. The sequence goes on along the minus strand of NZ_VOBC01000001.1, from coordinate 183,929 downwards.
CTTCCATTACGGAGCGATCGCCTTTCCCTGTTTATTCCTCACACCGAACTCCGATTATATCTTTAACTAGTATGCGATCCTTTCCAAAAGGGCCATAGATTGTAATACACATTGACTCCACATCAATTTCTTTTATTACTCCGCTGTGTAAAATAATTTTTCCATTTTCCCACGACTTCACGAATGTTAGGCATTTCCTTTTATATGCCACTTCTATTTCATACTGGATAGCTTGCAAATCAAAATCATCAAGTAGCGGACGTTCTTCGTAATTATCTTTGTCTTTCCATATACGCAGTTCTCTGACGTGTTCCGAGAGCATCATAGCCGTCCACTTTTTTGTTCCTCGATCACGAATACTTTCTAACATCTCATTTCACACTCACAATATTATTCATGTTGACTTTTATATTGTCGTAACCAACTTGCATAGTCAATTTACCTTGTTGACCTTCAACTTCTTTAACGACGCCCGTAACTGACTCATAGCGTTTTTGAGCTTATATCGTAACCTCTACCTCTACGCCGAATTCTTTTGATTCACCGATTCTCTCGCCTAACTCGAGAAAATCAGTCTCTGTTAGTTTCGGACCTGCCACAACCTTTGATTTTGGTGGTTTTGGAATTGCTGTCATTTTCATCATCCTTTCAGATTTGAGCTTTGAGCCCCAGTTCTCACAAAAAAGCCAACCAATCACCCCCCTGCAAGTATATTAATAGCGCAAGGCGAACACGCCAAAGTCATTTCTAAACGCTTGGGGCACTCTGACATTTCTGTTACAATGAATACCTACGGTCATGTATTCGAGTCTGCAAACAGGTCGGCTGGCGACAAGATGGAGAGTATATTCCAGCCAAGACCTCCAACAGAATGATGATTGTTGTAAATCTGTTGTAAAAATTGTTGTAAAACCATTAGAAATGGTTTTAAAGTAAGGCGAAGAGGAACTTGAAAAGGCGCTAATATCACGTTTCTTTATAGTCTTTGATAATTAAATACAATGCAAACCCCACTTTGAGAAGTGGTGGTTTAAAACTTTCTAAGACCATACGGCAAAGGCGGCTGTTATTTTAATAATTTTAACAAAACTAGTTTCCATTGGAAGCTAGTTTTTTCATTATAAATTCGAAGGGGGCGGACATCATTCTCAAACGATTGGTGGTCACGGGTTATAAACCCCATGAACTCGGCATTTTTGACGACAAGCATCCAGGCGTCCGATTTATAAAAAAAGCATTAGAAAAACGGCTCGTAGCCTTACTGGATGACGGGTTGGAGTGGGTAATTACAAGCGGCCAACTAGGAATTGAAACATGGGCGGCAGAGGTAGTGATTGACCTAAAAAAAGAATATACGGATTTGAAATATGCCATTATTACTCCTTTCACAGACCAAGAGAAAAATTGGAACGATATGAAAAAGGAAAAGTATCATTCAATTATCACAAGGGCCGATTATCATACAAGTCTTACGAAAAGACCCTATGAAGCTCCTTGGCAATTTATTGAAAAAGATAAGTTTTTTATGCGCAATTCTGATGGAATGCTCATTGTCTACGATGAGGAAAATGATGGATCTCCCAGATTCGTTAAAAAGTCTGCCGAAAAGCATGCGGAACGCTCCGACTATCAAGTTCTAACAATTTCTGCAGACGACTTACAAGTGATTGCGGAAGAAGAGCAAATGGATGAATGGCAATAAGTTTCCCAATTCCTTGACACTTCCGCAGCTACATGGTATGATTTCTTCATTAACAAAAAGGTAATGCTAAGATTTGAATATCTGGCATTCTACGTACTGTTTTTGAGAATACTTATTCACACTGGCGCGACTAAAGGGTCGCAAGGACATAAAAGTAGGCAGGGTTTATGTTGCTTAAGTTAGAAAGCACCCAGTGGAACAATGACCGCGGCTCTGAAAGCTTATCCTTTCTATGGAAATTATTCCCCGAAATATCGGGATGAAAAATTAAATTCAAAAATATAGTGTTACCTGACAATACAAAGGGATGTCCTCAATCGAGGGCATCCCTTTTCCAATTTCATTTCTTTGTTGAGTTAAAATTGTGTTGATGTAAATCCCGTATTACAATTACAGGAAAAGGAAGGTGGTTTTGATTTGAATATTTACGCACATCGCGGTTCATCAGGAACACATCCAGAAAATACACTCGCAGCGTTCCGTGAAGCTGCCCGTCTTCCCATTTACGGAGTAGAATTCGACGTTCATTTGACGAAAGACGGTGAGCTGGTTGTCATTCATGATGAAACAATAGCTAGAACATCCGACAGCACAGGTTTCGTAAAAGATATGACACTTGCAGAGTTAAAGGCATTTGATTTTGGTAGCTGGTTTTCTGATGAATTTCAAGATGAAACCATTCCGTTATTACAAGAAGTGCTCGAAATTTTTTCCGAGACTTCCCACCATCTGAATATCGAACTAAAATCGGATATTTTTCCTTACGAGGGGATGGCGGAGAAAGCTGTTGCAATGGTTCAGAAAATGAAGCTCGATGCACGTACCGTTATTTCATCATTTGATCACGAAGCAGTTCAGACAGTAAAAAAAATTGCACCAAACATCGAAACTGCCGCTTTGTTCATGGAAGTGTTAGTCGATCCACTCAATTATTTACGAAATATTCCTGCTGATGCACTCCATATTTCATTACCATCAGCTGTCCGTCCATCTATGAGAAATGTGGTAGAAGACGGAGTCGCTGTTCGTGTTTTCACAGTTAATGAAGAAAAGTATGTAGAAACACTGAACAAAGTTGGTATTACCGGTATTTTCACGGATTATCCAGAAAAAATGATGATTTATTTGAATAGAAAAAGCTGAGCGCATTTAGCTCAGCTTTTTCTATTCAATCGAATTTCCATCAGAGTTGTCTTCTTTCGAATAAACGCTGTTATCATCTATGAGAAGATTGTTTCCATCCATAACAACATTGTCCTTACTTTATTCACACTAGTTAGCACACGCACTTATAAATCTTTCAAATATCCGTAAGGAAATAGCATCTCCAGTTACCGACAATGCTTCGGGATGCCATTGAACGCCGAATACGAATTGTTTGTCCGTACTTTCAATTGCCTCTATAATTCCATCGCTCGCCACACCGGTAACTTTGAAAAATGGCGGTACATCCTTTAACGATTGATGATGAAACGAATTCACCTGAATGCGTTCACTCCCCGCAATCGATTCAAGCAAACTTCCTTTTTCCACTTGAACATAATGGGAAAGATGCGTGTTGGGTGCCTTTTGCATATGCTGGAGAATTGGTCCGTCGTTTTGTTTATGAAGATCTTGATACACCGTTCCACCAACAGCAACGTTCAGCACTTGAAGTCCTCTACAAATACCTAGAATCGGTTTGCCCGTTTCTAGCATCCTACGCGTAAGTTCAAGCTCAATTGAATCCCTGCTTGGCGAAACTTCTCCGAGATGTGCATGTGGCTCCTCATTAAACAACATCGGATTGATGTCACTTCCCCCAGACAATAGAATACCATCAAGCATTGCGACCAGTTGAGCAACGTCCTCCTCTACCCCAACCGGAACAATCATCGGCAATCCACCAGCCCGAATAACGGCTTGCACATATGTGTTTTTTAATATACTTTTCCCGTCTTCCCCAACATCTGTCGTTATACCAATAACTGGTTTCATCCACTTATCCCCCTTATAACTAGTATATTCATACGCACGCGTATAGTCTGCACATGCCCTTCCCGCCTGTCTTCCGGAAAAAATACAGCCCCCAAGGATTGACCATGAGCACCGCAAAATCCTGAAATTTCACCTGCGACATAAAGACCCGAAATCGAATTCCCCGTCAGGTTACTAAATCAGTTTGTAGCCCACCAAGTGTCTTTCGATTGTCAATATGTAAACACAACGCAATCAACGGTCTTTTTGGTGAATTATGCAGTTTATATGGGGCTGCTACTCTAACAAGCTTGTCCGCCAAGAGAGGCTTTCGATTCCTGATCGAGCAGTAGCACTTTCCTACCGACAATTGTATGTTCTGAAGTCACAACTAATCCTGCCAAACCAGCACCAACAACAATGACATTATATTTCATCGCGCAGCGCTCCTCTTCAATTAAGCAGAAAGACTGTTAATAAATTCTTCAATTTCCGTTTGAGATTTGCGGTCTTTACTAACAAAGCGACCCGCTTCAACACCACTATGGAACGCGATAAAACTCGGGATTCCAAAAATATCAAGGTCTCCACATAGATCTATAAACTCATCACGGTCAACAAGGATGAAACTATATTCTGGGTAATCTGCTTCGATTCCAGGTAATAACGGCTCAATTACTCGGCAGTCAGAGCACCAATCTGCAGAAAACATGAACATTGTTCTCTCCTCATTTTTCAGTTTGTCGAATTGTTCCATTGATTGTAGTTTTTCCATTTGATTCACTCCTATTTTTTTGTTAACTAACACGAATTGATTATAACATTAACAAAGACACTATTTAATATCTTCTGTTAATTTTAATCATATATAACCTACGCCATTCACTTATTTAATACTCTACATGCACCATTTCCCAATATCAACAAAACCAATTCGTTTATAGATCGAATCCGAAGCGAGCTCACCATACTCGACTTTCATGGTGCAATATGAAAAGGACCTCGTCAACTTAATGACAAGATCCTTTTCATTAAGTTAATGGCTAGGAGAATCCTTATGAAGCGGCGGCGGAATGATCCACCCTTTGTCTTTATTCATTCTCAATAATTTTAAACCAAATAACATTTTATCAGCATGGAATTTCCCGAACATCATCGCAAGGTCTTCTCGCAAGCATTGTCCTAGCACTAGGCTACAAGACACGAGAGCTTGTCCAACGTTAATCGAGATGGCTCCGCTGATTTCAGGATCCATAAATCTTGCACCGACCGGAATATCTTCCGCTTTCGCTTTCGGTCGCTCTGGCAACGAAGGAGGCAATGCAATTCCATTCTCTTTTAAGATATTTTCAAGTTGTTTGTTTTCCGATTTCATCGTTTTTATTGCTTCTTTTAAAAGTTCAATGAGGTCATCGTCACCTGCATGATTAACAAATGCTTCATAAGCACTGATTAACCCATTATTCGCCCCAACAAATGACCACGATCCGAGTACTTCTCCGTAATGCAACGGTTCTTCTTTTGGATTACCACTTAAAATACCCAATTCATCTCTCCTTTTCTCTCCACTTGTGTAATGGCTTTCAACTGTATTATGTGAATGAAAAACATTTGTATACATAATTTTTCACCTTTAAGCTACATATGGCTCACAGTTATCAAGTAAGTTAAAATTCGATTTTGAATTGTTTTCCTGAAAAATGCACTCATGAATAAATCCATTTGGGGAATTCTATATAAATGGAATAAAAGGAGGTTTTTTCGTGCGTCACTGGTTTGTCTTACCAATGTATGTACTCGCATTGTCATTGCTATTTTTAACGGTGGTTTCAGCAAAAGAAGAGCCTACTCAAGAAATGATTCTAGAAGAACGAATGCGTCTATATTTACAGTTTGAAAACGTTACTGTTCCCTGGTATTATTTAGCGGCAGTTGATCAATTTGAACGCAACATCCAACAAGTTCGAAATGATATTCCGAAGAAAGAAGGGACCGTTGCCATTCAGTTTTCAGACGATTATTGGACAGGCCCACTTAACCCCGATAAAAAAGATACTTCTCTTGAATCGATAACCTATTCAGATGGAAATGGGCTTGATGGCAATGAAGATGGGAAAGCCAATATAAATGATGCAGAAGACGTCCTTTATACAATGGCAACTTATTTAAGCGGATACGGGCAAGCTGAAGAAGATTTTAAATTGGCTTTATTGGACTATTATCAGCGCGAAGACACGGTTAAACAAATTATTGCTATCGCAAAACTATATAAACACTTTGAAACATTGGACTTGGATGAACATGCCTTTCCTGTCCCAACCAATTACAATTACAGTTATCGTGGAACCTGGGGGGCAAGCAGAGGATGGGGTGGCAGAAGGATTCATGAGGGAACCGATTTATTCGCTGGATATGGTACCCCAGTTCGAGCCACATCTTACGGAGTTATCGAAATAATGGGGTGGAATGACTTTGGCGGTTGGCGGGTCGGCATTCGCGATGCCCATAATACGTACCATTATTTTGCCCATTTAGCTTATTTCAATAAAGATTTGAAAGAAGGAGACATCGTTGAACCAAGGACCATAATTGGTTCAGTGGGCAGCTCAGGTTATGGAAAAGCAGGGACATCCGGCCGATTCCCTCCACATCTCCACTACGGGATGTACAAATATAATGGACGAACAGAATGGGCTTTTGATCCGTATCCTTCGCTCAGAATTTGGGAAAGGCAAGACAAGCAAAAGTGAAGCAAGTAAAAAGCATCGGTTATAGTATAACGGGTTCGGTTGACGGGGAGAAAAGTGCTATTTGCAATGTAAATAACATACTAATCAGCATTAGTTTCAACAGCAAATTGACAATACAAATGGCAAGTAATAAGGGCTTAGATTTCTGAGCCTTTTTTTGACGTGTATTTTACCATCCTTATTATACTAAAGCACTCGATAATTAAGTAATTGGTTCTCATTAATTTTTCATTAAATAGATATAACCAACTCTTCTATCAACCTGAAAAGTTAAATCGTCTTGTGCACTGAGCAGAGAGGCAGGTGTTGATTCGGTAGAACTGTCGTCCATGAAATAAATGCCGTATCCATTATTCGCAGGGTATCCATATACATAACAAACCACTTTTCCATCCTTCATGAAAACCAATTGATTCATACCTTCACTTACTGTTTCACTGATTCTGCCCCACTTATAGCCGACGGTTTCATAGATGGCATCTTTGGATGTATATGGGTCAAACGAATACACGAGATCCCATTCGAATGGAGTCACGTCAGATAAATTCACCGACTCTGCGGATTCTTTAATGCTCAGCACTTCCTGTTTCAACAGGGTTTCATTCGCTTCCCGTAATTCTTTTTTAATTACTTTTACTAATAGAACGGCGAACAGTATTATGACAGCTATTATCAGCATTTTTTTCTTTGTCATACTGATTTTCCCCTCACTCCCAAAACTAATAAATTCTTCATTATTAACTTAAACGATTTCTTTTTGTAAAAGTTGCGCCACTAATTCAACTATTGGTCAGTTTGTCGAATAAAGAATAATTTCAATTATTTCACAATCTATATAGGTTAACGTAAAAACTCCAATATCCTACTAGAAATAAGTGTTACGAATTACTTTTAGCACATCAATTCGAAACCCTTTTGCCCTGGTTTTAACGGCATCGCATAAATTTATGCGGTAGTTTCAATTTGTGTGTGAATTGACGTGCCATTTCATTTGTTAAACCCGTTAAAGCATTGATATGACAACAAAAAAGGAGACGCCAATTCATATGTGAATTGTGTCCCCAATTAGACCGCTGTTTAATGTTTTCTCCACAACAACCGAACCCGTTAGTTATAGTACCGATGCTTTCTTTTTTGAATACGTTTAATAATTCAACTAAACTCGTTAGCTGAACAAAAAGAGTACTAACATTTTCATATATTAATCCAACATTAAAGTCCGCCACCAAAAAGTAAATGATGAAATCATAGGCGTGCCTATATACCAACCAAACTAAGACCCACCCGCTATTCCGAATAGTTCTGTAGTTTCTACAACAAAAGAATCAGTTATAATTATTTCGACTCGTATCTAAATCAAATCTCAATCTCCAATGTTTTAAACAAGAACGAATACATATCCGTCTGTTCTTCAATGATTTTAACTGTGGGTTTACCCAATCCATGACCAGCATTCTTTTCCACCCGCAGAAGAATTGGGTTACTTCCTTGTTGCACCGCCTGCAATGTCGCCGCAAATTTCGTCGCGTGCCAAGGGACGACACGGTCATCCGTATCAGCTGTCGTCACAAGTGTCGGTGGATACTCGATTCCTTTTTTGACATTATGAAGCGGAGAATACTTGTACATGAACTCGAAATGTTCCGGGTTTGTTTCAGCATTTCCGTAATCTGTCACCCAATAGCGTCCCACAGTAAATTTATGATAACGTAACATATCAGTGACAGGAACAAGACACAGTGCCGCCCCATAAAGATCTGGCCGCTGAGAAATGCATGTCGCAACGAGCAATCCCCCGTTACTCCCTCCCATAATGGCAAGTTTCTTGCTACTTGTATAGTTTTGTTCAATCAACCACTCTGCCGCGGCAATGAAGTCGTCAAAGACATTCTGCTTATGCCCCAAAGTCCCCGCTTTGTACCATTCCTCACCGAATTCCCCACCACCACGTAAATTCGCGACCGCAAACACACCGCCCGCCTCAATCCACATACGCTGTGATGGAGAAAAAGCTGGAGTCAAGCTAACATTAAAACCACCATAGCCATTCAACAAGACCGGATTATCACCCGTCAATTCCAACCCTTTTCGATGTGTTAGGAACATCGGAATACGCGTACCGTCTTTGGATGGATAAAACACTTGAGTGGTCTCAAAACCTTCCGCTTCAAATAACTCGGACGTATTAAATACAGTGTCCAATTCATCCTTTTCAAAATCATAGCGTGCAATGGTCGTCGGCACCAAGTAAGAAGTGTATCCTATGAACATCGTTGAAGCTGTTTTCTTACCGGTCACGCCAGACAATGAAATGTAATTAGGAAGAGACACTTCTTTTTGTAACTGTCCTTCCAAATCATAAATACTTAGTTTGTAATGGGCATTATGCAAATAGCAAACGACAAACTGCTCATTAATGATTTTTGCGAATGTAAGGACGTCTTCCTGTTCAGAAATAATATCAACCCAATGCTCTTTCTCCGGTTTATCCAGATGAACAGCAATGATTTTCTCCTTAGGAGCATCGTAATTTGTTATAAAGTAAAAGAGCTTTCCTTCATTTCCGATAAACGTATATTCGCCGTCATCGTCTGCCAATAAATGAACAAATCCCGCATCAGCTTGTTCATCACGATAATAGATACGACTTTTATTTTCTGTTCCTTTCCATACTGATAAAATCAAATAACGATAATCATCAGAGAGCATTGGATTAAAAGATAACTCTTTATTCTCATTGTCTTCGTACGTTAAAATGTCCTCTTCTTGGACTGTGCCAACCGTGTGCCAATAAACGCGATTATAGTTACTCTCATCTTCGGAATCTACCGTCCCGGGTTCAGGGAATCGATTATAATAAAACCCGCTTCCCTCTTCATTCCATGCAATACTGCTGAACTTACACCATTTGATAACGTCAGACTCGTCTTTGCCCGTCTGTAAATTACGGATTCGAATTTCCTGCCAATCACTTCCATTCAATGAAACGCCATAAGCCAAACGATTCCCATCTTTTGTGAATGCAAGATTCGTTATCGCTGCCGTACCTTCTTCATTCAACGTATTTGGATCGATAATGACCTCGAACTCATCCAACGCTAAATCTGTTGTACGATAAAAAATGGCTTGGTTTTGTAGTCCATTATTTTTATGAATATAGTAATAGTCCCCTTCTTTTTGTGGAACAGAGTATTTCGGATAATTCCAGGATTTTGTTAATTTCTCTCTAACTTCTTCCCGTTTTGGATACGCTGCTAGGTAATTTTGCGTCGCTTCATTTTTCTCGTCAATCCAAGTCCTCACCTCTAAAGTTTCCGGCTTTTCGAGCCAGCGAAAAGGATCTGCAACATCAGTACCATGATAGTTTTCAACAATCGTTTCCGTCTTTGTCATATTGCCCACCTCATAACCCCCTACAAATATCTATCGTCTATATTTTACCATATTGACAACTAAATTAAGTGATTATTCCAAACAAAAAGCCGCTAACCTAATTAAAGGTCGCGACTTTTATTTAGTTAATCCATCATACCTGCAATAATGTCATAAGAGCGCAAGCGTTCTTCATGACTGTATACTTGCGTATTGATAATTAATTCGTTCGCCCTTGTTTCTTGAATGAAACTTTCGAGCTTGCGTTTAACAGTTTCAGGACTGCCAACAATTGTTGTACGAGGATCCAGTGTTTGCTTAATAGACGCTCGTTGTTGTGGTGACCAAAACTCATCGATATTGTCGACTGGCGGTTTTAGTTGTGACGGCATCCCCGTAGTGATACCAAGGAATTGAAGTTGCTGTGAAGTCGCCAACCATTGCGCTTTTTCGTCCGTCTCCGCTGCGATAACATTGATACCAAGCATTGCATATGGTTCCTTCAAAAACTTGGATGGCTTAAAGTTTTGATGGTACAACTGTAATGCTTGTAAAGTATAGGCCGGTGCAAAATGACTTGCGAAAGAAAATGGCATGCCTTTTGCTGCTGCAAGTTGTGCACTAAAGCCGCTCGAACCGAGAAGCCAGATAGGTATATCAAGTCCTTCACCTGGAAAAGCGCGAACACGAGCAGATCTATCGGTTTCAAAATAAGCTTGAAGTTCAGCTAATTGTTCTGGGAAATCGTCCCCAGTGCTTTGTAATGTGCGACGCAGTGCATAAGCAGTGGCTTGGTCAGAACCTGGCGCACGTCCAAGGCCCAAATCGATTCGTCCTGGATAGATTGATTCGAGTGTACCGAACTGCTCAGCAATAACAAGTGGGGCATGGTTCGGTAACATAATACCGCCCGAACCGACGCGGATCCGTTTTGTCGCACCGGCAATATGACCGATGAGTACTGACGTTGCAGAACTTCCAATGCCCGGCATGTTGTGATGTTCAGCAAGCCAATAGCGATTGAATCCCAATTCCTCAACATGTTGTGCCAATTCCGCACTATTTTTGAAGGATTGCGTTGCATTGCTACCTTCATTTATTGGAGAAAGGTCCAATACGGAAAGAGGAATCGAATTGAACTTTTTTATTTTATCAGTAACCAAATCTACTCACTCCTTATTTTGTACTCTTATGAAAGAATACCGTTCCTAGCCAGATTCCTCTAGCAATTGGTCTTATTAAAACGTGTTTTCAAGTAAAATGGTGCTTGACATTCGTTTTTCATTTGATATGATTAGTTCTAATTCCATAATAAATCTAACTATTTTGATGGAGACACACTTTATCTACTGAAATCTCAAGAGAGCTGATGGATGGTGCAAATCAGTGATTTCGCAGTAAAGTAGCACTCCGGAATAGATAAACTGAAACGTTTAGTAGGTTTATCCGTCACATGCGCGTTAAGCATGCTAACCAAGACTGTCTATTTTTTCTGACAGTAAAAAGGGTGGTACCGCGTGAGTATTTCAGCTTTTCGCCCCTTACATTTATTTGTAAGGGGAGGAAGGCTTTTTTTTATCCCAAAAATTGAGAGGAGAATGAAAATGTTACAAGATCAAATGCTACTAAGAATCCCGGGACCGAGCCCCATCCCGCCGAGTGTACAACGAGCGATGAGCCAACCAATGATTGGCCACCGAGGACAAGAGACATCGAATATGCTTAGAAATATAGCGCCGGGTCTGCAACGGATTTTCGGTACGACACAAGACGTCGCTATTTTAACAGGTAGCGGAACAGCTGGTTTGGAAGCCGCAGTTGTAAATATTGTGAATCCTGGCGATGAGGTATTAATCATTGTAACGGGTGCATTCGGGGAGCGTTTTTCAAAAATTTGTGAAGCTTACAATATCACAGTTCACTGCTTAAATGTCGAATGGGGACAAGCATTAAATCCCCAAGAGATTAAACGTTATGTACAAAATCACCTGGAAATTAAAGCTGTTTTTTCTACATATTGCGAGACTTCAACAGGTGTATTGAATCCTATAAAAGAGTTAGCACAAGCAGTTCGTGAAGTGTCAGATGCTTTAATCGTCGTCGATGGCGTTTCCTGTGTTGGTGGTGTTGAGACGAAAATGGATGATTGGGGAATCGATGTCCTAGTGACTGGTTCTCAAAAAGCATTTATGCTACCAGCAGGACTAGCTTTCATCGCAGCGAGTGAACGCGCATGGACGATCATCGAGAATAATCCACACCCCCGCTACTATATGGATTTAATACGATATCGCGATAACTTGTTAAAAGATACAACCCCTTTCACACCCGCACTATCATTGTTATTCGGCTTGGAACAAGTTCTTCAGCTGATCGATAAAGAAGGAGTCGAACAAGTAAATGCACGCCATATTTTGATGATGAAGATGACGCGCGCCGCTTTCCAAGCATTAGGAATTCCTTTATTAACAAGTGATAAAGATGCCTCTCCTACGGTCACAGCGGTAAAACCGGAAGATTTCGATGCAGAAGCGTTTAGAAAAGTGATTAAACAAGAGTTCGGCTTAATAGTAGCAGGCGGTCAACAGCATTTAAGCGGCAAAATATTCCGCATAGGCCATATGGGATACTGTTCCCCGGTAGATGTCCTTCAAACGATTAGTGCGATGGAAATCGGCTTACTCAAAATCGGCAAAGAAATTGAATTAGGAAAAGGCACTGCAGCTGCACAACAAGTCTACTTAAACAAAGGAGTGTTGGTCTAATTGACTTTTAATATACTAATAAGCGACCCATTAAGTGAAGATGGTATTTTCCCATTAAGACAAGCAGAGGGCTTGAATATCGTCGTTGACACTACTTGCACACCCGCTGAATTAGCCGAGAAAATCCACGACTTCGATGCCTTGCTTGTTCGCAGTCAAACACAAGTAACACGCGAAATTATTGAAAAAGCAACGAAGCTAAAAATCATTGGACGTGCTGGTGTCGGTGTCGACAATATCGATTTAGACGCTGCGACTGAATACGGAATTATCGTTGTCAATGCTCCGGATGGCAACACGAACTCCGCTGCAGAACATACAATTGCTATGCTGATGTCCCTTGCACGCAAAATTCCACAAGCATTCAATTCATTGAAAAATCAGCAATGGGACCGCAAATCATTCATTGGCGTTGAATTAAAAAATAAAACACTTGGTGTAGTAGGTCTTGGTCGTATCGGTGCGGAAGTTGCGGCAAGAGCAAAAGGACAACGAATGAATGTCATTGCCTATGATCCTTTCCTAACAGAAGAAAAAGCGAAGAAAATGGGTATTACTGCAGGAACTGTTGAAGAAGTACTGAGAGCAGCAGACTTTATTACTGTCCATACCCCACTGTTGAAGGAAACACGACATATGATCAATAAAGAAGCCTTTAATTTGATGAAAGATGGCGTTCAAATCATTAACTGTGCACGAGGCGGTATTATCGACGAAGATGCATTATATGATGCAATTGTATCGAAGAAAGTCGCTGGAGCCGCACTCGATGTTTTTGAAACAGAACCATTTGTTGGGCATAAACTTTTGACACTTCCTGAAGTTATCGCGACTCCACACTTAGGTGCAAGTACAATTGAAGCGCAAGAAAGCGTTGCAATTGATGTTAGCCGAGATGTTGTCACTTTCTTAAACGGCGGTGCGGTGCAAAACCCAGTTAATCTTCCTTCTGTCTCAAAAGAAGCGCTAGCTAAAGTTGAGCCGTTCTTTGACTTAGTAGAAAAGTTAGGTGTATTCCTATCCAATTTAGCAGAGGGCGTTATCGAGGAAGTAAATATTTATTATTCAGGCCAACTTGCGGAATCTGATGTCCGTCCTTTAACACGTAACACACTGAAAGGCCTATTGAAACGCAATCTTGGAAACCATGTCAATGATGTTAACGCTAAGTTTTTGGCGGACCGTATCGGCATTAAGGTTAATGAAAATAAAACATCTACATCAAAAGGTTTTTCCAATTTAGTGACTGTTGAAATATCGACAACAAAAGGATTAAGACGTGTTGCTGGAACTTTACTGAACGGTTTGGGTGCACGTATTGTCAAAGTCGATGATAACCTTGTCGACGTAAAACCTGATGGCCATTTACTGTTCATTAAACATAAAGACCAACCGGGTGCGATTGGGCGAGTTGGAACATTACTAGCAATCGAAAACATCAATATCGCAACGATGCAAGTTGGCCGCTCCACTGTTGGCGGCAATGCAATCATGATGCTGTCTGTTGATAATCATGTTGAGAAGGCCAACGTTGAGCGTTTGAAAGAGCTTGAAGATATCTTTGATGTTATTGCAATTGATTTGTAAGTGCAGTTCTAATTTCTTTCAATATTTATATAGTCGGCACTTAACAAATGGGGTGTTCTTCCAACACCGCTTTGTCGCTTGGTGATGGCCTTACGCTAGATTTGTTCGTTATACTTGTGAAATATACCGCCTAGTCAATTCCGAATAAATTGTGCCGAATATATAGTCACTAAACAAATGGATAGAGTCATCAGACAAAATCTGATGACTCTATCCATTCTTCTTTTTTAGAAATAGGGATTGAACAAATAAAGTTTCAAACCCTCAAAATTACTAAGTCCTTTTTTCATCTATACCAGTACCTAGTTCCCTGCCAATGAAATTAATAAAAAATAGATAAATTGGATAACTAATTAGTTGTGCAATAATAATAAGTCCAGAAACAGGAGCAGGTTTATCTCCCGGATAAGTAATAGGAAATAGAATTGCAAAGATAGCGATAAAGAGAATTAAATAGGGAAACCAAAGAATGACCGTCCAGTAGCTCGCTTTTCTACCTTCCAACCAGTTGCTAATAAAAAAGTAGAACAAAAATAGTGTTAAAAAAAATCCAACAAAATGAATAGCACCAATTACTATTTCTATTGTATTCACTTGCCATCCAGTTAGCCGCCAAATCCGATAGAAATTGACTTGAAGTTCAATGGAAATAAACAAAGAAAAGGCATATATCGCGCTGACTGTATTTAGCTTCAAAAAGAACTTCATTGTCTAAAAACCTCCATCATTTTAAGATGCTTTTGAATGTCTTACCCCCTATTTTAATAGCTTATCGATGATTTCAGTTATCCCCTAAAAACTAACCAATCTAGTTAATAAAAATGCCATCCACTGTAGATTACTTATTTCTATTAAAAGGCGCCCTTTCAGGCATTTTGGATTCGATAAACTTGATATTTTTTTCATTTACTATGCCCGCAAGGTATTCCATTCCATTTTGTTCAGAACTAAAAACCAATATTTTAATTCATCTCAGAAGGATTGAAAACCATTTGATTTCACCATCTCGGTTTAGCTAGCAAACAAACAAATAATTAACAACCTCCATTGTTTAAGAAATAACCAACGTTGGCCCCTTTCTAGTGGTAGCCGAAGCGATAAGATCGGCAGTGGTTTCTGGCTAGTATATCGCGGGAGGCATCCATAAAGCGCCGCAGCGGATTCTATAGGTTTCTTTATTTCAACATAAATAGAATTAATGAATTTCTTTAACCTTAATATTAACGAGTCTAACCAACGGAATAACCAGTAATAAAATACCGATAACCAAAAGACTAGTGGATATAATTATCAAACCGTTAGTTGGGGAATTAGACACGAAACCACTTAACATCAAGAATAAAATGCCAACAGAAGCTAGGAAATATGTGAACATCTTATGGTTACGTTTGAGTAAAACATACCCCATAATGAGTATGAGATATGTAACACTTAACAACATTAGCAAAGGAAATACATGTGCAAACTTAGCGGCATAGATAAAATAGTCAATCGGGAGTATTTCGCTTGCGTTCTCCACTTGTCCATTCACTAATCCAGAAAAAATAGCGGTATGTTTCCATTCCCATGAATGCTCTATTAGTGCGCTACCTTCATACCATGCTGCCCCAGTAGAAAATATCAAAAGTATTGAAGCTAAAACCAATTGAATGAAAACCTTAAAAGACATTTTCTCCACCTCAACTATAACTTTCATAGGACCTACAATGATTTCTAACTAGCAACTATTTTTTTCCGCATTAAAATATAAATGTACAGATAGCGAAAACTGGCGAAACCAAACGATAGAATATACTTGGATATATAAGTAAATATATACTTAAAAGTAAATAACTTACTTATTGTACAACCTGCTCCTTGTGCAACTCTTCAAGAACCGGATATAACTTTTCTAAATGATCAATTTCATAAGTCGGGACAACTTCTTCACTTGGTAGTTTGTCCTCTCGGTTAATCCAGACAGAACGCATTCCCACACGTGAGGCGCCTAAGATATCCGTCATTAGATTGTCGCCTACCATTATTGCTTCATCTGCAGTTACACCACTTTCAGCAAGCACATGTTGAAAAATGGATGCGTCAGGCTTCCCTATTCCGAATGCACCTGAGATGATGATTTGGTCAAAATATGGGACAAGTTCGGATGTAATTTCAAGCTTCGTGTGTTGTAAACTTGGTGAGCCATTTGTTAATAGTACAAGCTTGTATGTATCTTTCAGATGGTCCAGCACTTTGAATGTTTCTTCATATAGGTAGGGATGCTTTTTACGTTCCTGTGGGAATAGTTCTGCTAACATGCTGGCAAGCTCTTCATCATTTATGCCGATTCGCTGAAGTCCTTTTGTCCATGCTTCCTTACGATAGCTAGGAACTATTTCTTTCATCTTTATGAAGGAAGCTCCTTCGTCCTCAAATGTCCCCCAGAGGCCTTCGAATGGGTTAATACCAATCATCTGCGTATATTCATAGGTATCATAAGATTCATAAAGCTTTCTCGCTTCCACTCTGACTTTCTCTTCAAGTTCAGCCACATCGAGTTCATGTACTTGTGCCGCGTATTCACATGTTTTTCTGAATGCCATTTCCACGCTCTTTTTATCCCATAACAGTGTATCATCCAAATCAAAAATAATCGCTTTTATCATAAGAAATCATCCCCTATCTGCTTTATAAACTAGTATACATGATTTCAGACTAGTTTAATGATTAAAGAAAAAACCGCTCCGCATTTCTAATCGGAGCGGCTATTCTTCAATAAATTTCTCTGTACCAGAAGCGTTGCTGTGCAATTGCTTTTACAAAATCATTATCAAAATCGGGATTATCCGTCGCGAATACAATTCCAGGTCCCGCCTTCGCATTTGATAATTCAAAGAAAGGAACGCCTGTCGATGCAAATCCAATCGGTTTATAATGCTTGAACGATTCATTAATAAAATATTGGATATTGGAATTGAACTTCGCCTGATTTTCAGCAGTTCCACCAACAACATATAAGCTGTCAAATAAAACCGGATCCATTGTCAGGAATGTTGCATTGACGATCACATTAAGACCATCCGCCCCTCTAACTGTGCCTAGTTTTTCACCAACGATATCCACAGTAACGCCATATTTCCTTAACGTCTTGACAGCTCTTTTCACTTCTGCACCATTAAAGTCATTGCCAATCAGCACGCCGACTTTCAACGTGTAAGGGACTCTCGTCGTATTTTCCTGACTGAGTGCTGGTGATGATGCCCTGACATTTACTTGCTTGCCAGTAGGACGATTCACTCCGACGCCGTCCGCCACCATGTCTGCCATTGCTTTATCAACATGAACGAACATATCGACGACCTGCTGTCTGACGTCACGGCTTTGTACTTTTCCAACTTCAAAGATGAAGGCGTCAATGATATGCTGCTTTTCTGGTGGCGACATACTGTTCCAAAAAAGCCTTGCCTGTGAAAAGAAATCTTTGAACGAATCACTTCTCGCTTGTATGATACGCCCTTCCACTTTTTCTGCATAATGGACGAATCCACCCTCTTTTGCAGATGAAGTGGACGGCGTATTATCCGCAAGCGAGTTTTTATGGTAACTTACCTGACCAACATCGATTCTCTGACGACTATAGCCATTTCGCTGATTATTATGGAATGGACAGACGGCACGGTTGATTGGAATTTCAGTAAAATTCGGCCCCCCAAGGCGAATGAGTTGTGTATCTAAATAAGAAAACAATCTCCCTTGTAGGAGTGGGTCATTTGTAAAATCAATTCCAGGTACGACATTACCTGGGTGGAACGCAACTTGCTCTGTTTCCGCGAATACATTATCAACATTTCGATTAAGTGTCATCTTGCCGAATACTTTAACAGGCACAATTTCTTCCGGCCAAAGTTTCGTAGCATCGAGTACATCGAAATCGAACATGAATTCATCTTTTTCATCAATCATTTGTACGCCAAGTTCATACTCCGCAAAATTACCTTGTTCAATTGACTCCCATAAATCCCGTCGTTGGAAGTCTGGGTCTTTTCCTGAAATTTTCTGCGCCTCATCCCATACAAGCGAATGTAAGCCAAGTGCTGGTTTCCAGTGGAACTTTACAAAACGTGCTTTGCCATGTTCATTGACGAATCTGAATGTATGGACTCCAAATCCTTCCATCATTCGCCAACTCCTCGGAATCGCTCGATCTGACATCAACCACATGACCATATGCGCCGATTCTTGGTTGTTAGCTACGAAATCCCAAAACGTATCATGTGCAGAGGCAGCTTGCGGCATCTCATTATGCGGTTCTGGCTGTATCGCGTGGACAAGATCCGGGAACTTAATGCCATCCTGGATGAAAAAGACGGGAATATTGTTACCCACAAGATCGTAGTTTCCTTCCTCCGTATAAAACTTAACAGCAAATCCTCGTACATCCCTTACAGTATCTGCCGAACCTTTGCTTCCTACAACATTTGAAAACCTCGTAAAAACAGGAGTTTTCGATCCAGGCTCCTGCAAAAATCCTGCTTTTGTAAATTCCCTCATTGATTCATACAATTCGAAAACCCCGTGCGCCGCATATCCTCTAGCGTGTACAACCCGTTCCGGTATCCTCTCATGGTCAAAATGGGTTATTTTCTCACGAAAATGGAAATCCTCCATTAATGTCGGACCACGAACACCCGCTTTCAATGATTCCTCGTCATTCGAAACTTTCAGTGCTTGATTCGTCGTCATTTTAGTGCCTTCATTATTCACACGGAATTGTTCCAACTGTTTATCTTTACTATTTTCATCTATGACATGTTTATGATTTGGTGATGATTTATCCACGCAATCCCCTTCCGTCATGCATTTAGTGATTACCTGATTAGTGTCCTAGGCGCTTCCCTACTATATGCATATGCAGGACTTCCCGAAACGGATACAATAAAGGATAGCACCTTGGAAGGGGCTACCCTTTTCTGCATGTAATGAGAGATGGAACAGTTATGCCTTTAATCTATCTTTGACTTCAACTACCCAACCAAATGGATCTTCCACTTTACCGGTTTGAATACCAGTTAGTGTCTCATACAGTTTTTTAGATAATTCACCGGTTTCATTATTATTAACGATCATTATGTCATCGCCCCAATTAAGTTCTCCAATTGGAGAAACAACTGCCGCCGTTCCTGTTCCGAAAGCTTCTTCTAAAGTTCCTGCCTGATGTGCCGAACGAAGTTCTTCCATTGATACTTTACGTTCAACAACTGGAATGTCCCAATGTCTCAGTAATTGAAGAATTGATTTTCTAGTAATCCCGTCCAAAATACTACCATTTAAAACAGGGGTAATGACTTCCCCATTAATTTTGAAAAAGACGTTCATGCTTCCAACTTCTTCTATATACTTTCTTTCTACACCGTCGAGCCAAAGAACTTGCGAGTAACCTTTCTTGCTAGCTATTTCTTGTGCTCTTAGTCCAGATGCGTAATTACCAGCTGTTTTTGCTGTTCCTGTTCCACCTTCTACTGCACGCACATACTCATTTTCAACGAGAATTTTAACCGGATGAATTCCTTCTTTATAATACGACCCTACAGGAGATAGGATAATGATGAATTTATATTTCTTCGATGGTGAAACGCCAAGATAGGGTTCAGTCGCAACCATGAATGGTCTTATGTACAGGGATGTTCCTTCTGTTTCAGGAATCCAGTCTTTATCAACTGTTATTAATTTTTCTAAAGCTTCGATTGCAATTTCTTCATTAAAGGCCGGCATACATAAGCGGTCACTCGATCTGTTCATGCGACGCATGTTTTCTTCTGGACGGAATAACAGAACTTGCCCATCTTTGCCTACATAGGCTTTCAATCCTTCAAAAATTGTTTGTCCGTAGTGAAAAATAGTCGCTGCCGGATCGAGTTCAAGTGGCGCATATGGAACAATTCGATGATCTGTCCAGCCTTGCCCTTCACAATAATCAGCCATGAACATATGATCTGTAAATACTTTTCCAAATTCTAATTGATCGGATTGTGGTTTTTGTTTTTTTGATTCACTTAATGTGACTGTGATAGCATGGTTCGTCATGAGGTCTGCATCTCCCTATTTCTAATTTTCGGCCTTACTTATTTAACTATGCCCATAAATTATTTAGTTAAAAGGAATACCAAGATATGCCTAATTAGATAGCTTACACGGTATCCCTTCACCATAAACACTTTGCGGAAAATGTTTTCTAATAATATAGATTATATCAATTTCCTTGGAATTAAGCTATCTATTCTAGAAAAATAGTTGCGCTAAAAAGCAGTTAATGGGAGAGGATGATGTGACTTAAATTTGCAAGTTCAGGCTACAATAATGAAGGATAGGTAATTTCACTCGTAGAGGAGAAACAATATTGCCACAGCATTATTTTATAGGGATTAAGATCCCATCGACTTTTGAAGAACAGATCGTAGAATTTAAGAAGACATACAAACTAGATGCAGCTTATAAAGTGATTCCACATATAGAGGATTTACATGTTACATTGCTTTATTTAGGCACTATAGAGGAACAACACTTACTAATAATGAAGAAATGTCTTTCGGAAATTGCAGCTGACCATTCTTCATTCTCAATATATATAGACGGTTTGTCTTATTTCGGACCCTCTTCCAGCCCGCGGGTCGTCTATTTATCAGTTAGAGAATCCGCAGAATTACTACCTTTACAAAGAAAAATTGAATTCACTGTTGCAAAACAACTTGATATGCCTGTTTCAGAGCGATTCACTCCCCACGTTACAATCGCAAAAAAACGAAAAACGATGGATCAAGTCATGATTCAAAAAGAAAGTTTCACTGCGATTGAAGTGTCAGTTCATTCTTTTTCCCTATTTACTATACATATGGAAAAATCTCCAAAGTACGAGGCAATCGAAACGTTTCAGCTTCATTGATAGGAAACGCACTATATATAGGAATCACATTGAATTCGTCATGGCGCAAGGGATGCCTCCCGCCCTAAGCTAAGCAGTTTCATCGCCAATCTCAGGGCTTTTCACTGGACGCTGTATCCGCTTTCGCTCAGTTTCTACATGCATTCATTTGGTCAACATTTTTAGTTAAGTGAAATTTTGACTTTCACTTCATTGTCCGTGAGAAATTGACTCTATAGAAAATAATCGAGATAAACAGTAAAAGATGAAAAAAATCGAAATTACGTTTTCTGAACTTAAACCAAAACGACTAGTCATAAGATCATCCTGGATAAAGTGTTCGGCTGTTAATATCGTTACTAAAACGATATTATAGAGCATTCTTTTCAGAAGTATTTCACCTTGTTCCCACTCTTTACCTTGACTTCAACAAAAATGTTAGAATCTGCGCTAAACCCATCTCTTGACAAAATTAAATGCACTCTGTAGTATTATCTTGAATTCAAGATAAATAAATCACTAATTACTTTTGAGAGGGATGATCGATATGAACGTAAAAGGTATTCACCATCTAACTGCGATGACTGGAAGCGCAGCACATAACTTTAAGTTTTACACAGAAGTACTTGGTATGAGGCTAGTAAAAAAAACTGTGAATCAGGATGACACAACTGCTTATCATTTATTTTACGGAGATGAAAAAGGGAATCCGGGAACTGAACTTACATTCTTTGACTTCCCAAATGCTGGACCAAAAAGAGCAGGTGTCAGTAGTATTTCAAACTCATCGCTTCGTGTAGCGAGTGACGAAGCATTGAAATATTGGATTGAACGCTTTACTGAATTTGACGTTAAACATGCACCTATTTCAGAATTTGCTGGTCGCAATGTTATTTTCTTCGAAGATGCGGAAGGTCAGCAATTGACGCTCGTATCCGATGAAACAAATTCAATCGCTCCCACTGGAACGCCATGGGATAAGAGCCCAGTTCCAGTTGAGTATGGAATAACCGGGCTTGGTCCTGTTAGACTAACTGTTCGCACTCCTGAACCGACAATCGCAGCCCTCCAGATTCTTGGATTTACAGAGAAGAACCGCATTCCTGCATTAATTGAAGGACAAGACGACATCATCGTTATGGAAGTTGGAGAAGGCGGAACTGGTGCTGAAGTGTTCGTTGAACCACGTACTGATTTACCTGCTGAAGTTCAAGGAGTAGGTGGCGTTCACCATGTAGCTTTCCGTGTTGACGACGAAGAGGAACTGCATGCATGGATTGATAAAATTAACAGTACGCGCTTGCCAAACTCCGGTTTTGTAGAACGATTCTATTTCCGTTCGTTATATTTCCGTGAGCCAAATGGCATCTTATTCGAACTTGCAACTGACGGACCTGGATTCGCAACAGATGAGCCACTTGAAACATTGGGTGAGTCACTTGCACTTCCACCATTTTTGGAAGGTAAACGTGCAGCAATTGAAGCAAATATCAAACCATTGAATACGACAAGATAAAAGAGCTTCGTGCAAAGATATTGGCCGTCGTTAATACATCAATATCCCCACAGAAAGTAACTACCATTACAGGTAGTTACTTCTTTTTTATTTAAAACTTGTTTAAAGAGCTTATCAAAAAAATTTTACTTGGCTATTAGTTAGTTGAAACGAGAGATCCTCCAAAATTAAATTAGTTGATTGTTATGATAAATTACCCAGTAAATGATAAGATATAACGAAAGTGGGTTAAATTGTATTGATTATGATTCTGATAGTCATTGCGCCCCGAAAGATAGGGATGTTTATTACGAATTAGAACACATGGAGGATTTATGATAAAACTCACATTCTTATTAATATGTCCAACGATTATGATTTACTTAGGTTTAGTCGTATTCAAAAGCGTCCCTATTACTTTCATCCTATTCTATGGTTGGCTATTATTTGTTTCGATTCTATTACAGATCGGAAATAAAGGTCATCGATTGGACCGTAAAAAACACTTCAATCTCCAATCATTTTCAGTCGGGTTCATTAGTGGTCTTATTTGTTTAGGGGCGATTTACGGGACAGTTGCAGTATTACATAATTCAATTTTTGATCTTAATGAACTAAGGCAAGTTTTAGAAGAGTGGAATTTTACTGGAAGTACCCTTTTCTGGTTAATTATTTTCCTCATCTTCATCAATCCGGTTTTGGAAGAGCTATATTGGAGAGAAGTTATGTATAAGCGCCTTATTGAACGAGTAGGTGCGGCTCAAACGATTATAATTACATCATTTTTTTATAGTCTCTATCATCTAGTTTCTCTCTTTTCCATCTTCGCATTCCCTTTTAATTTCATCGCTGTTATTCCGGTATTTATAGCAGGCCTTATGTGGGGCTACTTCAGGTACAAATTGAATTCAATCAGCGCATCAATTATTAGTCATATCTTAGCTGATCTTGGAATCATGTTGGTTTTCTTGAACTATATTTTATAATAGGCATACCAATCTAATGTACTATATATGTTGAAATAAAGAATTCCATTAAACCCGCTTCAACGCTTCAGCCTTTTCGCAATTCGCATTGGAAATTCATCATATTACATTAAGATAAAAAGGCCGTTCCCTGCGGGATGGCCTCTCTTGTATAGACATCAGCATCCAATTACTCTAGGTGACAGACATCAATAGTTCATTTTTCTGTTTCAGCTACCTTTTTTACTCGTTGTAAAAATTCCACCACAACTTTGTCGGTGGAAAACAGTAAAAATAATTTCACAAACCACTTTAACGGACGATTCGTTGCGGTATATGTTAATGAGGTTTTATCGTCATTGAGCTTGACCAACTCGTAGCGCGCCGTAATATCAAACATATTAGCGAGTGTAAAACCAATCTTTAACTTTTTTTCATTTGGTGAATCGCTATATTCTAACGTTTCTACTTGGTACTCCATAACACGCTTTCCTTCTTTATATTTTTGTAAATATACACTTCCAACCATTCCATCTACTATTGTTATCGCTTTATTTTCAATGACTTGCGGCATGATTTTTTGCATATTTTCTAAAGGCCCATCAAAAAAACTCCATACTTGTTCAATTGGTGCATCAATCTCTATCTCCTTCGTCCATTGTTTCATTATTAAACCACCTCACAACAAATTGTTTACTTCTATTATATATTTCACTATACCATGCCAGGAGATTTAATAATTAAAAAGGAAAACAGTATAAGCGAATATATGTCGCCCATCTGCTTTCCTTGGTATCTATCGCACAGATTAACTTGGACTAAAGTACTTTACTTAAAAATGCTTTTGTCCGTTCATTTTTTGGGTTATTAAATACTTGTTCTGGTATACCTTCTTCGACAATAATTCCTTGATCCATGAATAACACCCGGTCTCCCATCTCTCTTGCAAAGCCCATTTCATGCGTAACAACGACCATTGTCATCCCTTCGATCGCAAGCTGTTTCATGACATCCAACACCTCTTTTACCATTTCTGGATCGAGTGCAGAAGTTGGTTCATCGAATAGCATGACTTTAGGTTGCATCGCTAATGCCCTTGCAATCGCAACACGTTGCATTTGACCACCAGATAACTGTTCGGGATAAGAATTCGCTTTATCAGCTAGCCCAACCTTCTTCAACAATTCGTGGGCTAGTTCTTCCGCATCTGCAGAATTCATTTTCCTGATTTTCCGCGGAGAAATGGTTATATTATCGATAACTCGCATATGTGGGAACAGGTTAAACTGTTGAAACACCATCCCCACATCTTTCCGAATTTCATTGATATCCGTTTTTGGATCATTTACTTTAACTCCGTCAATAAAGATTTGGCCAGCTGTAATGTCTTCCAACAAATTTATACAGCGTAAAAATGTACTTTTTCCGGAACCACTTGGGCCGATAACACAGATGACTTCTTTTTCTTTCACTTCATAATCGATTCCTTTTAACACTTCTAATTTCCCAAAAGACTTATAGAGACCGTCCACTTTAATCATTTGATCACCTTTCTACCTTAACGCCGAGTTGAGAACATTTTCTTTCTTTGTGTCGGAACATAGCTATTACTAAAGCGTTTTTCTACATACGAAATAATTTTACCGAAAACGAAAGTTAGGCACAAGTAAAGAATTGCAACCGTAAGATATGGCTCCCAAAACCTGAAACTAGCACCTGCAACTACTTTTCCTGCATACAATAAATCGTTTGCAGCGATAATCGTTACTAGCGACGAATCTTTTAGCAGCGCAATCAGTTCATTCCCAAGCGGTGGAACCATCCTTCTAAAAGCCTGCGGTAGAATAATATTCTTCATCGCTACATTTTTCGTCATTCCAAGAGACCTTGCCGCTTCCATTTGCCCTTTTTCAATTGACTGAATGCCTGCACGAATAATTTCTGCATTGTATGCAGCACTGTTTAAAACAAGTGCAAGCGCACCTGATACAAAATAACCTAATGAATGACCAAAAACCCCTGGAATAAGAGCTAAATGTATTAATAAAATTTGTACTAATAATGGCGTCCCACGAAAGAAGTCGACATAATACTTAGAAGGATAGTAAATCCACTTTTTCTTAGACAATTTCCCCATACCTACAAATAAGCCTAATACAAAGCCCCCTAAATAGCCTACCACAGTGAGTGCTAAAGTAACCCCAATTCCGCGAAAGAACAATTCACGATAATCCCAAATCATTCCCCATCTAATATCCAGGAAATCCAATTCAATCACTCCCATTTACTAACTTGGTGTAGTTGTATCGTTCCACAAAAAAACGATTACTCTACATCAAATCCTGTGATTTCCTTCAATTTCCCATTCTCTTTTATTATCTTGATGCCCTCATTCAACAGTTCAATGATTTCAGTGTTCCCTTTCTTAACCATTAAGCCATAATACTCCTTTTCAAAACTATCATCTTCGATTGTTTTAACTTTAACTTTAGGATTGTTTGCTTTGTAATCGATAATAACAGCATTGTCCCCAATCGCAGCGTCAGCATTGCCATTGATCATTTCACTAATTGCTAAAGGCATAGACTCTGGTGCAACAATTTTAGAACTCGTTTTTCCTAGAAGTTCCTTAATGACAGTATGCCCCGTCGTATTGATTTGGACGGAAACTCGTTTATCTTTCAAATCTTCAAATTTCTCAACTTTTGAATCTTCAGGCACAAGAATCAGTTGGTTCGCTATGAAATAGGGATCTGAGAAATCATACGATTCTTTTCGTTCATCAGTAATTGTGATAGATGATACCGCGAAGTCTACTTCCTCACCTGTTAATGCCGGAAAAAGAGGTTCCCAACCATAGTTTTTAAATTCAACTTCAAAGCCTGCAGCTTCTGCAATCGCTTTTACAATATCAATATCGATACCAACAATATTCCCTTTTTCATCCATGAACTCCATTGGTGCATACGTAGCATCCGTCCCGACTACCAATACCCTTTTTCCACTTTCTCCGTTTTTCGATGAACCAGAATCCTTCGTGCCTGTTCCACAAGCAAACAATAGAATACTAACACTCGCCAGCAGTAACCCCAATGATATGAAGCGCAATCCTTTCTTCATCGTCATTCCCCCCGTATGTTTTTGAGTTCATGTAGCACAAAGCGCCAGAGTTGTTAGAAAGTTCTGGATAGTAACTTTATTATATACGAGTCATCATGCCTACACAATAGAAAAAAAGACGATACCTAAGCACGAACGACCATATACCACCGCCAACCGATTATATATCCCTCACGACCGATCATATACTCCACACCACCGACCATATACCATCGCCAACCAATCATAAACGCCGCACCATCGACCATATTTCACCACAAACCAATCATATATATAATCCACAGACCGATAATTTTATAGTTTCCTATAGGTACAACAAAATCCCACCGGCAATAGTTATCCGGTGGGATTAGACTCTCAATTAATGAAATTTATTGTAATCCTTCAAATAATAACACTCTTGCAGGTGATGCATCTGTACCCGTCAATTTTAAAGGTGCAGCAACCATGAAATAGTCACCTTGTTGAACTTCTTTTAAACGAAGCCCTTCAATAATAATAATCTCGTTTGCAAATAATGTTTTATGAGTTGGATGTCCTTCTTGGCTTCTTTCGATTCCAAGTGTGTCTATTCCAACCCCTCGAATACCAATTTGGGAAAGATATTCTGCTCCATCTTGTGCTAGATAAATAAAATCAAAATTAAATGTTTCCTCAAAAGAATTTTTAGTTTTAAATAGTATAAAATCATTCTTTTGAATTTCAAATTTCTCCAAATCCGCTTTAGAAATTCCATCTTCTACATTTGTTAAATCGAGTACTTTACACTGTCCCACAAGACTGTCCATCGAGATTGATTCAAACGTATCTCCATCTACAACCATGTGAAGCGGTGCATCGATATGTGTCCCTGTATGCACATCTATCTCCAACCGAGTTTCAGTTACATACCCATTAGTTACTCGATTAAATTTTGGTTGTTTTTCAGGTTTATCTTTGTAAACGGTCATACCTTCATAAATGGTCCCAGTTACATCATGCATTTTCATTTTACCAACCCATCCTTTACTTTTTAGTGTCTGACTATAGAGCTATCCTCGCATGTAATTTAGCATGCAGTCTAGCAAAACAACTTTAGTTACTTCATTAGTATACCAAAAAAGACTCTAAGACCATGCATGTCCTCTAATTGTAATTTCATTTATAGTCTTAGAACCACGCATCATTTAATGATATACTTGAATCAGTTTCAAGTATTATTCGTGTCTACACTGAAATTGGAGGAAAGCGAAAATGGATGACGTAACAGCCTCAGTTGGAACTGATAAAAAAAATCAATTTAATGATTTACAAGAAGAATGGACAACTCAAGACATGACCTTTGTTTTATTCGGCGCGACGGGAGACTTAGCAAAACGCAAATTATTTCCTGCTTTATATAATTTGTTTCTCGACGGTAAATTACCAGATTCAATCTCCATAATTGGTTTAGGCAGAAACTATTTCCCAGATGATGTTTTCCAATCAAAAGTCGAGAGTTCACTAAGAGAATATTCTAGAAGAGCTGTTCAAACAACCGGATTGAATGCATTTTTAGCCAAGTTTCGGTACTCTAAATTTGATGCAAAAGATAATGATTCGTATCAAAACCTTCATGAACTTATTTGCAACAGAGAGAAAGAATTAAATATACCCGCAAATCGTATGTTCTATTTGTCGGTTGCTCCACAGTTGGTTGATGTTATTACATCAGGTCTTAATAAGAGCGGAATTAGTCAAACGACTGGTTGGAAGCGACTTATTGTCGAAAAACCCTTTGGAAGCGACCTAAAGTCCGCACGACAATTAAACGAGAGTTTGAACAACGCTTTTAATGATGAAGAAATTTACAGAATCGACCACTATCTAGGGAAACCTATGGTCCAAAATCTCGAATCCTTTGAATTCGCCAATCCGATATTCGGTTCATTATTCGATCATAAACAAATTGCTAATATACAAATCACAGCATGTGAAACTGTCGGGGTAGAAACAAGGGCAGATTATTACGATCAAGCGGGCGCAATTCGGGATATGGTTCAGAATCATCTTCTTCAGTTAGTCATGATGACGGCCCTTCATTTACCTAAAAAAATGACTGCTGAAGAAATTAGAAAACAAAAAGTAACTATCATGGACTCTCTTCGACCTATCTATAAAGAAGATATGGCGCAGAATGTTGTTCGTGCTCAATACGAAGCCGGCGAGATTTTCGATAACCCGGTTGTTGGTTATAAAGAAGAGCCAGGGGTTGGTGCTTCCTCAATGAATGATACTTATTTCGCTGCTCGCCTCTATATTGACAATCCATTTTGGAGCGGAATTCCCTTTTACATACGAACAGGGAAACGGGTAGGTACAAAATCTACCAAGATTGTTATTGAGTTTAAAAACAAGGTAAAACAAACAGACGTCCTTTCGACTGATGGAATCACTCCAAACTTATTGATATTCGAAATTAGTCCGAATGAAGGTATTTCTTTAATGATAAATATGAAAAATCCTTCAAGTAACCAATTTGAGCCTGCTTGCATTAACTTCTCCACCAATTCAGAGGATCAGCCAGAAGCATATGAACTACTTCTATTTGATGCTATACGCGGAAATGCAACATTCTTCGCCAATTGGAAAGAAGTTGAATTATCATGGCAGTGGATTCAACCGCTATTGGAAGCATTTCAAGAGAATACACTACCTTTACATCCATACCCTGCTGGTTCAAATGGGCCAGAAGCTGCTAATCAACTATTGCAAGCCGATCAATTTAATTGGTGGTAAACTAAAGAGTTGAAACTTTTAACACAGCTATATATATTGAACAAATGACTACCTATATAATCTGAGCGAAGGCGCCTTACAAGGGATAGCCCAAGCGCTGTAAAAAATTCAATCGGTTTTTTCATATCAACATATAACGTGGTAAATAACACAAAAGAATGGAGTAGGATTATGACTAAGAAACAAATGGGCGTTATTGGTTTAGGTGTTATGGGGATGAACCTAGCGCTAAACATTGAAAGTAAAGGCTATTCGGTAGCTGTTTATGATTATTGGACAGATCGAACAGATGAATTCTCCAACAAAGAAGCGAAAGATAAAGATATTTATGGTAGCTACAGCATCGAAGATCTTGTCTCTTCACTAGAAGTTCCCCGTAAGATCTTATTAATGGTTAAAGCCGGGGAAACAACAGATACTGTGATTCAGTCCCTTGTCCCTCATCTTCAACAAGGCGATATTCTTATCGATGGCGGCAATACATTCTTTAAAGATACGAATAGACGTACAGCATCCTTAAAGGAATCCGGTATACATTTCATTGGTGCAGGTGTTTCTGGTGGAGAAGAAGGCGCTCGTAATGGTCCATCGATTATGCCTGGAGGATCAAAAGAAGCTTACGAACAAGTTAAGCCCATTCTTGATGCTATTTCGGCAAAAGTTGATGGCATTCCCTGCAGTGCATACATGGGCCTCGATGGAGCAGGACATTATGTAAAAATGGTTCATAACGGAATTGAATATGGCGATATGCAATTAATCTCCGAAGCCTATTTCATCATGAAACATGCACTAGGTCTTGAAGCGCAGGAGTTGCATGAAATATTTTCAGAATGGAACAAGGGAGAGCTCGATAGCTATCTCATTGAAATCACCGCAGATATTTTCCTAAAGAGGGATAAAGAAACCGGGAAACCGCTCATTGATCAAATTTTAGATGTAGCCGGGCAAAAAGGCACAGGAAAATGGACAAGTCAAAATGCGCTAGACTTAGGAGTGTCACTTCCAATCGTCACAGAGTCTGTATTTGCACGGTTTATTTCATCTGTTAAGGACGAGCGTATTGCAGCAAGTAAAATTCTAAAAGGCCCTGAACTGAAAAAGTATGCAGGTGATCCAAACGATTTGGTTGAAGCGATTCGTAAAGCTTTATATATGAGTAAAATTTGTTCATATGCCCAAGGTTTTGCGCAAATGCGTGCAGCATCTGAGGAGTATGATTGGAAAATTCCTTACGGAGAAGTAGCGATGATTTTCCGGGGAGGTTGTATCATTCGTGCCCAGTTCTTACAGAATATAAAAGATGCGTTTGACAATAATAGTGACCTACCAAACCTACTTGTTGACCCATACTTCCAGGAAATAGTAGGAGAATATCAGAATTCGCTTCGCGAAGTATTAACTGTAGCAATTCAACATGGAATTCCAATTCCTGCTTTCTCAAGTGCATTAGCGTACTATGATAGTTATCGCACTGAAACATTGCCAGCCAATCTGATTCAGGCACAGCGCGATTATTTCGGGGCACATACCTATGAACGTCTTGATAAAGAAGGCCATTTCCATACTGAATGGTCAAAAAAATAATTATAAATTTAAAAAAGTATCGGACGCCAAAACTGGTATCCGGTACTTTTTATTATCTTTCAGTCGTTCGAAAGTTGACATAGTTAAGTGTCACATCAGTTTTTAGCAATTTCAACAATTTCTCGGATAACCATTTGAATTTCACTTGAATCTTTAACTACAAATAAATGGTCTGCTTCATCTTCAATAGGTGCAATCACATCACCTTTGTTCGTTTCATTATGCTGTCGAGTAAGCACTTCCGCAAAATTTGAAGCGATTCTTAGTATGGATGTATCACGCTGGCTTTTCGTAACTCGAACTTTTAGAACATGTTCAGGAATATCAAAATTCACTATAATACTCGAAAATCCTTTGTTATGGAATTGTTCGAGTAGTTTCAAACGCCCTTTTCGATTGCGATTTGCATTACACAATATAAGATGGCAATTCGTCTCAGTAATTGCGTAATTAACAATGGTTTGTGTCAGAGCGTACTTAATCGTATTTGGTCCTTGTTTAGGTAATATTGTTTGGTAGTTAATTTGAAGGAATTCAGCATGGTTATCTTGGTCAATGACAACTGAATTGATCATCTCATTTCCCAAAGCTTTAGCAAATGTAGATTTACCGCTATGAGTTTTACCAACCGTTATTACTACATACCGATTCATGAACACAACTCCAATCTTGAAAAATGAGGTTAAACTACATGTTCATTAAATAGTCTACCGTCTAATATTTTTCACTTTTATTAACAAGAAAATGGATATAATAACGTTTAATTTTAATATTGATGTCATTTTATACAACTATATTTGTTTAAAATGGCTATATTATGCCTGTACAGTCCGTTGACAGTATTTAGTTTGCAGACAATTTTTTCTCCAATACAATTCTATGAATCCCCTCGTCATCCGTGAATGTTTCCAAAACGTCAAAGCCATTTTTAATATTAAGTATAAGCATACTCCGCCACTTGTTTCTCGTCTTTGTTTGAACAATTTTATAACCAGATTCAACTAAAAAGCGATGTTGCTGTTCAAGTAGCTTCGATGCGACTCCTTTACCTCTGTACTCCTCTTGAACTGCTCCGTACCAACTATAATACTTATTTGAGTCGAACTCGTAACCAATTTTATAACCGACGACAGTTGATTGATCCAAAGCTACATTTATTAAGACTTTCGGTTTCGACTTTATTTTCCCCACTAATGTTTTAGAATCTTCGAATATACTTTCATGCAGTTCTAAAATCCCATTAATAATTTCACCTTCAGGAATCTCCAAAAATTGTTTAAAAATCAACATAACGAACCCCCTCTCAAAAAAATCTCTCAGTGTCTGGCACCAAAATAATATGCAGTTCATGCATCGGCCTTGTCATTGCTACGTATAGTAACTTTCTGTCGATTGGATGATTCCGAAATGGCTCGTCGAAAGCTGCGATAATGACAGCATCGAATTCCAACCCTTTTGCTAAGTGGCTTGGAACGATCAATAATCCACTATCACTGATGCCTGATTGGTCTCCGATTAATTGAACAGGCATTCCAAATTCCTCTAGATAACCATGAATCTTCTTGGCATCTTTCCTTGTTTTGCAAATTAGCGCAATAGATCTATGTCCACGATCAATTATCCCCTTATAAATAACCTCTATTTCGCCAACATCTAGCCCATCCATCTCATAATACCGAGGTTCCTTTCCATGACGGACGACCGGTTCCACGAGTGGTAAATCCTCATCCATCTGTGCAAGAACTTGATTTGCTAGATTCATTATTTCAATCGTCGTTCGGTAGCTTTTTTGGAGTGTTGTATACGTTGCCCTTGGAAATAGTGCCTTTATCGGTTCCCATGATGTTAATGACCTGTAACTATGAATTCCCTGAGCCAGATCCCCCACCATCGTAAACATATCTGTCTCTAAACCATCTTGCATAGCAGCGAGCTGGAATTCGCTGTAATCCTGGACTTCATCGATGAATACAACCCTCATTTTCCATTCATCAGCAATTCCGATCAGTTTTGCGTGTAAATAATAAATAGCAGCTAAATCTTCAATTTCCCAAAACTCTTTTTTATGTGCCTCAAAAAAAGAAAATCTGTCGTTGTCGGACCATCCGTATGCTAATTCTGCTTGCAATTCACGACTCGTCAGCCAATCTCGATACAATTTCTTTACGTTGAACTTTTTAAATCTACGCATATAGACCGCAGCCGCCGTTTTTCCTTCCTTTTCAATCGCAGGAAGTCTTTCGTCGCGCTCCTCCAAAATTCTTGTCAGCTTCATTTTTCGTCTTTCGTCGTCCCTGATTCCGTATAGCGCCTTATCGAGTGCTGCGTCGTATTTTGAAGTCAGCATATCCATAAGCTGTTTCCGTTTCCGTTTGACATCGCTTTGAACGATAATTTTAATTCTATCCAGTCGTTTCTCGACCGGCATATACGAAAACTCCTTCAAAAATAGCTGTCTCAATCGAGAGGCCTTTATAATCCGGTACTTTTCAATAAAGACATCTTCAAATAACTCCGCCATATCCCGCTCTAACTTATACACATAGCGTTGCATAATTTCCCGGTATTGAAGGCTCCCCTTCACCCGTGTTACAAAAAGCAACCCCGCATCCAACGTGTCTGACTCAGTTAACTGTTCCAACTTGGCATCCGGATCTGTCAGCTTCAGTTTCAATCCTGTAGCACGTAAAACATATTCGCTATATGTCGTCTGACAGATGCGCCCAACCCCAAGTTCGGGAAGTACATCCGCAATATAATCCATAAACAATTTACTAGGAGCCAAAATCATCAGTTTATCGGAAGGGAAATTTTCACCCATTGTATAGAGGAAATAGGATATACGATGAAGAGCAATTGTTGTCTTTCCGCTACCGGCAGCCCCCTGTACAATAATCGGTTGTTTCAAATTCGCACGAATGATTGCATTTTGTTCAGCCTGAATTGTGGACACGATTTCAGTCAGTCGTGTATCTGCTTTACCCGCAAGCGCTTCCTGAAGAAGTTCGTCATTCGTTGTGAGGTCGACATCTCGAATATCTAGCAGTTCCCCCTCTTCAATCCGGTATTGCCGTTTCGAGTAAAGATGACCTTCAAACTCTTCATCACGAACTTTATAGGAGAGATTGCCAAGCCTTCCGTCATAATAAACATTTGCGACAGGAGAACGCCAGTCAACAATAATCGGTTCCTGTGTTTCCCGGTGGAATAAAGAGGTCTTTCCGATATAAAGAAATTCATCGGCCTCATCCTCCTTTTGGAAATGAATCCGGGCAAAATAAGGCTTCTGCTGAATTGCCTCCAGCCCTTCCTTTTGCGAACGTGCCATTTCAAAGAATCGAGCATTTGTCAAAATGTTTATGTAGCTTAAACTAGAATCCAAATAATCCAAGTCCGCCATCGATTGACGAATTTGGTCTTGAGAGGATTTAACGTCGCGAAGCGATTCCTCCAACAGTTGTTGCATATAATGTTTGGTGTAGTCAAGGCGCTGTAATTCAACCTCAAAGTCAGGATGTTTCTGAGACATACAACTCCTCCAATTTGCGTATTTTTCGTCCTGCACGTTATTTGGGAGATGTTGGGGGATTTTAAAACAGAATTGAAGTTTACCACTTGATGGTGACGTTATCAATATCATTCTGCATAATGAATGAAATATTCTGATTAAAAAAGACAGCAATTAGAAATATCTGTTGATGTCATTAACTTTACGAACTAATACTATTAAAATAGTGCAACAAGATATAATACAAGTGGCTATAAGGAGCGAGGCGTATGAAAAGTAATTATTTAGTAGAAGAATTAATATGAAGGCACGGAAACCCGTTGGCTAAGTCTCTACTCCAAAAAACGCTATTGGTGAACAAGATAACTGACTTCAATCTTCCCTATGCTTTTAGTACATGAGTAGAGTTAGAGCTTTTGCAAATTCACCTATAATAGAAAGCGACCTACCACATCTAATCTATGGACTGGTCACTTTTAAGGGTCATATGGCAATTCTTTTTCGTCCTAAGTCTTAACTATTAATCATCAATTTCATTTAGATTGGTTGCTAACACTGAACAATTCGTTCCAACTAATACTACTAAACCCGCATTTACAAAGGAAATAAAAGTTGATTCTGCTTTCATCGTACTCACAACTTTGTTTTCAGAATTACTCCAAAACTTAGGGACACCTTCTTCAATATAAAATTCACTTTTTGAAGTTGATAATATATTTAATGATTCTATTGAAGCCAACCAATTAATAAATGGAACAATTCTCAAGAATTCCTCCTCGTTTTGTATTTTTATTGAAATGTAATAATCTTCTGGATGGTTATTTATTATTTCATAAGTAAACTTTAAATTCCCGATATATTCTTTCGAAAATTCAGAAGGACTATCATTTAGTATCGTAACTAAATTCAAGGGATAGGCATTCATACTTTTAAACGACTTATAAAGAACTTCTTCACAAAACTTTTGACAATCTTCAATACCTATATTGTAAGGATACTTTATATCTCCCCTTAAGTCGCAAGGAAAATATTTCACAAAGGCTCCAGATGTATCAAGCACGATATTAATGCCTCCTCTTCACAAAAAATTTCATACTTATTCAACTAACCTGCACTAAAATACAGTATGACTTCCAATCGTATTAAACATACACAAAGAGGCCCCATGTCAAATCCTTAGACATATATTATGGCATACATGGAGCATTCTTAACGCCATTTCACTGCTGACGCCGTATATTACTGTCCTGTTAGTATAATAGAAGTCGTCTTATATTTACATATTTAACCATAATAACTACACCATTGCAGTGAACAATACCTATTCTCGCAGTAAATCTAAAACGGCTTATGACCTTAATAAAAGAATGAGATTATGAAATACCAAAAAGGGGACATTTCGTTCTGTAACTAACGAAATATCCCCTTAAAATTATCATTTGCATTTACAATTTTAAAAAACGTATTTTTTAAGTGACCTCGATTTTTAAGAGAGGTTATTTGTTGTGATAAAAACTAACTCCTCGCTTGTTGTGCGAATTCTGCGCTCCATCGAAACAATTGCCTGTTTCAATGGAGCTTCAGATTTCTATATTCAAGAGTCTTTGTTAACGTTTAAAGTTGGTTTTCAGGAAATTTAACTAACTTACTGTTTTAGAAGCCAGATAAGCGACAAGTATATAGCGTTCAGCTGCATACCCTATGAAATCAAAAGGATAACATGTACTTACGGTTAGCGTTGCTCGTGGTTTTGGAACGATTACGGTTCGATCATCCTCATCCACAATCCGAACTTTGTTGATTTTGTATGTGAACTCTCCTGCCGATGTTCTTACTATCAACAAATCACCTTCGCCTACTTGCCCCAGTTTACGAAATACGGTATCTCGATGACCAGAGAGAACGGAATTGTCATTTTCACCTGGTAGTACACTTCCTGCAAAGTGACCAACACCTTTCGCCAATTCATCATCGTTTGTTCCATGGAAAATAGGAAGTGTTGCATTTAGTTTAGGTATATACAGTTCCCCAATTTCTTCACCAGGTTTAGGACGGACAGGATATAGCTCTTTCTTTGCTACTTTATTACTTGGTGGTATCTGTATTGTTTCTTTTACTTGGCTACTTGGAGTATGGGTATCGTAAAGAAAGTAGCCTTTTGTAAACTTATACATATTCGTTGTGAAAAAACAAACTCCAAATATAATGATAGCTGTCGTACAAGAAAGCAGCAGCAACCGCTTTTTCTTTAGTTGTTTCACATTAAGCTTTCCTTACTTTTCTAAACATCATGCTTCCGATTAAGACAATGAATAGTCCTAGAAGAGCATTAGAGATATAATCGGATGCAGTCTTTGGAAGTTTAGCACCTTTTACTGTTTGATGTTCCGATTTCGTATAACTACTGATGTTTTGTTTTACTGGTTTAGCAACTGGTGCCTTTGTAAAATCTTTAGCGGATTCCGTTATTTGTTCTCCTGCATTAATAATAGTGTCAGAATCGATCATATCACCCGTGATCAAAAGATCGGCTAAGAACTTTCCGCCAGTAGTGTATATCGCTATTTTAAGACTAGCATCCTTCAATTGTTCTAATTTCATTAAATCCAAAAGAGAAACAGGTGATTCTGAACCACTTTTCACAAGGGAATAGGATACATTAAGTTCAAAGATTGAAAGTAATTCTTCATAGATAGATGCCATTTCAGCTATTTGTTTAGCTGTTAGTTCGGTTGCTACATCAAATTCCTCAAAAGCCATCATGCGGTTGCCTAATTCTTCAAGACGCTTAAGCGTTGCTGGATCGGACAGGTGCTTTTCTAAGGACTCTAAATGGTCTGTAATTCGCTGTAGTTCCACTTCCGTTAGTCCAAAATCTTCCTCAAAAATAGGAAGAAGACCCTCAATAATGTCACCGTTCGTTGCCCCACCATTAATAGTCCAAACAGTTATTTCAAGATTATCAATGTATATATAATTGCTAATATCTTCACCGTTTTCCTCTAATAATTGAAGTAGAGATTGTTTATCTAGGTCATAATTCTCGTTAAAATAATCTAAATTGCTTAGGTCTGCCTTAATGACTTCACCTAAAAATTCGCTAAGCTCTTCGACAGATTCAAATTCTTCAGTGCTTAAATCATAGGAATCTAATGATGTTTCGATATCTTCTTTTGTTACGTCGAAACCTCTTACCTCGCTAACCTTGACTAGATAACTGACTAAATCTTGGTCAAAGTATGGGTCGCGTTCAAAGTCGCCCTCTTCTGTATAGAAATAAACAGATTCCTCGAGGTTCCAGATAAAGATATAATCATT
Source organism: Sporosarcina sp. ANT_H38 (assembly GCF_008369195.1). Lineage (GTDB taxonomy): Bacteria > Bacillota > Bacilli > Bacillales_A > Planococcaceae > Sporosarcina. Next base: position 146,149 of record NZ_VOBC01000001.1, on the reverse strand, counting down.
CAGTTCTTCGCCATTCTCGTTTAATAGTTTTACTAAACCATCTTTAGTAAGATTATTATCTTCATAAATGGAATCTAAATTACTTAAATCCGCTTTAATAACTTCGCCTAAAGCATCCTTAAGCTCATCAATAGATTGGAAGTTTTTGACAGACTCATCGTAAGCAGAAAGAGACGTTTCAATATCATCTTTCGTCACTTCAAACCCCCTTACTTTGCTAACTTTTTTTAAATACTTTGTAAGTTCTTGCTCAAAATTATTGCTTTGAGCGGCCAATGTTAATTGAGGAAAAAAGCTAATTAACAACGTAATTGAAAGTAAAATGGCACACAGTTTTTTCATGTTTTTTCTTTTCTCCTTTTCGTAACACTTCTATGTTTCTATAAAATTATAAAGTAAAAACAAGAATTTAACAATGCGGAAATTTTTTACAAAAATAAAAGAAATCCACCTGATTCATAATGGTATTTGGAAACTTATCGAGAGGTGTTTCTTCTATTTTTTTATCTGTCACGGTTGTCTATTTTTCTTTTTTAGATGGTTCGAGTTGCTATCTCTCACATTAATAGTTAATGCAGATACATATTTAACCGAATTACCGAACACTAATTATATTAGTTCTCTTTCCGTCTAAGTTTCTGTTTTTATACTGAATTCCCCATATAAAATCACATACAAAAAAAGAATATTTATAAAGGATTTTTTATATCCTTATAAACTATGAATATAACTAAAAGAAGAATATTCCTCGGTTTGTAATAGCAACCTTAATAAAACCTAAGGTCTGCAATTTCAATAAAGGTCCTCGAGAACGAGTGTCAAGATATCTATCACTAAGGAGATATCAATTGGTTCAATCCAAATCTCTTAAACAAACTTGAGGTAAACCTATTTGGAAATGTTGAGTCCAGTATAACTGCTAAAATGTAAAAGTTTCTTTGTCCATGCAAAAAAGCATAGCTGACAAAACAAGCTGACTGCACACGGCAATCAGCTTGTTTTGTTTGAAAGAAAAAAATAGACGATTTTATATCGGAATTGTAAGTGCCCGAAGATACAGTTTCGGGCACTTTAGTACTTTGTACAACGTGTTCATTACTTACTTTTATAAAAGAATATGCATTTAATCATGTTATGCCCTATAGAAAGTGATACTTCTATATAAGTAAATAAGAAAAAACCATAGAGAAAGCTCCAGCACTCTGTGTACTTAAGCATTTGGAGCGCGACGGATGAAGGACAACCATACGATTACCTAGGGATGCGACAAAGTCGCATCCCTAGGTAATCGTACTAGAAGTCATTCAATTCAAAGCGATCCAAAAGCTCACCTATAAGTGTCAGTAAGGGGGTGGTCAAGTTATTTACTTGTTACTTTGGTTAATCATCAGGCGTGATTCATTACAAAAGAAAAGACGATTTCTCATTAAACTCTCATGTGAATTTCATGTACCTGTAATAAATAAACGCTATTCTTTAATAGCAGGACAACTTACATACATTTCATCAAGACTTTTAGCATTTTTCATTAGGAACTTGTTTTATTAACTACTAAAATCGGAGGCGATTACTATGATAACTAAATTTCAACTCACAAAAATACTATTTCAAAATCAATTTCACGAACGGTATTCATTTTCATTAAACTATCAAGGTAACAATTTTCAAGGGATCTATCACAAAGGTGTGATCGACTGGTTCAATCCACATCCATTTAACAAAATCGGATCACAACAATTAGGGAAATTAGAATCCATTGTAGCTACTATAATGCAAAAGTTACTTTGTCCATGCAAAAATGCATAGCTTACAAAACAAGCTGACTGCACGCGGCAATCAGCTTGTTTGGTTTCTTGCATATTAAACTTTAAATCTACCCATATCGCTTTGCAATTTCTCTGAAAGCCCCGCAAGTACTTGGGCACTTGAAGATATCTCTTCATTTGCAGCAAGCTGTTGTTCAGTTGCGGCACTTGTTGACTGGGCTGCTGCCGACGATTCCATGGCGAGGTCTTGTACTTTCGAAGAACCATTAGATACTTCGTCTGTCATTGTACGGATCTGTTGAATTGCGGCGGAAACTGCTGTCACTTTTTCACCTACGTCGCTTGCCGCCCGTTCAATTCTGTTGAATACATCGCGCGTGCGTTCCGTCACAACAAGCCCCTCTTCAACACGTTGACTTCCATCTTTCGTGCTAGCAACAGCCTCCGAAACGTTGCCAATCATCCTGTCAATCATATTACCGATTTCTCCGGCGGATCGTTTCGACTGTTCAGCAAGATTTCGTACTTCTTCTGCTACAACAGCGAAGCCTTTTCCATGCTCACCAGCACGAGCCGCTTCAATTGCCGCATTGAGCGCCAGCAAGTTGGTCTGTTCAGCGATATCCGTAATGAGCGACGTCACTTTCCTGATTTCCTCCGAATAATTTGCCATACCGTTCATAATGCCCGCTGACTGCCCAATAGCTGTACTGATGATAGTCATTTGGCCGTTAACATCCTCCATTAGAGACGCTCCCTCTTGGACCAGTTGGACCACGTCTTCAGATGAAAGAAGCATGGCTTCATTATCTTCCGTAATTCGGTTGATGCCTATTACTACTTCTCCTATGGCTGAAACCGTTTCATTCACAATGGCAACTTGCGATTCGCTTCCGAACAAGTTTTTCTCCGAAATCTCAGCAACCATTTCAGATGCTGCTAAACTCTCTTCCGAACTAGCAGACAACTCTTCCGCTTGAGCAGCTAACTGGATGGCAGAATCATTTGCATTCGTAATGATTGCATGAAGGTCTTTTGTCATACTGTTTAATGCAGTTGCCATTTCACCTATCTCATCTTTATTACGAATTGTTACCGGCTCAATCGCAAGATTTCCATCAGCAATCTCCAAAAGTGCATCTGTCATCTTGCCGACTGGTCGTGCAACACTTCGACTAATCACGATTGCTACAGTAATACTTAAAAGAATTGCTGCCACTATCAATCCCACGGTAAATATACGTGTCTGCTTTATTAAATCTACAATCTCTTGATTCACTTGTTTCATTAATTCATTTTGGTTATAAATCAAGTCATTGATTTGCTCTGTAAGTATGACCTGAAAGACATCAGCATCCAAGGTAATATTGAGTGCTTTTTCAGTATTGGCATTATTAAATTCACTGATAGCTAAATTTGTAGTTTCAATATAACTTTCATGTGTCTCTTTTATTTCGTTAATTAATACTCGTTCGGAATCTGTCTGACTCAACTTATTTACCGTTCCCCAGAATTGATCAAAAGTCTCAATCAATTTTTCTCTTTTTTCCAGAAACGAGTTGCTTTCAAACAATAAGAAACCCCGAACATCAGTCGAAATTGCATACTGTGTGGATAATAACTTTTCAAGTAACACAGCTTTTGTTACTTGTTCATCAAGAATAGAACGATATTCATTATTTACTTTAGATAGCGACCAAAAACCCGAAGCCCCCACTATAATCAGTAAAAGAAGAACAGATAAGAATCCGCTCCACAATTTTTTCCCAACTGAGAATTTCATTTAAATTTACCCCCCACATTTTAAACCCATTCATTAGTATAACTCATATTAAAGTAGGAGTATAGTTACCAAAAATAATTATCACGTCATAGGAATTACCTCCTAATCACGAGGAATTCACTCGTAATTATTAAATCAATTCACAAAAACACCCTATTTAACAAAAAACGGGGTGTTTTTCACACTAAGATTACTTCTCAAAACGAACAACCCACTGGTCATCCACTAGTTCAATTTTCGTCCCCCTCCAGCCACCTCGTAGATACAACTGTTGTTCTTCTGTATCAGCCATTAAGACATACCGGCTTTCCGGCGTATCTTTTTCAGTAAAAGGAAGCGCTAAATCTTTCATCAAAATATATCTAAGCAAGTTGTCGTATTTCACTTTAAGCTCGACAATCTGCATGCCATGAGCAAATTTATCTTTCAAGCTGGCAATATTAAAAGGAGCAACTGTAGTGCAAATATAGCGGAACCGCTGTTGATGAACGACTTCCTTCATTAAATGTTTCCCCAATAACACTTGTAGGCCATTGCCTTGGAATTCTGGGTCGACATTCGAGATTTCGGAATATAGAACAAGTGGCCACTCACTTCTAGGCAGCCTCGCATCCTTCCCAAGATGCTCTTCATCCAACTCAGGCTCAAGCATTGCTCGGAACGCAATCAGTTGTTCATTATAATAAGCACCAATCATTAGCCCTTTACCGTTTAAAATATAGCTAAACTCTTCTTCCGTCAACGGCTGTAAAAATGAACCCGTAGATAACGATTCAATCACTTTTCGCTGAAGTATCAGGATTTCATCGAGCTGATCTACTGTTAAGCTTACGATACTAAATTCACGCCCATTTTTCAGAAGATACTTTTGTTTCATATACTTACCTTCTCTGAGAACACTGTCAGTTCTTGCAACACTTGCTCATTAATGTCGATTCCTAGTCCTGGCTTCCCGTTCAAACGGATAAATGGAACGTCATAATGTAAATTCCCAACGTCTTTGCTGAACTTAAGCGGACCTGTTAATTCCACACTTGTAATAATCTTTTTCGAAAAAGCTACATGAAACCCAGCAGCAGATCCGATAGAAGATTCAACCATCGAACCTATTTGACACTCGATTCCCGCCATTTCCGCCATATGTGCCAGCTTGGTCGCCGGATAAATACCTCCGCACTTCATAAGTTTAATGTTCACTTTATCAGCAGCACGTTTGGCAATGATTTCTCTCATGTCACGCACGCCTCGCATGCCCTCGTCAATCATCATCGGAGTTGAAGATTTAGACTTCACTTCGACCATACCGTCTATATCGTCAGCTCGTACAGGCTGCTCCAACCAATCGAGTGAACAGTCCTGCAGCTTTTGGAGACCTTGTAGTGTATTGGCGCTATTTACCCATCCCTGGTTCACATCGACACGAATCGCAATATCTTCACCTACACGCTCTCGTACCGCTTGAATACGTAACACGTCATCTGCAACATTGGTACCGACCTTCATTTTCATCGAACGGTATCCAGCAGCTACGCGTTCTTCTGCTTCATTCGCCATTGCTTCCGGAGCTGCAATGCTCAGTACATGCGTAATCGGAAACTCTTCGTGATATCTTCCTCCAAGAAGATTATAGACTGGGACGCCAAGTGCTTTTCCTGCAACATCATAGCACGCAATATCAATTGCGGCTTTCGCTGTTGGGACACCGTAAATTTCGGAATCCATCAGTTCATGAATTCGCTCCATATTCATAGGATTTTCACCTATAAGCTTTGGTGCAAGGGTATTTCTTAAGATTGCAAAAGTACCTTTCCAACTCTCGCCCGTTACGTGCTCATCCGCAACACCTTCTCCGTAGCCGATTAAACCAGTATCCGTTGTTATTTTCACAATGATAGAGGGCATGTAATCGTAAGTCGCATAACTGATAACAAAGGGTTCATAAAGCGGTAAATGAATCGCATAAATTTCAATTTCTCTTATTTTCATAATTCCAAATCCTTTCTGTTGGCAAATTCTTCTTTTCATTGTATCATTGTCGTTAAATAGTCGCTAATTATTGGAGGTTCATCGTGAAAATTAAAATCGCAGTTATCGGATCAACTGATTTTTGCCATCGTACAGAACAACTAGTCAGCAATCGAAAAGATATTGAACTTAACTGGTATCGCTACGCTGAACCCAGTGAGGCCCCCCGTTTACTGCAGACACTTAAACCGTGTGATGTCATTTTATTTTCAGGTTCACTACCTTACTCTTATTCAAAGAAGCTACTCGATAACCTATCTATTCCAGCCGTTTATCTACAACAAGACGAAACGGCAGTCGCCATTACATTACTTCAGTTGTCAGCACAAAATCAGCAGAATTTGTGCCGCGTATCCATCGACGTCCGTGAGCAAGCCTATATTGACCATGTGCTCAATGATTTAGGCCAAAGTGTGAATCTACCTTTCGTTCACTTGCTACACGATGATGAAAAAATCTCTACCATAACGTCCTATCACCAAACCCTTTCTATACAAGGAAAAACAGATATGGCGATTACGAGTGTCCATGCTGTTTACGAGCAACTACGACAGCAAAACATTCCTACATGTAAGATGATTGACCCTGAAAATACCATCCTTCGAAGTATTGAACAAGCGAGACAGCAAGCATTGTTGCAAAAAAGTAATTCTGCCCAGATTGCAGTCGGAATTGTAAAAGCAATTTCTCCGCGACAAGATGTTGAAACATTCATCGCTAAAATGGCGTCCATCATGCAGGCACGTTGGAGTGAGCATGATGGAGATTTCACTCTGTACACTTCGATGGGAAACATCGAATCCGCTATAAAAAACAAGGAATTCCTAGTTGCTTTCCATTCACTTGCCACTAAAGCAAAAATGGCGTTCGGATGTGGTGAATCATTCATTGACGCAACCGAAAACGCAAATTTCGCGCTCAATCTTATACAGCAAAGTGATGGTCATTCTTTTTATATGCTAGATTCAAACAAAAGATTGCATGGCCCATTTCCACAATCAGGCGCAGCAGTAGAGATGAAAACTACCGAACCAGCTCTCGTGGAGATGGCAGAAAAAACCAAGCTCAGTCCTGCAAATATTTCCAAACTGATGCAGTACAGTCTAGTTCGTCAAACGAAACAATTCACCGCAAATGATTTGGCACTATATTTAGACGTCTCACGAAGAACCGCAGAACGTACGTTAAAAAAACTTGTCGACCATAATTATGCGACAATCATTGGTGAAGAAATGGCATATAAACAAGGAAGGCCACGTGCTTTATATGAATTTAACTTTCATCCTTATTTTTAAAAAGAATGGAAAGTTCACAATGTAACGTGAGCTTTCCATTCTTTTTCCTCTAGACTCCAGCGCCAGCTATCAAGCAGGATTTATTTCTTCATTCATCTGCTCATCTTTCAGGTCTTCTGCAGCAATTTTTTCCTTTTCTTGTTCAGTCAATTTTACAATTGAAAAACCTGTTAATGCATAAATTATGGATATCAACGGAACAACCAAATTCAGTATTGCATATGGACCGTATTGGACGACACTAACACCTAATGTCCCGAAAATGAATACACCGCACGTATTCCATGGGATGAAAACAGAAGTTAGCGTTCCACCGTCTTCAAGTGCACGGGATAAGTTTTTCGAATGCAAGCCCATATTTTGATACGCTTTACTGAACATCCGTGATGGAACGACGATTGAGATATATTGCTCTGAACAGGATGCATTTGTTAAGAAACAAGCCCCGATTGTCGAGATAATTAACGATGCAGAAGACTTAACAACTTTAAGTAGCTGATTCATTAATGACATAAGCATGCCTGAAAACTCTAGAATCCCACCAAACGTCATGGCAACAATGGTCATGGAGACGGTATACATCATCGAATCCAAGCCCCCACCGTTAAACAAAGCATCTACCATTACATTACCTGTGGCAATTGTGAACCCACTTTGTAAAGCCTCAATTCCCCCAACAAGCGTGCCACCTTGCACAAATATTTGTGACAAGAATCCAAGTACAATTCCGATTACAAGTGCAGGTATAGCAGGTACTTTTACAGCAACAAGTACAACAACAGCCAATGGTACAAGCATCAACCACGGTGAAATGACAAAACTCTCTTTTAACACTTGTGCTGTTTGCGCAATTTCTACTACTTCAATATTGTTCGCTGCAAAACGATTTCCTAAAAAGGCATAAACGCCAAGTGCAATAGCTAAGCCAGGTATCGTCGTGTAAAACATGTGCTTGATATGATCAAACAAATCCGTCCCCGTTAACCCTGCTGCTAAATTCGTAGTATCTGAAAGCGGTGACATTTTATCCCCAAAGTAGGCGCCTGATATAATTGCACCCGCAATCATGCCTGCTGGAATCCCCATACTTAAACCGATTCCCATTCCCGCTACGCCGATTGTTCCCATCGTCGACCATGAGCTACCAATTGCCAAAGAGACAATTGCACAAATAAGACAAATTGTAACGAGAAACCATGCAGGTGTAATGATTTGCAAACCATAATAAATCATTGTGGCGACAATTCCGCCGCCCATCCACGCTCCAATAGTCAGCCCCACCAAAATAATGATAACAACAGCTGGAAGTGCCAAACGAATCCCTTTATACATCATTTCCTCAATTTCTTTCCAAGTAAAACCGGCTCTCCAAGCTACAATAGCAGCAGTCGACGTTCCAATTATCAATGGAATATGAGGGCCTTGCTCTAATTTAACAACCGTAAAGATCATGACAACAATCATGACAACTAAGGGAAGTAGCGCCATCCAAAAACCAATCTTTTTTTCTTGTTGATGTTCCATTCATATACCCCCCAGATTTAAGTTTTCCAAAAATTATTAACTGTCGCTTAATAGTCGTTAATAAATATATTAAGTGCTGTACGAAACAAAGTCAACAGTATTTCCGTATTTTTTGTAAGCGGTTTCAACTATTAAAAGATTTCATACTAGACCATCACCTTTTGAAGTCTATATACATTTAATGATTTATAATTCATAGTATAAGTATTAACAATTAAATCCATTTCATTTAGTAGAGAAGGGAGATTGTCTTTGAACATAAACAAGAAGTATAGACGACATATCTCTCCCCCAGTCATGATTGCCGGTAATTTCCTTCTGCTAATTCTTATCGGCACTTTACTTTTGAAATTGCCAATTGCAACTGAACAACCGATTTCCTGGATAGATGCGCTCTTTACTGTTACGTCCGCAACAACAGTGACCGGGCTAATTGTATTCGACCCTGGCTCTACACTCACATTATTTGGAGAAATTATTTTACTGTCTCTTATTCAATTGGGCGGAATTGGCTTGATGGTATTTGCCGTAGCGATTCTTTTATTGCTTGGGCGAAAAATTGGGATGCAGAACAGAATTTATCTACAAGAATCCTTCAGTTTTCAAACTCTCGGAGGAATGGTTAAATTCGTTCGTCAAATTTTACTTTTTGTTCTGATTGTTGAAGGGATCGCCATTATTATCCTGTCGTTCTATTGGATACCCACTTTTGGGTTGCAAGATGGGATTTATTACAGTATTTTTCATGTCATCTCAGCATTTAACAATGCTGGTTTTTCATTATTCCCTGATAATCTTGTTCAATTTGTTAACGATCCGCTCGTTAATCTTGTACTCTCCTCATTACTCATTATTGGAGGACTCGGGTTTGTAGTTGTGTTAGATCTTATTAAAAAAAAGTCGTTTGTACATTGGTCACTTCATACAAAGATGATGATTACTGGAACGATTGCATTAAATTGCGTTGCCACTATGACAATCTTTGTTCTTGAGTTTAACAATGTCCTTACTATCGCTGACTTTTCAATGTCCGATAAACTATTAGCATCTTATTTCCAAGCGGTTTCCCCCCGTACTGCCGGTTTTAATACAATCTCGATTGGTGAAATGGAAGATTCCTCCTTGCTTTTTACAATGTTCCTTATGTTCATCGGAGGAGGTAGTGCTTCAACTGCATCGGGGATTAAATTGACCACATTTATGATTATTGTCTTAGCCACCATCTCCTATTTTAGATCCATACGGGAACCTCATCTTTTTGGGAGAACGATTAAATTTGACATCATCTTTCGATCATTGGCAATCGCAACGGTTAGTACCATGATTGTTTTTATTTTTATATTTTTATTGACCATTACAGAAACTATCCCAATTTTCCCTCTCGCATTCGAAGTCTTTTCAGCATTTGGAACAGTAGGATTATCAATGGGTGTAACCGAAGACTTTAGTGATATTGGAAGAGTGCTATTATGTGCAGTAATGTTTTTAGGTCGGATTGGTCCACTAACATTATTCTTTTTACTGTTAAAACCGAAAAAAGAATCTTTCCGTTATCCTTACGACCAAGTTCAATCTGGGTGAAAATAAAATGACCACAAACACAAAAAAAATTCCGTATAATCCTTCGTCTTTGACAAACACTATTTGCGAGGACACAAACACAAAAAAATCCTCTGCCAAAATAGCAAGGCAAGGAGGAATAATGCATGAAGTATTGGGGATTAAAAATAGGAATCCTTAGTGTTATGTTTTTTTCTATCGCTTATGTTTCATTTGCAACCGAGAAAGATAGGCCTTATTACGAAGATAAAGGGTATGTACTTTGGGATATCAAGACAGAAGAGAAAATCATTGCTCTAACATTTGACGATGGTCCACACGCTACTTATACACCACAAATTTTAGATGTGCTTGATAAATATAGTGCGAAGGCTACATTTTTTGTTATTGGTGATCACGTGAAAAAATTTCCTGCTATTATCCTCAGAGAAAAAGATGAAGGCCATGAAATAGCCAATCATACGTACAGCCATCCCTATTCAAGAACTGCAGAAGTGCTTAAAAATGAATTAATAAAGACCAATGAAGCCATTTATGACATTACCGGTATTTATCCGACGTTATATCGGCCCGTAGGTGGAAGCTACAATGATCGTATTATTAATATTGCTGTAGAGAATGGGTTTAAGGTAGTTATGTGGTCATGGCATCAAGATACAAAAGATTGGCAAAGACCAGGGGTAAATAAAATTGTATCAACCGTATTATCAGGAGCTAAACCAGGTGATGTCGTTTTATTTCATGATGCGGGCGGAGATCGTTCACAAACTGTGCAAGCACTCGAGGAAATACTACCTGCACTTAAAAAGCAGGGCTATGAGTTTGTAACGATATCTGAACTTTGGGCTAGAAACGGTAGTAAAGTATCAAATCAAAAAGATAATTTATTGAAATGAAGGGCTTAGTAACGAATTGCGAGTGGCATCTGCTAGTGATACCACTTTTTATGTCTCAGTGACTCCCGAACACTTCTGATAATCACCGCTGACACTAATTCACGCTATATTTGTTATACTGCTCTATGTAGAAAATTTCATAGAGGGAGTGTTAAGTATGCAAAATATAAAAGGTAAAAATGCCATAATCACTGGAGCAGGTCGAGGTATCGGCCGCGCGACAGCCATCGCTTTTGCTCAAGAAGGCATAAATGTAGGACTTATCGGAAAAACGGCTGCTAATCTTGAGAAGGTTGCAGAAGAACTTCGTGAATACGGAGTTGACGTAACTATGGCAACTGCAGATGTATCAGATAATGAGTCGGTCATTGCTGCAGTCGAACATATCAAATCAGAGCTTGGTCCAATTGATATCCTCATTAATAATGCAGGCATTGGTAAATTCGGCAAGTTCCTTGAACTTTCACCGGAAGAATTCAAAAATATAATCGATGTTAACCTGATGGGTGTGTATTATGTCACAAGAGCTGTTCTACCAGAAATGATCGAAAGAGAATCAGGCGACATTATTAATATCTCCTCTACTGCCGGTCAAAAAGGGGCACCTGTTACAAGCGCATACAGCGCATCTAAATTCGGTGTTCTCGGGCTTACAGAATCACTTATGCTTGAAGTAAGAAAGCATAATATCCGCGTCAGCGCATTAACACCGAGCACGGTTGCTACAGACTTAGCTTTCAGTGAAAACTTGACGGACGGCAATCCTGATAAAGTAATGCAACCGGAAGATCTTGCTGAAGTTATGGTCGCACAGTTGAAATTACACCCGCGTATTCTTGTTAAATCTGCTGGTTTATGGTCTACGAATCCTTAATAGAACTTCAACTGAAATTTCTTTAAAGCAAAAGGACCTTTTCTAGGTCCTTTTGTTTTAATATATGTGATTACAACAGTAGGTACAGCCATTTTTCATTATAAATCACTCATTCTTTGGATTAAACAAGGAATTAAGTTTATCGAATTTATGTAAAACCTGAATTACCTTCCACCCTTTCTTTGCCACGACGTTACTATCTCACTATTGTTTACTTCCACATTTATATTATTTCTTTTTCCGCATTTTTTATCATCAATATCTTGTTGTTCGTCAATTATTATTTAAGCTTGATTCCCATTATCCATATGGCTACTCCCTGATCTTGATGAAATTAAGACTGGTGAGAAGGGTTTGATAACCTCCATTTTCAGCTCGCTCTCGGCGAACTATTCATGACAGGTTTAAGGGGGAATCGCAATTCATTACTCGATGGGCATGTGTGGCTAGAAGTGACTCCGTCACTTCTAGCCACACTCTTTTCAGTAATACTGTTGCGAATAGTTGCCTGTCGTGTTCCTACAATCTTCAAGTAAAAATTGCAGTTACTTGGAAAGAAAAGAATAGATGACTTTCTATAGAAATTGTAAGTGCCCGAAGATACAATTTCGGGCACTCTTGTACTTTGTACAATGTGTTCCTTGCTTACTTTTAGCAAAGATTATGCATCTAATCATGTGATTCCCTGTAGAAAGTGACACTTCTTTAAATAAATTCGAAAAAACCATAAAGAAAGCATCAGCCGCCAAAATTGCATCTTTGGCGGCTTTTCTCCAGGTAAGAAGCCAGCGATTCTTTCGTCCCAAAAAGATTCAGCACTCTGTGTACTTATGTATTTGGAGCGCGACGGATGAAGGACAACCTTACGATTACCGAAAAAAATGTGTAGGGATGCGACAAAGTCGCATCCCTACACATCCAGACATCACGGAAATCGTAATAGAAGTCATTCAATCTAAAGCGATCCAAAAGCGCAACTATACTAGTAGCGGCCAGGAGTATTCAAGTTATTTACTGGTTACTTTTATTTAATCAGCAGACGTGTTCAAGTAAATTATTTCATACAAATCTCCACAAGTATAATTCTTCTGTTTCTTTATATATTTCTGCACCTGATTTTTCTAATACCCTGTGTGATGGAATATTATCTTTCTCTGTATCAGCAACTACGGACATAACACAGGACTGATTTAACAACCACTTTTTTATAGTAGTAACCGCTTCCGTCATATAACCATTTCCCTGGTATTCAGGAAGTGTATAGTAACCAATTACTACTTCGCCATTTTCATTCGGAAGACCTTTCACCATTATTCCTCCAGCATTACAATTTTCATCTCTCGGTACGATTAACCAATTGGTATACCACGAATAGTTTTCTTCATCGTCTAACAATTTTGATAGTCTTATTTCCATTGCTTGTTTAAGTTCTGAACTAAGAAATTTACCTGATTCAACTAATGATAATCTTATTTCCATTTCCTTTGGATCATCAATTAGTAATTTTAAATTTTCTGCACTCAAAGGAATTAGTCTTAATCTTTCTGTTTTCAATTCACTCATCATTACACCCCTATCATAATTTGGACGCCATATTAAGTAGACAAAATTAAAAATAGGTATATGTTATTGGCGGATACTCCCATTATATTTATTCCGAAATAATGGAGTAAAATCCCTTTATAATCCATTATGATAGGTAAACTAAGTTTAGCATTCTTAAAATTCACTGTAAATTATTTAAAATAACTTAAATCGACAGTCATGATACGTGCAAGGGTATTGGAGAGCTATTGATAATTAGAGCGAGTTACTTTTCTTCTTTAATTCAGCCAACTCTTCTTCTATCCTGGATGTATCAATCCGATCAAATAATGGTTTTATTTGAGTAAAATCATAAGATGATTTCTTGATAGCTTGCCATTCCAAAGATGGTAAACTCAACATTTTTCTAACCTCTTCACTCGAATATGGAAGAAATGGCGAAAGTAACTGTGCGCTATTCGCAATGATATGAACGCATGTAAGTAATGTATCATTGCAAGATTCTTTATCCTCTTTGAATTTTTTCCAAGGTTGTTCGTGATCAAAATACCTATTTGCAGAACGAATTGAATCAAAAATCTCATCAAGCGCTCGCTTGAAATGACCATCCTCAATTAGCTTTCCAACACTTACGTATAAATTATCAATGTTTTCCTCTATCTCTTTATTAATGCTTCCGCTTGTAATTTGCCCCCCATATGATTTCTCTAAAAACTTCAATGTCCGATTAATGAAGTTACCATAGGCACCAAGAAGTTCAGCGTTATGACTTGAAATAAATTCCCTCCATGAAAAATCTGTGTCTCGATTTTCTGGAGCATTTGTCGTCAAGAAATAACGGATTGAGTCAGGGTGGTAATGATCTACTATATATGGAACCCATACAGCCCAGTTATTGCTTGTTGATATTTTCTTTTTTTCTAATGTCAAATATTCATTAGAAATAATATGTGTTGGCAATGCAGGATTATTTATACCTACTAATATAGCTGGCCAAATAATTGAATGAAAAGGGATGTTATCTTTTCCGTGGACATAATAAGAGACCGTGTCTTTATCCCAAAACTTACTTACCTCATTTTCAGTTTGACATGCCCATTCTGTACTTGCCGAGTAATATCCAGAAACAGCTTCAATCCATACGTAAATTTTCTTTTTTTCGAATCCAATGACGGGAATACTTACACCATTTGCAATATCTCTAGAAACAGCACGATCACGTAACCCCTCTTTTAAATAGCGTTCTGAAAATTGTATCGCATTTTCCCTCCATGTCTTGTTCACTTTCGCATTTTCTACATAAGCTTCGAGGTTCTTTTGAAATTGACTTAATTCAAAATAAAAATGCTCCGATCTCCTTCTGACTGGCGTATTCCCACATAACTTACAAACAGGGTTAATCAAGTCCAATGAATCTAAAATCATTGAACAATTATCACATTGATCTCCTCGGGATTTCACCCCGCAGTTTGGACATTCCCCTTCTACATAACGATCAGGTAGAAACTTTTTATCAGACTCACAATACATTTGTTCAATTTCTTTCTTATAAAGATAACCGTTTTCAAGTAACGTCAAAAAGATACTTTGAACAGTAGTATGATGATGCAAACTATCTGTTCTTGTAAATAAATCATATGTGAATCCTAATTTAGTAAAACAGTCGGTAAACTCGTTATGATATCGATCTGCCACTTCTCTTACAGATAATCCTTCTTGTTCAGCCCGAATTGAAATAGGCGTCCCGTTACAATCACTTCCCGATACATACAAAACCCTTTCACCCTTTAGTCGATAATAGCGAGCCAAAATATCACCAGGTAACAATGCTGCAATATGTCCTAGATGCAATGAACCATTTGCATAGGGCCAAGCTCCTCCAATAAAAATACTCAAAATAAACATCTCCTTTTTTAAAATGCAAAAAACCTCGCCCTCATCGAAAAAATCGATAAGGACGAGGTTTAAATCTCGTGGTACCACCTTGTATGCACAAACAACTCACGTTGCTTGTCTCCAAAAGTACAAAGAGCGATTGCCTTTATACTTTGACATTTGTAACAAGTGTCAAATCTTGTCGTATCCTACTAGTGAAGTCACGTTCAGTACGAAGCTCAGAGATCATGTTCAAACGATTAGTCCGCTTCATTTCCACCGACAGAAGCTCTCTATAAGACATCATCATTTTACTTTTCCTCTTCATTGCTTTTCATTTATTTCTACAAATTCTAGTTTACTATTCAAAAAAAAGCAAGGATTATCTTCACTGGACAGAATCCTTCTCGATGACTTGCATGCTTTTTGTGAAATTCTTCTCCAAAAACACAAGTGAAACTTTTTTTACTTGTGTACTTCGTAATGAAGTTCAACGAATTGATTGAAACGCTTAATGCCTTTCAAAGAAAGCTCCAAATTAAAATCACCCTCTTTAAACAAAGGAATACCGTTTCCTATTAATGTTGGAGCAACTGTAAGTATAAGTTCATCAACTAAATTCCCTTTTATAAAAGAGTGCAACAATTCTCCTCCACCAACAATCCAAATGTTTTTCCCTTCTTGGTTTTTAAGTTTATTAGTGAATTCAACGACCTCATCGCTAACAAATTTTACATCATTTCCATCCTCGTTAGTAGACCTTGAGAAGACGTAACATTCTTTATTTTTATATGGAAAATCCCCTGTCATATTCTCTGATATCCAATCATAAGTTCTTCTGCCCAATAAGATTGTATCCACAGTTTCATAAAACTCTGAATAACCATTATCTCCTTCTCCTTCGACTTTAAAAAGCCAATCTAAAGTATCACTTTTTGTAGCAATATAACCATCTAGACTTACAGCAGTGAATAATACTAATTTTCGTTGACTACTCATTATATCCTCCTCATCCACACCAAAAAGAATGTGTGTTCTTATTACTATTATAAACTATTTACAACTATTTTACCCCGATATTTGCACATGTAGATGGCTATTAAAATTTCATCTATCAGCATCCCTAAGAATATATGGAACCCTGTTTTTTCGTTTTACCAATCCTTCAAATCCACTTATCAGATGTATGTATTTTTCCGCCACTTCGGCGGGCATCCAAGTAATTTCTTCGATTTCTTCTGGATATGAAATATTAATTTCTCCACCAATTATTTTCCCATGAAAAGTAAATAATATTGTGTGATGCCCTCTTTCTTTAAAAAATGCTTCACTCACAGTAAAAATACCGTCTATTTGTACTTCTAATCCTGTTTCTTCTTTAACTTCACGAATAGCAGCCTCTTCAAGCGTTTCCCCTTTCTCCACCGCTCCTCCAGGGAGTGTATAGTAAGATGAGCCTACTCCTATATTTTTGACCATCAATACATCCCTATCATGCTTATCAAATAAGAGTACATATGCAACGTCTACTCTTTTCATATAGTCAAATCCCCCTTTTAAAACCATTACCTACGATTGTTATACGTCTGTTTATAAACTAACTTTTCCAGCTAATAAATTGATCAAACACTAGTCGCTACTTACAGGGATGCGACTTCGCAAGGCGGTTGTTCATCATTCGCTCTTCAAAGCCACAGGTAGACGAAGTGCTTAAGCTTTTTGGAACGAAAGAAAAGATGGCTTTCTATTACGGAAAGACCTAATAGAAAAGGAGCTATTCTTTCATTCTCCAAAGTGACCTGAGATCATTACTATCTATTGAATACTTGCACCATTATTCAACAGCTATTAGTTCCCCATGACTTCTGCTACCATTTTTACTACATGGCTACTTCCACCATTATCTTCTATGCTTTCGATCATCATCGCCAGAATATAAGAGGTTTCATCCGTTTGATAGCCGACAAAGAATCCATTTTCCTTGCCGCCTTTTTCCTGTGATGACTTTAATTCTGTAGTCCCTGTCTTTCCAGAAAGTTTAACAGAAGGGATATTTGCATCTTTGGCAGAGCCATTGACAACGACTTCACGTAGATTTGCACGAAGGATTGCAGCGTTCTCAGGTGAAGTTAGTCCTTCTTTCCATATTTCACTTTTTGGTTCATCTTCGAATAAAACCGGCTTGAACATCTTTCCATCATTAATGATTGGAGCATAACTCGAAGCTAAGTGAGCAATGTTCATTAACATTTGACCTTGTCCATAGGAGGTATCCACAAGTTGTGCTTCTGTTCCAATCGTTCCATCATTCGATATTTGCGAAGTTCGCACAGGATAACTAAAGGGGATATCTTCTCCAAAACCGAATTTTTTCAAGCCTTCTATTAGGGTATCTTTCCCCATTCCAATTGCTTCCATTGCAAAATAGATATTATCTGAGTAAGCAATTGCTTTTTTTAAGTCGATTGGATTCGGTGGTGTATAAACTCTTGTGACACCAAAATTACCCCATGACTCATCTTTCTTCCATCTCTTTCCTTCAATTGTATAGCCTTTGCTAGGATCAATTGTTCCTGCCTCTAATCCAATAGACGCTGTAATTGGTTTTATTGCCGAACCTGGCGCATATGTAGCTGCAAATCGGTTTAATAGTGGCTGTAAAGGATCTTCAGTTAATTCTTCGTAACGAATTGCACTGACACCAATCATTAATTCATTTGGATCGAAAGCAGGCGAACTTGTCAAAACTAGTGTTTCTCCAGTTTTGGGGTCAACTGCCGCCGCTGTTCCAGCCTCACCATTCATAGCATTAAATGTCTTCTGTTGAAGTTTCGCATCAATTGTCAATGTGATTGAATCTCCATCTGTCGCAGTTTTCTCAGCTATCGTGATTCTCTCCGCTCCTTGTGCCGTTTTCTCAATATATATTCGGGACCCGTCCTGACCACGAAGCTGTTTTTCAAGCAGTTGTTCCAGCCCACGTTTACCGATAAAATCGGTTTCCACATAGCCCTGATCTTTGACTTTCTCTAATTCGTCGGCATTAATGCGACTGATATAGCCAGTAAGATGTGAAAGTGGCTCTCCATATGGATATTCCCGCATTTCTACTTGTGTATAAGTAACCCCTGGTACTTCTATCATTTTTTCAATAATAATCTCTTGGCTAGATGCCACTTTTTTAATGGGCACAAATTGATCCGCCTTGACCCAACTTTGATTGAGTTGTTTGTTAATAAATTCAGGTGTTGTGCTAAGTACTGTTGCGAGCTTTTCTGCATCTCTTTCTTCATTGAATTTTTCTGGCACGATTCCTGCTTCGTACCCTTTTCCATTTATAGCTAAAGGAAGTCCGTTGCGATCAAATATTTCACCGCGCTTTGAGGTAATAGTAGAAATGCCCACTTTGTCTGACAACGTTAAGTCTGGCAGAATGAAAGAAGGATCCCATTCGACAAACCAATTTTCATCTTCACCTGATTTACCATATGTCATCATCACTTTTTTCTCGAATTCCACTGGACCTGCAAGTGTTTCCATTGTTATGTGAACAGGAAACTCAGGTTGTTCTTCAGATTTATATTCCTTATCTCCATCTGGCTTAGTAAATACGACTTTTACATCAGTGATAGACAAATCTTTATAAAGTTTCGTCGTTCGGTCAATGTATTCAGTTGAACCAAATGCCTCTTTTGATGCTTCACTTACATATTCTCCATACATTTTTTTAAACTCAGCGTTATTCCAAAGCTCGACATAAGTCGTAAGTCTATCTTCAGGTGTCTCCTTCTTTGAACATGCTGCGAGTGCAATAATAACAATTAGAAAGATACCGATACTTCTCCATTTTCTCATATGAATGACCTCTTTCATTTGTATTTATACAAAAAAACATTTGTTAATTTAAGTACTTGTCCTTGGATTCAAGACGTTACTTGACTTACTAATAACTGCAGACTATGTTATGACCGGCATGAAGCTTGTTATGATCGCCACGGGTATATTTATGACCGGCACGGAGCTTGTTATGATCGCCATTGGGGCATTTATGACCGGCACGAAGCTTGTTATGACCGCCACAAGTTACTCACACAAAAACCCTACTCTTTTTCAGAGGGTATCCTTCACCTCAAAAAGAACTCACTACTAACTATACGTTATATTATGCAGAAAGTTTCATTAATTCAACATGAATAATCTAAAGCATATTCTCAAGATAGAGCGTCCTCTTTTATTCAATTCCACTAACTAACAAAAAACACCGCCAAAAGGCAGTGCTAATTCTTGTACTACTATGATGTTAATTTAAGTGCGAGTCCATATCTCTATACTAACTCCTACGACTCACTTAATAGTAAGGAGAAATCAGTATGTAAACCAACACACCAGTAAAGCTGACATATAACCATATTGGCATTGTCCATCGAGCAATTTTTTTATGACGCTCATTCTCCATATTCCATGCGCGCGCCACACTCGTTAGTGCAAGCGGGACAATAGCGGCTGCAAGTACAATATGTGTAATTAGAATAAAGTAATAGAATCCTGCCATAAATCCTTCTCCACCGTAAGGCGTGGATGGCGCCAGATAATGGTAAGAGACGTACGTAATTAGGAAGAGAAATGTTGTGACAAACGCGGCGTATATAAAGCGGCGATGCACGGTTATATTCCGTTTAAGAATGGCGATAAGAGCGCACACCAGGAATAAAAATGTAAAACTGTTCAATATTGCATTCGTCATAGGCAGTATTGTTATATCGAATGCATCAAAATCCTTAACCCCTCGCATTCCAGATAGTACGCCAATCGCCCCAATCAAGATGATCGAGAGTGCAATGATCCATGGTTTATAATTTCGTTTTTTAAACGTTTTTGCAGATTCTTCATTCTTTGGCATAAAAGTCATTCACTCCATTACTAGTAAAATAAAACGCTTTTCTATAATTGTATAACAAGAAGTAAATCAGTGCCTTATCAAAGAGTACTTTTTTGTGAACGAATACTAGTCCCCCACTCACTTTCAACCATAGCCTACGTAAGATGCTGCTTCACTTTTCCTTTCAATCGCTTCGTTTTGAAATTATTGATCCTTCTTTCGACCATAAGCGTACAGCTCCTTTTTATTTAACTCGTTCAATATAAACCATTTCAACACGTTTCTCATTCGTTCATAGCTTAATAATTATACCGTAATAAACTTTCCACAAGGGTTATAGTTGAATAGTTTGAATTCTGCTATGCTAGTAGCAGGTCAAAACGTCGGAGCTGAACCCTAATGAATTTACTATTAATTATTTTACCGGTATTTATCATCTTTTCTATTGGCTATATAGGACAAAAATTTATAGGCTTTGATATTAAGTCTATTTCAACAGCAGCCCTTTATTTAATGTCTCCCTTTTTAGCATTCCGGACATTTTACACTAATGAATTGACGATGGACTATTTCTATATTGTCTTGTTTAGTTTACTTCTTACAATTGGCCTGCTAATTGTTGTGTGGATTACAGCACTTATTATGAAGGCAACGCGGCCACAGCTATCGGCAATGATTCTTGGTGGCGTATTTATGAATAGCGGAAACTACGGCGCACCGGTAGTCCTGTTTGCATTTGGAGCAGTCGGGTTTGACTATGCCGTCATTATGATGGTATTTCAATCGTTACTAATGAATACTGTCGGGATCTTCTTTGCATCAATTGGTGGAGAAGAAAAATCTACATTACGCCAGTCCGCACAACGAGTGATCCGCATGCCACTCATATACGCCGCCTTTTTAGGGATCGGACTCCAGTTAGTTTCATTACCTATTCCTTCAACAGTCATGGAAGCCATCAGTCTCGTTGCCGATGCATCTATTCCGACAGTAATGCTTGTACTCGGTATGCAGCTAGCGGCCATTTCGCGAAAAAGAGTCGCTTACCGTTATGTTTCTGCAGTCAGTATCATCAGAATGATCGCCTCTCCGTTGATTGCAGTCGGAATTTTGTATTTCATGCCGGTTAATGACCTTCTAAAGGCAGTTATTATTGTACAAGCATCCATGCCGGCAGCGGCAAATACAACAATGCTTGCATTACAATTTGGGACGGAACCTGATCTTGTATCATTTACAACATTTTTCACGACACTAATAAGCATTATCACCATTCCCGTCATACTGTTCTTCCTAGGAGTTTAACTACCTGCACCCGTATAACTTCCCCTTCTGAAGGTTAGATTAACAATAGTCTATTTTTGTTAATGAAGCGGGAAAGGATGATCGACTTGAAAAGGACACAGTTAATGCTATTAATTACAGTATTTTTTTCCATAGTACTTATTGTCGGTTGCAGTAATAAAAATATAGTTACCAAATCCGAGACAGAAACTGATACCTCAAAAGAACCTCTTGGGGACACATATGGCTTCACTTCTTTCGATTTATCAATCGATACAAAAGAAATGAAACAGGCTCTTATCGCTACTTACGATGAAAAAAGTGATAAGACCGAGGCTGTCTATGAAAATAAAATCGAGGATTCCTATTTGCATGGCAACAAAGCGATGGATAAGCTCAATACAATTTTCAATGAGCTCTCACTCGAACCTGATACGGAAGATGAGGATATGATTAAGAAAGTATCAGAGGCATTCGAGATTATTGATTATAAAAACTTGCAATTGAAAGTAAAATTTAAAGGCCACGACAAAAAAGAATTAATGATGTCAAAGTAATATCAAAAGAAGAAAAAATCCACAATCAGTTACTCGATTGCGGAGTTTTTCTTCTTTTTTGATTTTCCACATGGCTTCCTCGCTAAGTTTTAAAAAATGTAATGAGCCCATTAACAAGAAAACATTTCCAAGATGTCTTTTCAGCATTAACAGGCGCTACACTCTTGTCGGTTGTCAGCATTACAAGCTGACACGGTTACTGCGCTAGCATTAGAGATACAAATACTTTTTATTTCATCTCGAACCTTTTCTCTACTTATTCGTCTTTTAATCAGTAGCAATATATAATTCATAGCTCTTAATCGTTTATAATCGAGATCTACTATAAAACTAATCTTCAATAAGTGGGGGTTCTAAGTTCCCCACTTATTTTTCTCATTTCTTCGAATACTTGAAGTGGGGATCTTACTGTCCGTTAGCACGGGAGACAAATCAAACTATAAATTGCGCAGGAATAACTATTCGAGTATAATATAAGATTACCGATTATATACTAAACCAATAATTATTACCGAAGCAACTTAAAATTCAATAAAATCGACACTTTTTATACTTTATTTTAATTCGGTCTTAATTTAACAGTTTTCAACACAGTAATCATGTTATCATTATATTTTCGGGTAGTTAAAATAATGGCTGTTAATTAATCCAAAACCGTATATATACTATTAGGAGGTGTTTTATGTTTTCACCTGATTATGCTGAACAATCCAAAATTAAAGCACAGTTGGCTAATGCAATTACATTGATGAATTTAAGTTTCGGCGTTATTGCTATTATTCTTATTTTAAAAGGCCTAGGTCATATGAGTTTACTATTTATCTTCCTTGCTGCATTATTCGATCGTTTCGATGGTATGGTGGCAAGACATTACAATGCAGAGTCCCTCTTCGGGAAAGAGCTTGATTCGTTGTGCGATCTTGTTTCATTCGGTCTAGCGCCTGCGTTATTAATTTACGAAACAACACTCTACAAGACGCCTTGGCTCGGGATCATCGTCACGATCTTTTATGTGTTGGCTGGCGCAGTTCGTCTTGCCCGCTACAATTCATCTGAATTTGATGGTGCATTTTATGGTGTTCCGATTACAGCGGCAGGTATTGTGATGACCTTAAGCTTTTTCCTTGTTCCATATATCGGACCATTATTTTTCGTTGTATTAATGTTGATTATGTCAGTATTAATGATTAGCAACATTCGTATTACGAAAGTATAAATGACTAGTTCGGAGGATAAATCAAATGAAAAAAGCACTCTTTAAATCTTTTGTTGAGTTAACAGGGAATCCAGTTTCTTCTGCTCTTTTAAAATCATTTACTAGTTCTCGATTAAGCTTGCCGTTCGTTAAGCCGTTCAGTAATGCTTATCGCATTAATAATGAAGAAATGGAATACCCAATCTCTCACTATAAAAGTCTGCAAGCACTCTTCACCCGCAGTCTGCATGAAGGTGCACGCCATGTGGATTCTTCCCCAAACACCCTCACTTCACCGGTCGATGGAGTCGTAAGCGGAACAGGGAAAATAGCTGTCGACCAAACCTTTCTGATTAAAGGCCATCAGTATCGGATAAACGAAATAATGGGAACCTCAGATA
This sequence comes from Sporosarcina sp. ANT_H38, assembly GCF_008369195.1. Taxonomy (GTDB): domain Bacteria; phylum Bacillota; class Bacilli; order Bacillales_A; family Planococcaceae; genus Sporosarcina. The sequence goes on along the minus strand of NZ_VOBC01000001.1, from coordinate 122,690 downwards.
AAGCTGCCGCTTATAAGGATGGGACATATTATATCCTTTACCTTTCACCTAGCCATTATCATCACTTCCACTATCCTGTAACGGGAGAATTGGTTTCACGCTATGCTCTAGGCGGTGTGTCTTATCCAGTAAATAGTTTAGGATTACGCCTTGGACAGAGCCCCTTCTCCACGAACCACCGTCTCATTTCAGAAGTAATGACGGATTTTGGAAAAGTAGCAATTGTAAAAGTCGGTGCGCTAAATGTGAATAGCATTCAGCTCCTTAACTCTTCGAAAGAATGTATTAAAGGAAATGACTTTGGATATTTCAGTTTCGGTTCTACCGTTATTTTGTTTTTAGAAAATAATCCTGATTTTACACCGACTGTTGAGTTAAACAGTGAAGTACATGTCGGACAACCAATTGGTAAATGGAATCAGCAGTAAATAAAAAAGCAATTCTTAATCAGCAGTATTCGCTGACTAAGGATTGCTTTTTTACTGGTCAATTATTTATTCGCTTTATGCACTTTCAATAATTTCCCTTTAACTGTTGTTGTTTTCATTTCATTCAAAACCAGCTTACCTTTGCCGTTCAGGATATCTATATACGTCACAGTGTCCTGAATTTTAATGATACCGATGTCTTCTGCAGATACGCCCGGAATATTTGTTATTGTACCGACAAAGTCAACAGCGCGGAGCTTTTTCTTTTTACCGCCGTTAAAATAGAGCTTCATAATATCTTTGTTTACTAATTCATTTTTGTTCTTTTTCAATTCAGGAAGGCTTTCTATTTTTTCGGTGAATGCCCCCATTGCTACTACAACTGCCTGTTTCGATGGCGCATTGCGTTGTTGAATTTCAAATCCGATGTAAGCTTCAATCTCATCAAGGAAGTGATTTTCATTAGGTGTGACGAATGAAATCGCCTTCCCTCTCTTACCTGCTCGTCCCGTTCTACCTACTCTATGCACGTAGCTTTCTGTTTCCACAGGAAGGTCGTAGTTAATAACATGCGTAATGCTGTCAATATCAATACCACGTGCAGCAACATCTGTTGCAACCAGGTAGCGGAACTCACCACGCTTGAATTCATCCATAACAGAGAATCGGTCTTCTTGCATCATGCCGCCGTGTAATTTATCGCATGTATAGTGTAGTTTTTCAAGCTGTTCAGTCACACTGTCCACCTGATCTTTCGTCCGACAGAAGATAATACAACTATCCGGATTTTCAACAACCGTCACATCGCGTAGCAGGTCAAATTTCTGTGGGTCTCTGACGATAATTAGTGAATGGTCAATTTGATCCGTCAATGTAACAGTTGAAGCGATTTCAATATTTTTTGGGTTGTTCATATATTTACTGCTTAGTTTTCCAATCTTTTCAGGAAGTGTTGCTGAGAAAAGCATCGTCGTTCTATTTTTCGGCAATTTATTAATAATCGATTCAACTTGGTCAATAAAGCCCATATTTAGCATTTCATCAGCTTCATCAAGTATCAGATATTCAATTTGATCAAGTACAAGCGAACCGCGTTCAATATGATCGAATACACGCCCCGGTGTTCCGACAACAACATGACATTTTTGCTTCAGTTCTTCTTTTTGATACGCATATGGAGATTTCCCGTAAACAGCAGCAGCTTTAATACGCTTAAAACGCCCAATGTTTGTAATATCTTCTTTTACCTGATCTGCAAGTTCACGCGTCGGCGTTAAGATTAGCGCTTGTGGTTTATTCTCATCCCAGTTCACCATTTCACATATGGGAATTCCAAAAGCAGCTGTCTTCCCGCTACCCGTCTGTGATTTGACAACTAAATCGTTTTTAGTAAGTGCCGCAGGAATTACTTTCTCCTGCACTTCTGTAGGTGAAGAATACCCAAGCCCGTCTAGCGCCCGTGTAATCTCCTTGCTTAAGTTGTAATTTTGAAATGTCATTGTAATCAGCCTCTCATTCTAAGTGTATTATCTCACAAACAGGGTCCATTCGTCAGTTAAGGAAGTCTTCTGACACTAAATTTAAAGGTGATATACAAAAAAGAAAGAAATCAGCCATTTTCATACATGGCTGATTTCTCTCTAACGGGGCCTTACACCCATTCTTAACAGGTAAGAACGTATACGTTTTTTGACTTAGCATAGTGTCTAGCTCCAGGAGCCTTCCGCTTTTCTTATTTTTCAATCGCGATAATATTTTCTTCTTTCAATGCAACAATACCTAACTTATTAATAACGATTGATTCACCCTCAAATAGATTAGTAAAAATGATTGGGGTAATGATTGAAGTCGCATGCTCCTTAATATAATCAACATCGAATTTCAACAAAGGTTGTCCTTTAGTAACACGATCACCTTGTGCAACTAAAGCTTCGAAACCTTTACCTTCTAATTTAACTGTATTAATCCCAACATGGATTAAAATTTCTCTTCCTGAATCAGCTTGAATCCCTAATGCATGTTTTGTCGGGAAGAAACTAACGATTATCCCGTCAACTGGTGAAACGACAGTACCTTCTGAAGGTACAATTGCAAAACCGTCGCCCATCATTTTTTCGGCAAACACTGGATCGGGAACTTCTGAAAGCGGCTTAATTTCCCCTTGTATCGGTGAAATAAACTCATCATTAACTTGATGAGTAGTAACTGTACTTTCGGCTTGAACAGGCTGTTCGACCACCTCAGAACGAGGGCGTTTTCCACTGATTACGTCTTGAATTTGTCCTTTTATAATTTCAGAACGTGGGCCAAAAATAGCTTGGATATTATCACCAACTTCAAGTACGCCTGCCGCACCTAAATTTTTCAATTCTTTCTTATTAACAGCTTGAACATCGACAACAGATACACGAAGCCTTGTAATACAAGCATCTAAATGGCTAATGTTTTTTTGACCACCCATTGCTTCTAGAATATTATAAGCAAGATCAGTGTTCCCCTTCGAACTCGTTTTCACTTCTTCTGTGTCATCATCTGCTTCTCGTCCTGGCGTCATTAAATTAAATTTACTAATCATAAAGCGGAACAAGAAGTAATAAATCACTGCAAAAATAAGGCCGAGTACTATGGCAATCCACCATGACTCTTTGCCCGGTAAAATACCGAAGAGGAAGAAGTCAATGGCTCCACCCGAGAAGGTGTACCCGATATGAACCTCCAAAAATGTCATCAGTACAAATGATAAACCATCTAAAACAGCATGGAGTAAGAACAGTATTGGTGACAGAAATAAAAATGAAAATTCAAGTGGCTCAGTTATCCCCGTTAGGAATGAGGTTAAAGCACCTGATGCTAATAGACCTGCAACTAACTTTTTCTTTTCTGGTCGCGCTGCATGATACATCGCAAGCGCCGCCGCTGGTAAACCAAACATCATAATCGGGAATTCTCCGCCCATGAAGTTACCAGCTGTAAGCTGTACACCATCTTTTAATTGTGCAAAGAAGATGGTCATATCACCGCGAACCACTGCTCCAGCGGCCGTCGTATACGAACCAAATTCATACCAGAATGGTGCGTGGAAAATATGATGCAATCCAAACGGGATTAGCAAGCGTTTGATAAATCCAAAGAAGAATACAGCGATATATGTACCTTCATCTAGTAACCAAAGCGATGCACTGTTCATTCCAGCTTGAACTGTCGGCCAAATAATGATCAATAGTAATCCAGCTATGAAAGCTGCACCAGCAGTAGCAATTGGTACGAACCTTTTCCCTGCGAAGAACCCAAGGAAGGAAGGCATTTCAATGTCATGAAACTTGTTGTAACAAAACGCTGCAATCAAACCTACAATAATACCCCCGAAAACCCCCGTTTGTAACGTTGGAATTCCGAAGACAAGTGCATAGGCTGGATTATCAGCAAGCATGTCCGTTGTAATCCCCAGCCATGAACTCATCACTTGATTCAATACTAGGTAACCAACAAGTGCCGCAAGAGCTGCAGCACCATCTTTTGCTAACCCAATCGCGACACCAATTGCAAAGATCAGCGGTAAATTACCAAAAATAATTCCACCCGCATCCTCCATTACTTTTGCTGTCAATTGGATCCAATCTGCAGACAAAAACGGCAGATAATTTAGCATTGTTTCTTGCTGAGCAGCATTACCAAACCCCAGCAATAAACCGGCTGCTGGGAGTAGGGCCACTGGTAGCATTAGAGCTTGGCCAACTTTTTGCAAAACACCAAAAGTTTTTTTAAACATTTTAAAACCTCCTAAATAGTTAATCAGTCATCGGGGTTTTTCAACTATATATCGACATAATAAAATCCTTTGAACCCGCTACGGCGTTAAAAAATGCCTTTGCTCAGTTTATATAGGAATTCATTTGTTCAATATATATACATACAAAAAAGACATGAGAAAAAAGGAAATTGAAATAAGCCCAAGAGTTGCCCCCAAAACTATCATCAATCATCTTTTTACTCATGCCTGATCGTATCAGTAACACGTACGAAGATAATGTTTTTATAAATTATGTCAGACGTAAATAGTATTACCCAATGACTTACATAATAACCCTATCATAGTTATTAAAAACTTGCAAATGAATTTATTTGGACCAAAACGGACTATGATTTTCATTCAATTTTTGCTTGAATCCTTTGAAGATGAAGTGTTAAGTAAACCGCTTCTGCTTCATAGATTTCTTTTTGTAACGTCTGTTGCATTACTTTAATCAGCTTCCAAGCTAAATTGTAACAAAAAGGATACTCCATTTTTAACAGTCCTGTAATTTTTTTCGGTTCTGCAATCTTTTCTCCACGTACCACTCGCTCAATTGTAAAACGTAGATGGCGGATCAACCGCATATAATCAATACTATTCTTATCAATGTCTATGTCAAGTTGTTCTTCAATAATTTTGACAAGTTGGACGATTAAGTCTGAATATATCGTTAAATCACGTATGTTTTTATTTACAATGGCACTGTGAATATGTAAGGCAATGAAACCAATCTCCCCCTCAGGGAGCTCAACAGTCAGCTGTTTATTAACCATTGCTGTCACTTCAGCAGCAATTTTAAATTCATCAGGATAAAGTGCCTTTGTTTCAAGCAAAAAAGGATTCCGAATTGCCATTCCCTGCCTCATACGGGTAACCGCAAAAAACAAATGGTCTGTTAGTGCAACGTGAATATGTTCATTTAGCGGCATGCCAGCTCGCTCTCGAATAATTTCGACTGCAGAAATTAGTACTTTTAACGTCTTTTCATCAAGAGTGGAAATAAGTTGTTTGTACTGCTCCTGCTCTTTAGGATCATTCAATACAAACAATTTCTCGACTTTTTCTCGAATAATCGACTCCCCAGCTTTGTTATCAAAGCCGATACCTCGACCAATTAAAACGACCTCATTTTCATTAACATCAGTAGCAATGAGCACATTATTATTCAAAGCCTTCTTAATTAGATACGTTTTCATCTATCTATCTCCATTATATTTTCTTGACTCTATTCTAACACTAATCCCAATTGATTAGGCGCTTGTTACGCTTTCCATGAATATACTTTTAACCGTCACGAGACTTGTTATTATCGCCTTATGTTATTCATACAAATGTTACCATTCAAGGTTTAAACATACCCAACCAGCCTTTATATTTGAACAATGCCAACATAGATGAGCCTATTACTAGCATAACTATTAATACGATGATGTACCCGTATCGCCAAGTAAGTTCCGGCATGAAATCAAAATTCATCCCATACACACCTGCTATGAATGTAAGGGGAATGAAAATGGAAGACACAATGGTCAGTATCATCATAATACGGTTCATCTGATTCGAGTTAATGGATAATTGGCTATCTCGAATATCAGCTGTCAGTTCCCTATTAGATTCAAGAATATCTCCGAGTCGCAACAAATTATCATAGATATCACTAAAATAGGCTTGTTCATTCGCGGATAATTTTATCCGTTCCGAATTAATTATTCGATGTAAAAGTTCATGCATCGGCAAGATTGTTCGTCTTAACCTTAACAAATTGCTGCGGACTTCGAAGACAGAATCCATGGATAAATGAACGGTTGATGGTGAAAGCGTGTCTTCTATTTCATCCAGATGATCTTCTATTTTATGAAGTACCGGGAAATATTCATCGACTACTTTATCGATGATCTGATGCGCAACGAAAACATGGCCTTGCTTCCACATGCCCGGGTTCTCAATAATCCTTTCTCTCGCATTTTCTAAACCTGAGATCTTTGTATAGTGAAAAGTGATGACATAATTCTTTCCAAGGTACAGATTTATCTCTTCAGCTCTTATACTTTCATGGTTTATAGCATGCAATACAAAAAAAGCATATTCGTCATAGAAATCCAATTTCGGTCTTTGAAGTCTGTTTAAACAATCCTCGATAGTAAGCGGATGAAAATGAAAAAATGAATGCAATAAGGAAGCCTCTTCTTCATCAGGATTCTCCAAATCCAACCAGTACCACTTGAATTGACGCGTATGTAAGTCTTCTAGTGAAAAATCGAACAACAACTCATTCTCTTCTGTTAGTCCCATTATCCGGATCAAGCGAACACCTTCTTTCTAACTCCACAATACCCTATCAATAGCTGGATAGTATTAGTATACAAAAATAAAATCATTCACTACTACTATATCCGTTTAATAGATAATCTTTTTGACTTGTATGAATCACCAAAAGTTATGCCAAACTCTTATTAGAACTTTACTATACTCAACTAAGGAGGCATACATATTCAGGTTGTAAACACATTATTTTTCACTCGTAAAAAACTACTTGTCGCCGGTATTCTTCTTTTGCTATTAGCCGCTATTGATTCCTTTTTCACTGACTTTGGTATACAAAAAAAATATATCACCGAAGCGAACCCATTAATGCGTTTTATCTACGATACAAGCATTTGGGGATTTTACTCAATTAAAATTGGTTTGCCGCTCGTTTTACTCTATTTACTAACAAAGATAGAGCCGAAAGGGTATTTAAAATTATTAGTAGGAGCCGCCATTCTGCTTTACAGTTTCGTTCTATTTCAGCATATTTATTGGATTTCATTTGTTCTTTAAGATATAGAGCTCCAAAAACAGACACCACTCATTCGGCAATCGATGAAGTGGTGTTTAGTTCGATTTCTCCTTATTTTAGTTGTTGCCGGTATTCGGTATACTCCTGATTCAGGGCTGTGATTTCCGCAGTTGCAACAGGCGTAAGTGAGCACCAACCATGTTGAAACTGCAGTTCAAACATTTTACGTTGTTGATGAGATGTTTCTTTCATCATATCAAAAAGTAACGAGTAGAACTTCCCGTTGCTCGCTTCATGCATGGCAATTAAGTAGGAATTGCACATGTTTTTTTCGGTCGCTATTGCTGTATTTAACAAATCAGCATCATTGACTGCGGACTTTTTAGAAAGCGGTGACTTTGGGTTACTAATTTTTCCGAAAGTGGTCATTGCACATTACCCTCATTTCCATTCAAGACATTAAGCAAATTATCATAATGCGTCAAATGCATTTTTGCAGCCTCTTCAAATTGAAGCTTCAAGTCGGGCAGTCGGCAATTTTGGGCGGCTTGTCGATACTGTTTTACCGCTAGCAAATTCGAATTCAGCATATTTTGCAGATAGACAATGTCTAAAGTGGACACCATCCTTGGGGGCTCAAAATATAGTAACGTCTGCTGTTGCGGTGGTGGTTGTGGCACTGGATGTTGCTCTTTCTGCTGTGGCTGTAACTCTTGTTGTGGTTGCTGCTGCTGTGGCTCTTGTTGTTGCTGTTGCTGCGGTTGCAGCTGTGGCGCTTGTTGTTGCTGTGGCGCTTGTTGCTGTTGCTGTTGCTGCGGTTGCAGCGGTTGCAGCTGTGGCGCTTGTTGCTGTTGTGGTTGCTGTTGCTGTTGTGGTGGCTCTTGTTGTTGTTGTTGCGGTTGTTGCGGTTGTTGCGGTTGTTGTGGCGGTTGTGGTGGTTGTGGCTCTTGTTGCTGTTGCTGTTGCTGTTGCTGTTGCTGTAGCTCTTGTTGTTGCTGTGGCTCTTGTTGTTGCTGTGGCTCTTGTTGTTGCTGTGACTCTTGTTGTTGCTGTGACTCTTGTTGTTGCTGTGGCTCTTGTTGTTGTTGTTGTTGTTGTTGTGGCTCTTGTTGTTGTTGCTGTTGCTGCGGCTCTTGTTGTTGTTGTTCTTCTTGCTGTTGGATCTGTATTTGGAGTTCGAGTTGTTGAAGTTGAATTTGCAACTTTTTTAGTTGTTGAAGCTGTTGTTGTGATTGTGTAGACTCCACACTTCTTAGCTCCTTTCAAACAATTTACTCTTAGTATGAATCTTGCGTCATAAAATATACGGTCCGAATTAAAAATACTAGGATATGATTCAATTCTGAATCGAGTCATGCTTTGGTACCATTAAAATAGATTATCGTTAGACAGGAACATGCTCCGGATAATGTCTCATACAATATGAGTAATGGGAATGGAGGCGACTCGTAAAGAGATGTTTATGAAAAATAAACAGCATTACAAAAAGGATGTTGCGCTTGTCATGGGTGCTGAATTTCAAAAGCAACAACACAGAGATGCAATGATAAAGGAAGATAATACAGCTTATAACACATATGATATCGAAAGGTTCTTTCGTCCGTCTTGCCGTTCAGTGCTAAATAATCGATTATTTGACTATCATTTTTTCAATCCTTATATTGATAAAAAATATAATGAAATAATTCTTCCTACATCATTAATGATTTCCCCTGAAGATACAATCCTCAATTACTTCAGCATATTACGTGAAGCCGAAAATCTCACAGACAATCTAGTTGCGGGCTGCGGAACAGTAGGAGAAGCAAGAATCCCCTTTCCCATTGCGTTTAACTTTTTAACGACTGATTACCAACAAAAACATCCATATCCAAAGTATCTTTCTTCTTTTAAAGGAATCGCTCACACAAATTTGATTAAATTTAAACAAATCCCTACCAAAAACCCCTCAGAACACGGCAGATACTTCGTGGAGCTCGAAACAATTAACGGGTCCCCTACAGGTGTTTCCCGTTTCGAATATTATTACGGCTATATTTCTACCACCAAGGAAAACAACGTATACAAAATAGATACTATTTCATTGACAGGAGAAGATTTCCTTTGTGCTGCCTATCACGGGTGGGCCCATACCGGAGAAGATATCGTTGACGTAGAATATGGACATTGGTGCAATCTGATTAAGAAAAAAATGCCCACGAAAAAAGACGGGTACGTTAAAACAATTGAAATAATCGGAACGGATGGAAATGACTATCGTTTCGTCTTTTTTCAGTTGACGAATGACACAGACATTTTAATTTCTCAATATATAAAGAAGAATGGGGCATGGGAACTGACGGAAATTGATCCCAGAAAATGTGTAAAAAACATTGAGTAATACAATTCTCAATGGCACGTATTATGATAAGAAGGAGCAGAATAATGAATCCGCTATTTTCGATTTGGACACAGCCAAGTGCCACAATTCGATACATCGTCGATCATAAATCATTAAAATATCCATTCATTATTATCTCTATTTCCGCGCTTATAAATAGCATAATGGCCTTTGCAGACTTAGGCTTATTTAACGGTTTCTCATTATTGACAACACTCGGTCTCGTTCTTCTTTCCGGCTTACTTTCAGGTCTGGCCGGCTGGGGAATTATTATAGTTGCGTATACGTGGATTGGTAAATTATTAGGCGGAACAGGAACAATGCGAAAAATGGGTCTTGCAACCGGAGCCAGTGCAATCCCTATGATTTGGACAGCACCTATAGGATTCATCGCAATTTCCCTCTATGGGCAGCAACTCTTCACCACACCAACTGGTCCATTAGGGACGAATATGTCTGTAGGTTTCTTCTTCTTTCAAACATGGTTAATGTTGGCTATTTCCATTTTCGGACTTATTATCGAATGTAAGGCAATCGGAATTGTCCACAACTTCTCTGCTTGGCGTGGATTTGGCACATTGATGTTATTTACAGGGTTCATTATCATTATTTCAATCATTATCTTTGGAGCCTTATTTTCCATACTTCTTGCATTTTGAGTTGAATTAAAAATTAAATACCCTCAGCCTGCACTCAATTTATACACCCCTCATATAGAATTCTTTCCTATTTGGAAGCATTAAAAAGCCATTTTTTCTTAGGAATGGCTTTTTATATACATAATTCAACACTTAGCTCATTCAACTTTTCAAACTAATAAAGTCGCTATATAAAATTACACGTCTGTTAATTAACCATTTTCTTGGATAAGATACTGATAAGCAAGGCGCAAAAGTCTTCATTTGGACGAGTACGTTTCCTGCCCGCTTTCTGCTAAAATAATCACGACAGTTTTACCGTGGGACAAGTATGGGAGAAACTGCAATTCATTCCCCCTTGGTCATTCTGTAGCGATTAGTTGCCTGTCTTGCACCTACAGCGTTCGAGTGGAAATTGCAGTTTCTCGAAAAATTAAAATAGACGACTTTTCACAGGAGTATAAGTGCGCGAAAATACAATTTCGGGCACGCTTGGCATCACTGAATTTCCTGTAGCAATTAAAACTTCCTTAAAATAAAAAAGAAAACCCCAAAGAGAAGGAGTGAGCGTTGGATATCGCCCGCTGTAACTAGTTACAACTTTACATTTATTGTATAATCCCTGCAATGAACGCAGAAATTATACAAACTTCTACGTTTTCAATCAAATCACGTGATTGCTAAAATCTATTAGGTTATGATATAGATAGTATAGTACTAACATAAAATGGAGGGGACAATATGATCAGTCAACGATTAGCAGATGCACTTAATAATCAAATGAATAATGAATATAACGCTGCCCAGTCATATATGGCAATGGCCGCTTATTGCGAACATAATAACTACGGGGGCTTCGCTAATTATTATCTGCAACAGGCAGAAGAAGAGCGTTTTCACGGCATGAAAATTTACACATATGTAAATGACCGCGGAATACAGGCTAAATTTTCTGCAACTACAGAATCAAAAATCGACTTCGCTTCGGTTTTGGATACCTTTGAATCAGGTTTACAACAAGAAAAAACTGTCACAAAGAATTTCTATGAATTGATGGACCTGGCATGGGAAGAAAAAGAGCATGCAACGATTTCTTTCTTGAGATGGTTCCTAGATGAGCAAGTTGAAGAAGAAGCGTCCTTCGATACGCATATCGAGTACTTGAAACGCATCGGGGAAGATAAAAACGCATTATATATCTATGAAAAAGAACTCGGGCAACGCAAATTCTCAGCTGAATCTGGAGAATAATATTGAACTATCATTCAATCCCCCCTCTCTTCCTTAACGAAGTTGAGGGGGGATTTTGTCATTCCCATATACGTTAAAGTAAACAGTATTCCCTTCCCTTGAAAACTTTCTAAATTATTTGGCTTATCGTCTATCTACAAGAATAATGATTTTACCGCTACAAAAGGCGGAATTCTTTTCATTCAGATAGCTATAAGTCTCAGCCTAAACGTCTCCCCTAGCAGTATCGAACTAATTATTGCTGATAACATAATTCACTAACCCTCTATAATACGAAATTAGGGTTAACTAATTTAAAAGGCTTTTTGCAATAGATATTAATTCTTCTTTTTCTACAGTTGTTCCAACTTCAAAGAATGTAAAGGTAATTGAAACAAGTAATTTATTGGCTTTATCCTCTTTTATAAAATAAATTCTTTGGGATTCTTCACTAAATAAGAAATCTACTCCCGCTTCTGTCAGCTGAGTATATCCATCTAAGTTTTCTGTAGTGAGCGTCCCTTCGTTAGCCGGATATATTGTTAATTGAACTCCTTGGTGGTTTTCTTCACTTTTACTACTATAGTTAAGTCCAACATACGAAATGTCAGATGACAAAACCCCTTCTTTTTCTATATATTCAACATTATTTTCTTTTGCTTTAGAGTACATTTCTTCGGCAATGGTTGCTATATCTTCTACATCATGTTGTGGATAATACGATATTTCTCCATTGGTAAGTTCATATATATTTAGTAAATTATCATTTAAGAGAAGTGACTTCTTAAAATCATTCGGAATTTGTGCCACACTATCAATCTGATTTGCATTCATTAAGATAGATAATGCTGTCGTCCCTATTTTTTCATAACCTTCCACTGTTAGAAAGTATCTAAATTTGCCTTCAGGTATAGTACTTTTACTATTTTCAATGGCAACACGGTACTTTTTGTTAATCCAGTCATATTGCCTGTGCGGGGCTGCTTCTTCCTCACTCATTGTTGTCATTTCATAAACTTGTTTACCTTCAGAATCAAAAAACTTCCATCCTGTAAATTGCATAGCTGTTGCTATAGATACTGTGATAAACAAAGTGATAAATATTGAAATAAAGGACGCACGTAAAAATATAGGTACTTTCTTGTGCTTTATAACTTTGCTAGTTAAATGCTCTTTATAGTGGACTTCCGGGAGATTTTGTTCCTTAAATCGTTTCTCAAAATCCTCGAACGACTTAATTTTTTTCTTCATCTTGCATTCTCCTTTCTATTATTTTTTGTACTTTCACCTTTATTCTTTCAAATCGTTTTCTAGCAGTAGGAGTGCTAATAGCAAGGATTGCGGCAATCTCGGTAAAGTCTTTATCTTCAATAATTCTAAGAACAATCAGCGCCCTTTCCTTCGGTTTTAATTTGGACAGTATGTAACCTAATTCAAAGTCATCGTACTGATTGCTGATGCTGACTTTCTCTTTTAGTCCGTTATTTTCAATAAAAGGGACAAATTTAATGAGGTTTCTTCTTTTAACTTTATTTAAACAATGATTGTAAGCAATCTTATATAACCAAGCACTTCTATTGTCGATTTCCATCAGCTTATTGCTCTGAAATGCTTTCAAAAATACTTCTTGTACAGCATCTTCAGCATCGTGTGAATTTCTCATGATGTTATAGCAATAACTATAGATCTTTTGATGATATACCTTTATCAAATCTTCAATCATATTCTCGTTCGACTCTTCGATACTATATTCCGTTCTATTTACGTACACTTTCCAAACACCTCCTTTTTTCCTTCACTATATGTAAGACAAACAACTGCTTTAAAATGTGACATATTAATTTCATATTAATGGAAAATATAGCATAACGAACGATACCACATTATCAAACAATTGTGTCGCAAATTTAAAGCCGCCTTCCATAACTGGAAAGCGGCTTTTGTCTATGCTTATATATAATAATCTGTATGAACTGAGCCTAGGCATCCCCTAACGTCAGAGCGAATTCAACGGTACTCATTATGGCAATAGCTAATGACACTGTTCAATATCCCAAAAAATAACTCCTTCACAATGCGTCTGTTCGCTCTTCCCCTTTCGGAAGATATTGCAATAACCCTATATCACGTAAGCCGTTTTTAATTTTAGTTGTGTAGCCTAACTTTTCATTCGATAAAAACGATGCTTTTGAAGCAATCATTTCTTCCAGCAAAGGCAAATACGTAGGATCAATATCTCTCCATAGTTTATATGAGTTTATTAAATCTTCTAAAGTAAGATGCTTGTAATCATCACCTTTATAATCTCGCATAGGAGAAATACGGTACCATATATCACCGCTTTCCCGGAGCCAATCATCTTTATCCGCTGCAATTGCAGTTTGTATAGCACGCGCTTCATCTAAATATTTCTCATCTTTAAACTCATTGTAGGCCATCAACAAAATATTCATCCCACCCAGCACGTGATTCATTGAGGCATGTGTCGTTACATCCTGCGCAATTGGGAAGTAATCCGAAATATAGTGAGAGCCATCATTCACAGGGATGACATTCCCTTTACTTTTTTGTGATACGAGTAAATCCGCATAATTTCGTAGTGGTTCTTTCGCATTTTCGATTCCAAAATCATCTCCGCTGTTATAGTAGAACAACGCAATTTGTTCATTAAAACGTGTATCAATGAATGGAGCAGTAATGTCATATAAATCTTTCAAATACGTGCTAGTGACTTCTGTTTCCCAATAATCTTTGTCACCCTTGAAATTCTTCAAGTTAACAAACGAGTTGTAAATTAGGTTCTCAAAATAACGATCCTCTTGCTCATTGTATAAAACCAGCGCACGATCTTCTTTTAATAGAAGTAAGTTCCGCCCATAGCCTTGCCCTGTATCAGGCATTGGTTCTGTCGTTGTCGCCATTTTATTGTATGGGCCACTCGCCGTGTACCAGTTATTACGTTTTTTATAGTACTCAGCTGATTCCTTCATCCAGCTTTCCATATTCTCTTCATTCTCAAATAGTTGGCCATCCGCATTCATATACCATTGATCTACAATGTCATTGCCTTTTGATTCCAACGTATGAACGGATAGCAAAGTTGTTCCAACCTGTGCATATGATAAAGCTTCTTTTTCAACAAGCAATTGACGCATATAACTATATCCATCATTTTCATACTCTAATGACAACTGTTTTGATAAATATGACTGTCCGACCATTCGCTCTTTCACGGACCCGTCTTGCTTCACAAAACGTAGTAAGCCTGTCGGATAGGATGTCGTGTCGCTGCCGAAAACATCCTTATCATTTCTCTTAATCTTATATCTATCATAACGTTTGAGCTCGAATGATGAAACATCGTTTTCCTTTTGAATAACATCCACCGTTACAGCTGATTTAGAAGGATTGCTGATTTTGGAGAATAAGAAGTAATCGCCATTATCAAATGAACGGACCGTTAACTCAATTGTTGCACCTTTCCCACCGATATTATAAGTGTAAATATTATCTCTTGAAAATGAATTATCAATTCTCGTGTGATTCATAAAAAGGATACTCTCTGTCGATCTTAAATAAATCGGATGTTCATCAAATGACACCTTCATTAAATTAACAGTAGAAGGAATCCGTATAAAATTAGCCGACAACTCTATATTAGTTAATTCATATTTCTTGGTTGTTACAATTTTACCGCTCTCTACTAGTGCTTTATGCAGAATCACCGCAAAAGTAGCACGATCGACTGTTGTTTCGGGATTGAACAGACCATTCTGTGTACCTGGTAAAGTTCCGTATTGGGGAACTATGCCAACACTCCCTTTATCCAATGAAGTTAGGCTAGACCAATCGATTAGCCCACTAACTTCTCCGTTGCTTTGCAAATTGAATGCTTGTACTAATGCCGACTCCATTTGTTTACGCGTTAAAGGTACGTCCACACTAAAAGGGGTACTTACCACGTCTTTGATTAAGGATTCATAGCCGGCTTTTGTAAAAGAATGCGCAGCCTCTCCGACAGTTATTGCTATATCCGGACGGAACTGCATATCGCCATAGCCCGTCATTATGCCCATTTCTACAAGTTGCATAACTTCATTTTTTGCCCAGTGGCTATTAGGGATATCCGTAAACTCTGCAGCAGTCGTAACATCTTCTGATTTAATAGCTTGAGCGCCTGCTACAGATGTATTAGTAGCTGCTAATACATCTGTAGCAGCAGTCGGCAAAGCCATACCTAATCCTAGAGCAAAAAACAATGTATATATTTTCTTCATTTTAATTTCAAGCCCTCCTCTATTTCGCGAAATTAATCTAAATACGTCAATTTGATTTAATTATAATTATAACACTTTTGGATACTATTTAGGGCATCTGCCACTAAGTGACTATATTACTTGCAATAAAGATTTCTCTTCAAATCCGCTTTTGCTCCCCCTGTATGGCTCTTTCGCCCAGTTTTCACACAGATTTAAATGTTCATTATATAGTGCTGGACATTAAGGTATTCTAGTATCTAGACAACTATCTTTTGAATTGTAATTCGTTCGTTAATTGAATCAATTTCATAATAGGGTAATAAACGAGAAAAACGAACAATGTTGATTTCCGCTTCAGATGGACGCTTTCCGCGGGCACGGCTTCAGCCAATCGAACAGCGCAGGGTTCGATTTGTAATAATTTCTGCGCCTTTCGCAGAAATTTTACATCCACTGCTCCCAACGCTTCGCTTTTGGTCGCAAAAGCCGTCCTACGTGACGTCTCTTCCTGCGGGGTCTTCAGCTCGCGCTGTTCCCGAGGCTTACAGGATGTAGGTTATGCAACGGGGAGGGATTGCACTCCATCCCTCCTTGTTGCTGCAGGACGCGGCGAACTTAGGTTGCCAAGTCGCCATCTTCCGCTACAATCAACGAGAGTAGTCCAAAAGATTGACGGACAATGTAATGATAGATGAATTATATTGTTCGTCTTTACACAAGAAATGAGTAATTGTGAAATTGATTCAATTATAGAAGATATTAAAAAAGACCGCTTGACGTTGGTACGTCAAACGGCCTGTAATAGGCCGTTCCTTAACCGTAATTTCCTGATAGTTTTAAAAATAGCCTACCTGATCCTGTCAAACCCTAGGGTAAGTTTTTTATAGTATATATTGTTAAATGTTAACATCGCTACAACTAATAACGTAATTGTTACCATTATTGTTTCGAATATTGGCACTTACATCACCCTTTAAACTTCCCATTCTATCACATTACACCCTACATACGTTCTCGTTATTCAATAAATTAACTCTACTACTTTAATAAAAAAAGATAGCTAGTACTAACACAATTTGGAGTTGTGTCAGTTCTAGCTATCTTACCTTTTTCGGATTATTTACTTTCAACTCTTCATTTCCATACAGTTTTGTACTTCTTACGGTATTTAATATCTTCTTCCGTTTCAATCAAATCCATTGAAAGTTGTTTAATCTCTTCCTCTTTTAATTCATCATATAAATTTTTCAAGCCTTGAATCATATCAAATCGAATCAAAGTGTAATGTTTTTCGTGTGCACCGTCTTGAAAGCGATTCACTATATGATTAATCACCATTTCTTTTTGTTCCTTTCCAGCTAAGCCTACTCTCCAAATCGATTGTAAGCTGTGTCGGGCCGTAACAAATTTCGGATCCTTGGTCACTTCCCATAACGCTGGAAAATCGCCTAATATGCGTTTTTCCGGATCACTTTTCGCTAGACCAGCTAGGAACTGAGCCGCCCTCGATCTTCTGTGATTATCGGCATCTGTTAACCATTCCTTTAATTGGTCCCAAACTTCATATGCCCAGTCCACTTCTTCATTTATTGCAGCTTTAATATTATTAAATGCTTCAATTTGAACATCTTTGTCCTTTGCTTCCAGGTCTTCAAAGTAGGATTTAATTACACTATCCATCCTCTTCAACTCCATCTCAATATAAATTTATTTACTGATAAAAGGTACCTAGTATTAAGGCAACTCGGTATTGTATCGGAACCAGTTACTTTAAATTACTCGACCGACGACCAAGTTCATTTCTGAACGTATTCCGCGAGCACACTTTGCACTTTGTAAATATTCAAAAATTTATTGAATTTCTTTTGAATTGGTGCTGAGCTTCCAGAATGCCAGATTTTTAGTTCAACATCAAGATCAAAAGTTCCAGCGGTTTCGATTGAGAAATGTACAACACTTTTGTACGGAATGGATTGATATTCAACTTTCTTTCCTGTGACGCCCTGTTTATTAACAAGTATTAGACGTTTATTCGTAAATATCAACAAATCTCTAACCAGTTTATAGGCATGTTCCACTTTTTCCTTAGGTGTGAGTAAATCCTTCATCTCTTTCTCTACTGTACTCACTTCAATTTCAGATGCATTTCCCATCATTCCATCAAAAATACTCATTGCCATTCGCCCATTTATAGTTTTTCAAAAAACTGTTAAAAAGTTGTATGTAAATAATTGACCTTCAACTAGTTCTATATCTATTTTACGCCAAAAAACTTGGCGGTTAATATACACTTTTCCTTTCAAACCATCCGTATTAATAAGGTAATCTGTTTGTGCAAATTATCGGCAAGTACATGTGAATCCTTAATTTCGATACGTTACTATCCATTTTGACGAGCCTTTTGATGGAATCATCTTACAGTTGCTGCTCGGTTTGTTAACTCATATATGGACCCCCTTCGGCTTATTAATAACCGCCTTACTACTTTCATCATTTTACCATATTTGGTAGGTAATTCGTCTGATAGTTTGTCTCCCTAACTAAAAACCGATAATTCTCTGTTGAAGGGCACCAGATTTCCAGAAAATTAAAGCCTCATCCCACAACTCGTCCAATGAATTTTAGCCTCTATTTCCTTCGATACAAGCTCTTGATTCAGTAGTTTACTCTTTCCATCCACATCTTATTTCCTAAGTAAAATTACCTCATCGCGCTAATCTTCTATTTCTTCAAATTTAATTGAGGAAGTTGTTCCCTATTTTTATTTTTCCGGAATAATAATATCCAAAACGATTACAGATGATAAATTTCTTTGGATTTATAATAATTAAATTCAATTGTAGATCGTCCAAATCAGGGACACGACCTACAAAATAAAATCGACGCAAATTAACTCTTCACTATACTAACCACCGCCCGCAATCTAGCATTATTTCATCTCACTTCAAGCTATGGTGAAAACCGTTTTAAACATTCAGTAAATACACCTTGTACATTGACAGAAAATTTGATAATCTTAAATTAGTCTTCTAGTCTAGTATTTATTTTTTTAGTATATCAATACTATTTATCACAATCTATTTAAGGGAGGTTTTATTTAGGAGCTACCGATTTTCAATACTTCATCAAAAAAAGGGGATGAAATGGTGGGTAAAAATTCGAAAGAAAAAAAAGTGAAACCGACATTGGATTATGAAAAAATTATAAATACACCGGAATTCAAAAATTTAGTCAAACGAAAAAGAAACTTTTCCACACCGTACATTATTTTCTTTTTTGTCGCCTACTTTACACTGCCTCTTCTCACCGGATATACAAACATACTTGAAATTCGAGCCTTCGGTTGGATGACTTGGACATGGGTGTACTCGTTAAGCATGTTCATAATGGTGTGGTTATTTACATCCATCTATATGAATAAAGCGAAAAGCTTCGATCTAGACGTTGAAGAAATTTTAAGGAAAAATGTTGTAAAATAAAGGGGGGATTTACACATGGATAATATTATTTCAATAGCAATTTTTGTTGCAGTAATTGCCCTTACACTGGGAATTACGTACTGGGCTGCCAAGCAAACAACAACAGCGAGTGAGTTTTACACGGCCGGCGGATCGTTAACTGGTTGGCAAAACGGAATGGCGATCGCCGGGGACTACCTGTCTGCTGCATCATTCCTCGGAATTGCAGGAGCAATAGCATTAAATGGTTTTGATGGTTTTTATTATAGTATTGGATTCCTAACAGCTTATCTGGTGGTTTTATTTCTAATCGCTGAGCCACTTCGTAATCTAGGAAAATTTACAATGGCTGACATGATTGGAGCACGCTTCGGGGCAAGAAAAGTTCGAGGTGCGGCCGCGTTAAATACAATCACGATCGTATTATTTTATATGCTTGCTCAACTTGTAGGTGCAGGTGCACTTATTAAATTACTTCTTGGAATAGACTACTGGATCGCAGTTCTAATTGTTGGTGTCATGATGACAATCTATGTATTATTTGGCGGTATGACTGCAACAAGTTGGGTTCAAATCGTTAAAGCTATTTTACTTATGATAGGAACCATAGTTATTTCGTTCCTCGTTCTATTAAAATTTAATTTCAACTTTATCGGCATGTTTGATGCCATGAGAACAGCAACACCACATGGTGATGCATTCTTACATTCTGGAATAATCTACAAAGATCCGATTGGTTTGATATCTGTTCTAATTGCTCTCGTTTTAGGTACAGCTGGCTTACCACATATTTTAATGCGTTTCTTTACGGTAAAAGATGCGAAAACAGCTCGTTCTTCTGTTATTTATGCGGTTTGGATTATAGGTATATTCTACGTTCTAACTATTTTCCTCGGATTTGGAGCAGCTAAATTTGTTGGCGTGGATGCAATCATTGCTGAAAATGCCGCGGGGAACATGGCCGCACCGATGCTCGCGGGTGCGTTAGGTGGTTCTGCATTAGAATCATTCGTTGCAGCCGTTGCGTTCGCGACGATACTAGCAGTTGTTGCTGGACTCGTACTATCAGGTGCATCGGCAATTGCGCATGATATTTATGCCGAAATTATTAAAAAAGGAAAAGTAACAGAGAAACAACAAGTAAGAGCTGCAAGATATGCTGCAATTGCTGTTTCTGTTTTCTCTATCATTTTAGCGCTCGGTGCGGAAAAATTGAATGTCGCATTTCTTGTTTCACTCGCATTCTGTATCGCCGCGTCAGCGAACGTTCCGACAATTCTCCTTACAATCTATTGGAAAAAGTTCAATACAACAGGTGCAGTTGCATCAATGTTAACTGGTTTGATTGTCGCACTCGTTCTTGTTGCATTAAGCCCTAGCGTTATTAATCCTGTAGAAGGAGCAGCGTTCTTCGTTGGACAACCGCTCTTCCCGTATGCGAACCCTGCCATAATTTCAGTTCCTGCAGGATTCTTAGCTGCAATTATTGGTTCACTCGTTTCAGCCAAGAAGTACGAAGCCGAAGAAGTTTCTTATGCTGAAGTGAGATTTAAAGCGGAAACAGGTTACAGAGAACTTGAACGTTAATTTATCGTGTAAATCCCCCTTCCTGTCTTACTATGAGGGTTTTTCTTTATATAGATGACAGGGGTAAATCTATAATAAACAATGACAAAAAAATTATAAGTAAGTACATGACCAATAACATGTGTAAAATGATCGTACGAAGAACCCTCTTCTTTTGATACGATTGATTTAATCGATTATTTGAATCCATCTTGGGATTAACTAGAACTTGGAGAGTATACCCGTATATTTAGTACACGAACATTTGAACAGGCACCGAGCGCTTAGAGATTCACTGACAACGGCTCATCTATTCATCGAATTATTGAAGCGTATTGAGGATAAAGGAATTTTAAAGTTGGTTGATTTAATACGCTTAAAGCATAGCAAACTTCTTATGTAGACAGATCAATTTTAGCAATAACGAATAAAACAGGACCCTTTGATTTCTTGGGAGTCCTGTTTGCCTGTGGTTCAGCTTTTTCGCTTGTATGATGAAGACACCTCTATAATCATCCTAAATCTTCCACTTCCGTCAATCCTCCTAAATTTGTTGAACCGAAAACCAGGAGAAGAAGAAATACGATTAATATGACAGTATTGATAAATTTACTGGCGTCAAAACTGGTTGTTTCTCCCACTTTCGTTCCTCCTGCCTTTATCCATTCGCCTTTTTATTCCCTCGAATAACTCGTCTAATGTCAAATCCCCGTTTCCCTCTAAAAAATCAGCCATTTCATTCACTTTGTTATCATTTAGGTGCTTGAATTCTCCCAACAATGTAACGGAAATAACGGGTTTATCTCTAAATAATTGGGCGGAATCAACTTTTAGTTTGCCAAGCAAAAGGAGTGAGGCGGCTACGATTTCAAGATCTTTCCCTTTTAAGAGATCGCCCAGCGTGTATTTTGAATTTGGATTTTGACTAAAATTGTTGTACACGCCTAAACACATCCTTTTTCGGGATAGTGATTCGTATTTTACTGCCTTATTGTTATCTTATGTTTAAGGCTTTATGTTTGTGTTTGGAATTCCATTGAATCGTTTAAAGTTTTCAATCATTTCATTGTAATGAGGAATGCTTTTTAGCTTTGTTAAAAATTAATAGCATATTTCTAAAACAATAACCATATAAATTATAAACAACATATCTTTATCGCAAAACGATAAAGATATGTTAAAATAAAATTAATAATAAATAAGCGGGGTGCTTTTATGAAACGAGGAACAACACTCTTTTTAAAGATAGCTGTTATTTTTATTGGGATTCCAGTTCTTGCTCTGTGCATATTTTTGGTACCTGAGATAGCGAATTATGCAGCGGAATTGTATCCAGATATTGCTTTTATTAAATATCTCTTTTTAATCGATTTGTATGCAGCGGCCATACCGTTTTACTTTGCTCTGTATCAAGCTTTTAAACTTTTAAGCTATATTGACAACAATAAAGCTTTCTCGGATTTATCTGTAAAGGCTTTAAAAACTATCAAAGATTGTGCAATCACAATCAGTATCTTGTATGTAGTAGGCATGCCACTCTTTTTTCTCGTAGGGGAAAAAGACGACGCCCCAGGGGTTATAGTAATCGGATTGGTCATTATTTTTGCTTCTATGGTAATTTCAGTCTTCGCTGCTGTTCTTCAAAGGCTTTTACAAGAAGCCATCGATATAAAATCAGAAAATGACTTAATAGTCTGAGGTGAATAACATGGCAATTATAATCAACATTGATGTGATGTTGGCTAAATGGAAAATGAGTGTAACAGAACTTTCGGAGAGGGTTGGAATAACAATGGCTAACCTTTCTATATTGAAAAACGGAAAGGCAAAAGCGATTCGATTATCAACTTTAGAAGCTATTTGTAAGGCTTTGGACTGTCAGCCAGGGGATATTTTAGAATACAAAGGTGACAAAGACACTTTGGGCTAATTAAACCAGAAAACAAATTTTTCACCTAACGAGGTGCTTTAATTGAAGATGAAATTTCGGGCACTCTATCGCTTTTAATAAAGCCTTCATTGCTAATTATTGCAATGACCATACAAGTTACAGTGTAATGCCATATAGAAAGTGACACTTAATTAATATAGATAAGGAAATGCTATAAAGATGAATTCAGCAGCCAAGATTTCATTTTTGGTTGCGTCTTGCTAGATAGAAAAGTGGTGATTCACTCGTTCACAGGAGCTTTAGAACTTAGTATACCTGTAGCTGCGGAGAACGACGGACGAAAGACCACCAAACGATTATTAAAAAAAACTGCGTAGTGACGCGACAAAATCGCATCACTACGCAGTAAGAAACCCCGATAATGGTGTAGTAGCAGTTCAGTCTAAAGGGACCCTAAAGTAATTGTACATAGAGTGCCTAAGATTTCATCACAAAAGTAAGTAGTAATTAACTGGTTAATTTCAGTTAACAAACACAAGTGGTACTTTCGTTAATTATATGTGCAAAATTAAATTAGTACATGCTTTTTCTTTATTTTTTCATTGTGTGTTTTTTGCCCCTAACATCTTCAATAACGATTCCCGTATCTGTTACGGTCATGTCTTTCGCTTGAATAGTTGAGAGTTTTTTCGTTTTTCCATCTAGCAAACTATAAGTGAAGACACCTTTTTCATTAAAATAATACATCGTCGAATCATCGAATTTAATCGACTTGTTATTTTGTGTAACATTCGCAATACCGTATTGTACATGGTCGTTTATTTCCTTCAAGTTATCAAAGATGACTCGAGCATCAAACGTCGAGGGGGTCTCCCTCTTCGCATTACTGCCGTCTAAATTGGCAGAGTAAAGGAAAAGTGGGTCATCTATATTTACTGTATCATCGAAGATATAGTCAAAATACCGTTGTTCTTGTTCGGATGTATAGTAGATTCGATTGTTCCAGATATACACATTTCGAATGCTATTACTTTTCTTGACCCCTTCCATATAGATCTCTTCGTATTTCCCGTCTTCTATCGAAGTTTTCATTAGCCCATAATGTACTGGTCTATCGGTCATTATACTGACTCCTCCCCAGTAAGGTATAAAAATTTCATCATTATGCAATATGATTGGAAAGCCATTTCCTAGACGTTCTTCCACATAACCATCTGTAATTGGGAAATCACTGATGGAAAATAGTATAACTTCCTCTTTTGTCTTTTGGCTGATTTTCACAAGGTTATTATTTTTTATCGTATATAACCAACCATCCCGTTCTATCTTTGTCCCTTTTTCAATAACAATCGACTTTTCAGAATCGAGCTTCATGTCATCGTTGAGTGCACGAGCAAGAAACGTAGAGAATTGGGCCCGAGTGACTGCAATTGACGGTTTAAAAGTTCCATCCGGGTAACCGCCCGATATTCGATGTTTGGCAATACTGTTAATATCAGAGAATGCCCAATGGGACGAGGATACATCGCGATAGGCTTGTTGACCATCTAATGGGAGATTGAATGCTCTTCGTAAGATTGCCGCCATTTGAGCACGCGTTGTGATTTCTCCAGGACGCATATAACCTTTGTCCCCACGAATAATGCCTTTTTCGTTAATTGTCGCCAGTATTTTATAATAATTTGACGTATTTGATACATCCTTAAAAATCGCTGTCGGATTATCAATTACCTTGATATCTAGTGCTTTAAGTAACATTACAGCTGCCTGGGCACGAGTAATTGGTTGATTTGGTCTAAACGTTCCGTCTGGATAGCCGCTGATAATATGCTTGTCATAGAGATACATGATTTCCTTTGTTGCACCGTATCCATGTAAATCAGAAAACTGTACCTGCGCTTCCGCCTTTGATATTGGCAGCATTGACAACAGAAGTAACAACACAACGAGTGTCATAATGTTTTTTCTCAAGTATAGACCTCCTCCACTTCCAAATTATACCACAGAATTACTACTGATTTCAGTGTTGAATATGGAAAATCTCGTTCTCCCATTGATTCAACGGTAACAATTCCTTTATTTCAAATACCTTCTTGAGCCCGCATAGTTTGCTTTGTATGGGTGTGTATCAATGGATACAATTTCGACGTTTCTGCTTGAATTAGGTGCGTGAATCATTTGACCTTTTCCTATATACATGCCGACGTGATAGACCTTTCCTTTGCCTTGATTATACGCAAAAAACAGTAAGTCACCTGGTTGCATATTTTTCCTGGCAACAGGCGTGCCGTTAACTGCTTGGACGAATGAATCACGCGGAATCATGATGCCGTGATTTTTGTACACAGAATGAATGAGGCCCGAACAGTCGAAGCCGAAGCCCGATACACCAGACCAGACA
Organism: Sporosarcina sp. ANT_H38; assembly: GCF_008369195.1. GTDB lineage: Bacteria > Bacillota > Bacilli > Bacillales_A > Planococcaceae > Sporosarcina. The sequence goes on along the minus strand of NZ_VOBC01000001.1, from coordinate 97,867 downwards.
TACGGAAGACCAAGGAACATCTTGGCGCTATCTACAATGTCTTTTTGAGTAGGTTTTGGTATTGCAGCAAAGCTTTCGACTACTTTGGTATCTTGCTTGCGTAAAAACTTCACACCGCTAGTTGGCGTTTGAACATGGACCCATTCACCCTCTTCTTTTATGACTGGAAGAGTTGTCGTGTAGCTAATATCCATAAATTTGTTGGCCTTTTTCGGTTCATTATAAAGAGTAGCGATATTCGTATCAACGATTGCTAGTTGGCAATCTGTATAATCATTCTGTACTTCTGTCACATGTGTTTTCGGGACCCATCCTGGATAACCAGCTTTATTCCTAGGTTTGTATTGGTCCTTAACGGCAATTTCATGCCAGTTTCCGCTACTTTTCAAAATAACGACTTCCTGTCCATATAAGGCCTGCGTATCCGTTCGACCAACAAGCCATAATTTTTGACTGACAGACATGCTTTTCGCCCACTTTTGGATGTCGGTAGGATTCGTAATAGATGGACGGTCCACTACACGATTGTTATTCGGTGATTTCCATAAGTTCGTTACCTGTACATTAACGACAGCCGTCTTTTTACCGTCAGATTTATAGCAGACAGGCTGTTGTTTAAATTCCGGATTTAATATTCGCGCGAGGAACACACCGAAATTCGCTTTCGTAATGAATGCTGTCGGCTTATATGTATTGTTTGGGTAACCTGTTGTGATTTTATTGGCCAATAACGTTTTAATCGAATCAGACGCCCAGTATGCTGAATCTACATCTTTGAAAGCCTGATCTGTAGTTCCCTTCAATTCAAAAGCGTTAACTAAAATCGCTGCCATCTGTCCTCTTGTTAAATTATCGTTAGGCATGAATTCGCCGTCCGCATTGCCGTTGACGATACCTTCATGGGTTATTGTAGCGATGATATCGTATCCTTCGTCTTCAGGAGTGACGTCGATGAAGTTCGGATCGGGTCGGTCTACTGTTTCGAGAACTAACGCCCTTATGATCATAGCTGAAGCTTCAAGGCGCGTAATTTCTTCATTCACACCAAAGTTTTGTGCAGGGTCTGCAAAGATAATACCCCGCTTCGCCAAAAAATCTAATTCTGCTTTCGACCCGTATTTATCATCGACGTCTTTGAATAATGGTGCCGCAGAAACATTGCCGATTGCAGTGAACATAACTAGGAGAGCAGTAAAAAACATCAAAAACTTTTTCATCAAACATAAACTCCTTTTCTATTGACAGATTATATATCAACAGTACAGTAGATTAAAGATTCTGTATAGTCATTTTTCATTAAATAACATAGTAAAAAGCCTGAAACGTCTGCCTTTTATAAGGCAGTCCCATCGTTTCAGGCTCTTTTTCATACGCCATGCTTTTCGGTTGTTAGTTTTGAATTAATAGCTCAAGGAAGTCTTCTGAAACGTATGTTTTCATACCTTTCAGCTCAGGTGCAACTTCAAATTTACTGACACTTTTGTTATAGCCATACATTTTGTCACCACGTTTAATTGTGAATGAACTGTTATCTAATGTAACAAGTATACCATTAACTTTTGGTTGAGAAAGAACTTGATAGCCCAGATGCTCAGCAACTTTACGAAGTGGAATCATCTTCACGCCATCTTTCATGTAGTGGTCGTTAGCGATGATTTCCTGTACACCTGTTGATACTTCAGGTTGTTCTTCAGGCTCTACTTCAGGTGCTTCTACTGTTGCATTATCCAAAGCGATAATTTTAGTTGGTGGTGTTTGTGGTGGTATGCTTCTCGTTGTGATTGAGTAAAATACCATCAATTCTTTACCATTCAACTCTTTCAATTCGATTGCTTTACCTTGTTGATTGAAAAGGGGCGTATCTTTGCCGATATTCAATTTCAACTCGCCATCTAAACTTAAGAATTCTTTGTCAAACTGGCTGACTTTCACTTCACCGAAAACTTCTTCATCGTTTACAACGACCATTTCCGGTGTTACTGTTGTCGGATAAATCAGGATCATCGGCTTGTTTTTATCATAATAAGCTGCTATAGTTGCACCTTTTTTCAAGTCTGCTTGTTTTAGAGATTTTGTCGTCCCACTATTAAATAGCAAGGACTCATCATTGATGCGTAAAATCGTAATAATTTTATCTTCATTTTCAATCGTTACACGGATTCCCGCTTCTTCTTTTTCAATTTCTTTAATTACGCCAGTAGCTTTCATAAAGTTTGTCGTAACTTGTTCTTTTTCGCTTATGGCTTCTGTAACCTTTTCCTGAGCTTGTGCAGAATAGCCACCTACTACACTTCCTGCTAATAGTGCTGCTAATGCGATTGTACCTATTTTTTTCATTCTACTTCTCTCCTCTCTTTGCGTTCCTCATTGTATTTGACGGAAAGCGATGGTAAAAGTTACAATTTTTTCGTGATGCCAGTATGGGATATGATTGGGCGGCGGTGCTTTATGATTAGTATTTATGCGACAACCCTCCATTAGAATTTATTACTATTCTAAAACTACCTCTCCTGTCATAGCATCCACAAAAGTATGGCAATCAATCATCAGCATAGATTTCATCACTTTCTGATTACTATCATAAACATAATAAGGTTTAAAATAGATATCCTTGTCAAGAATCACCATTGCTTCCTCTTTTGAAATTAAAGTGCTAGCACTCATACAGTTCCTAATCGTTTCAGTACCTAGCACAATTAAAAAAGTTACACATCTCTACGATTTTTATCGGTCTTTGTCCAATAACTACCTGTCCGCCGTTTTCGATTCATCAAAAAGAGAGCGTAGCTGAGCAGTACAGTTATGAAAATGATGAGAAAGTGCATGAACATCTCCTGAGACGTTAAGAAATTAAAGACATCTCTTTTTTCCGTCTTCTGGGCAAATGCATTGTATGGATTGTCTTTTTTATAGTTTATCGGCAACTCACCATCTACATAGTTGCGATACGTGTTCCTTCTCACTTCTTTTGTTAAGTTAAACCGCTCTCCAGACTCATCCTGGTATGTGAGTGCCAAGTAATAATACTGTTGATAGTCCCTACCCGTACCAGAGTAGGAATGATGATCCGTAATTGTCGCTACGGTTTCTATGTAATCCTTCCCATAAAATTTTTCATAGCCATTTTTCAAGTCCGCAGCCATGTCACGATACATAAAAAGAAGAAAAACAAGTAGCCCTCCCCAGAATACTGTGTACATGATAACGCCCACTCCGAAATCATGCCTATCGACAAACTCTTCAAACTTTTTAATTTTAAATAGCAAATAACAAATGTACCCTAGTGGATAAATGCCTACTAGAAATAACACGATGTATAACGACCTATCTTCATACTTAAGTTCACTTGGCGTATAAAAGACACCTTCGACTGAATGCCCATCGATTGTGTCACCTACTTCTAGCATTTCGAACTCCGATTTCGAAACGCCCGCCCGATAGCCAGGAGGAATTTGCCATTTCGTTTTTTCTACCAGTCCCGGCTGTAACAGTACCATATATGACATTCCACTGAAGAGGTGCTTTTCAGCGGTCTTATCATAAATGGTTGCAGTCACTGCATTCATTTCTAACCCTAGTTTAATGTCTTCGTTCTCTTGCAAGTTATCAATAATGATGAAAATCAAAAAAACGAATAAAGCGAACGCCAACAGCTCAGAACCTACCCGTTTCCAATCACGTTTTTGCTTTCGTCTTTTCAAATCATTCACCTATTTCTTAGAACTTGTATGGGTGCCTGGCATAAAATCTTAAAACCACTATTACTAATCACTAGCATTGCATTAACTGAGACCGAAAGTTAATGCAATGCTAGTGATTTAAGAACTAACATCCGTAGCCTCTTCCCTTCCTATTTCTATTGCATCATATTCCCGTTGCATTTGGTCTTTCAGCTGGATTTCTCATGGGATGGCAATCGCGCGGGTTTTAGGGACTTGACTCAAACGTTGAATTTCTTTGAATGCTTCTTTCATTGTCGAGCTTTTCATAAACAAAGTTTCCTTTAACCATTTTTCGAGTGTATCGGTGTCCTGTAGTCGCCGAATCCCTATCTTTGTTAATTCAAGCACATGAATCTCGGCATGGTCAGAAAAAATGGTTCCATCTTCCAGATCGATTAACTGAAACATACTATGAAAATGGTATGTTTGCAATGTTTTGAAATCGACAATCACAATTTGAATAGCCTTGTTTTACAAGATATAGTCTTTTCCGCTTTAGTCCTAACTAGCAAACATTTTTACCAAGTACAAAAGCGTACGTTCAGGAAATGCTTGATGCCCCCGCAACTGGCGTTCCACATTAATTTGCGCGCCTTGATCCATCACAACCCGCATGTCCATCACTTACAGTTTATCGTTCGCTTGGGCAAGTTCGAGATTCGGATCTGTTAAATCTACCGGAAAAATAGTATCACTTAAAATGGCATTCAAAAAATCTAGCTGCAAGTTGTATGACTGAATATCCCACTAACTACTATATAAAGAGATCTATAAATTTATATGATTGGCGCGCCAGATTTTATGCTCACAAAACAAAAAGACCCGCATTTTCAGCGGCTCTTTTTATATTAACCTTTAGGCAGAGGTCTATTGAATAGCGCTTCACTGAACACCTTAATTCAAAACCCCATTATAAAATAGTTACTTTTTCAGCAAGAAGAATGGCAGAAAGAATGGCCACTGCTTGATCAATTTCTTCGTATGTAACCGTTAATGGCGGTAATAGACGAATGACGTTGGTGCCTGCTTGAACTAGTAACAATCCAGCCTGTTCTGCTTGTTGGATGAACGGTAGGATTTCCTTTTCACATTTAACGCCTATCAACAGGCCCGCCCCAAGAATGGAAAATTGATTTTGAGGCAATAATGTCTGCAGTTTTTCGATTAGGTACTCCGATTTATCTTCAACTTCTTGCAGAAATTTCTTTTTAAATACAATGTCAACAACCGTTTGCGCGACTGCGACAGCTAATGGATTGCCACCAAATGTCGTGCCATGCGTTCCTGGTCCGAATGACTGAAAAAGCTCACCCGATCCTAGCATCGCGCCAATTGGGAATCCCCCGCCCAATCCTTTGGCAAGCGTAATAATGTCCGGCTCAAGCACTGTCTGCTCGTAGGCATATCGGGTTCCCGTCCGGCCAATCCCAGTCTGCACTTCATCGACAATGAGCAGAATACCTTTTGACTTACAGATTTCCGCTATTTTTTGAGCAAAGTCAGGGTCGATCTGATTTACGCCTCCCTCTCCTTGAATAACTTCTAGCATAATTGCAGCTACATCACCGTCAATCGCAGCTGCTAGTTGTTGTTCGTCATTGTATGGAATGATACGAAATGTTTCCAGTAGTGGACCGAAGCCCTCGCGAACCTTGGCTTGCCCAGTTGCAGACATGGCGCCAAATGTCCGGCCATGAAAAGATTGTTCAAATGTAATAATGACGTTTTTCTTTGTATGTTTTCGAGCTAATTTAATCGCTGCTTCATTTGCTTCAGCACCGCTATTACAGAAAAAAGCATGGCTGAAAGATGTATCTTTTACAAGCTTAGCTGCTAACAGCTCCTGCTCTGGGCTTTCGAATAAGTTTGACACATGCCATAGCTTTTCACTTTGCTGTTTGACTGCTTTAACGAGCGCTGGATGTGCATGACCAAGACTGACGACCGCGATTCCACTTATGAAGTCAAGGTATTCTTTTCCATTATCATCCGTTACGACTGTACCCTGCCCTTTTACAAGATGGACTGAACGACGTGTGTAATTTTGAAATAGCGTAGTCAAATGAAAACCTCCTCGCATTTAATTGTGGTACCTTCTAATTGCGGTCCGATAATTTGCACCGATGGAATGCCTGCATCTAGACAATCAAGTGCAGCTTTTACTTTCGGTAACATGCCACCGTATATTTCGCCTGTTTCAATCCACTGGACAATTTCTGTCGGTGATGCAGTTTGTCTAACACTTCCTTCTATTTGAATGCCAGGAGTATCTGTCACAAGTAGTAGGCTGTCTGCATTTATTGCCAGAGCAATCTTACTTGCGACGATGTCCGCATTGATGTTGAGAGGAGCTCCATCTTCTGTTGCACCGATGCACGAAATAACTGGCACAAGCCCATCATCAAGAAGCGTTTCTATTAATTCTGTGCGGACATCCAGGATTTCTCCAACAAAACCGTACAATTTTTCATTCAAAACTGTACATGTTAAAAGTTTCCCATCGTATCCGCTTAGTCCTATCGCATCGATGCCACCTTTATTCAATTGATGAACGAGGGCTGGATTTACTTGACCAATCAATGTCGATTGAACGATACCTACTGCCTCTTTCGACGTAACACGGATACCGTTAACTACGGATGATAACACTTTATTTTTGGCAAGTTCTTTATTAATAAAAGGTCCCCCTCCGTGAACAAGCACAACATCATTATCGGCTTTTTGCAGTTGTATAATATTCGCGAAAAAGTCTTCATTCAACCCTTCTAGCATACTTCCACCTAGCTTTACAACCACTCGTTTACGAGCGATATGTTGCGTTGATTTGGACATAGTCATATGTTAAGTCGCACCCCCATGCTACTCCTTTACCGTTCCCCTGATGAACATCGACAAAGATTTTCACTTCCGGTTGTTTCAAATAGGCAAGTAATTGCGCTTCAGAAAATGGGAGTGGCTCCCCGTTTTCAACAACAGGTGTAGGTCCAATCTTAATTTTAATCGTATTTGGATCCAGCGTTGCCCCACTATAGCCTACAGCAGCGATAATTCTTCCCCAGTTGGCGTCGCAACCAAAGATAGCTGTTTTCACAAGCGGTGAACCAACCACTGTTTTGGCAATCTTACGTGCCTCGATATCCGAAACTGCTCCTGATACTTCAACTTCAATAAGCTTCGTCGCACCTTCTCCATCCTTCGCAATCATTTTCGCAAGGTCTCGAGAAACAGCATGTAAAGTTTCTATGAATTGTTCCCAGTCTGGATGTGCCGGTGTCAACGAATTATTCCCCGCCATGCCGTTCGCCATAACAAGCACCATATCATTTGTAGAAGTATCGCCATCCACAGTAATGGAGTTGAATGTTAAATCCGTAACCGTTTTGAGTGCGGCCTGCAGATGAATGGATTCGATACTAGCATCCGTTGTGATAAAACCGAGCATTGTTGCCATATTCGGATCAATCATTCCCGAGCCCTTTGCAGTTCCAGCGATAATGACTTTTTCACCATCAATTACTGTGCTGTACGCTGTATTTTTCGTAACTGTATCAGTCGTAAGAATCGCTTGTGAAAACAAAATCGAGCCTTCTAAATCAGAATTTGGTTGAAGTTTTTGAATCCCTTTTACAATCGGTTCCATTCGCATCATTTCACCAATAATTCCAGTCGATGCAACTCCAACTAACTCAGGTGCGATTCCTAGTTTTTCTGCAGCTTTTTGTTGCATGAGTCGGGCGTCTTTCAATCCTTGCTGACCCGTACACGCATTCGCATTTCCCGAATTAACAATGATCGCCTGCATTTTCCCCGTTTGCTGCATGGCTTCTTTTGTGACAATTAGTGGTGCAGCCTGAATTGCATTCGTTGTAAACACTCCCGCAACATTTGCTGGTACTTCGCTAACGAGCAGTGCCAAATCATTTTTTTTATATTTAATCCCACAATGGATGCCTGTAGCTTTGAAACCAATTGGGGATACGATGTTATTTCCCGATATACGCTTTAGTGCTGAAAAATTTGTCGTCATAATACTCCCCCTAAGTTAGATAAATGCCGGGACAAGTGACAGGCCAGTTATTTCCTTGAGACCGAATTGTACGTTCATATTTTGAATTGCTTGCCCTGCTGCCCCTTTTACTAAGTTGTCGATGACAGAAACGATTGTTGCCCGATTCGTCCGCGGGTCAACTTTTACGAGCAAATCACAAAAGTTTGAGCCGTATACTTGATTGGTGCCAAACTTATCTTTTTCGTGCATAACACGGACAAATGGATGATTTGCATATGAATCTTTCAGACACTCTATGAGCTGAGCTTCCGACACCCCTTCCACAACTGGTGCATAGCTCGTCGCTAGAATTCCCCTTGTCATCGGAACGAGATGCGTACTAAATGTGATAGGTGGTATTTCTTTTGCAAACAATGCAAAGGCCTGCTCAATTTCGGGGATATGCTGATGCTGATTTAATTTATAGATAGCTGTATTTTCATTCGTCTCGCTGAAATGTGTCATTTGACTTGGCTGATTGCCGGCACCGGATACGCCACTCTTTGCATCGATAATTAACTGGCTCGCATCGATTGCATTTGCTTTCAACAATGGCAAAAGCGACAACAATACCGCCGTTGGATAACAACCCGGATTGGCAATTAACTGCGCTTGCCGGATTGCATCATAATTCCATTCAGTCAATCCATATACGCTTTGTTCAACAGCTAAAGCAGGTGCAGGCTCTTTTTTATACCACTGCTCATATTGAGACAGATTTTTTAAACGGAAATCTCCTGACAAATCGATAAGCTTTGGTCCTTTTCCGATTAACGGAGGAAGCAATGTACTCGCTACACCAGCAGGAGCACTTGAAAAAACGACATCGAATTCTGCTAATCTATCTAGCTCTATTTTTTGTAGTGACTGATCGACTATATTCATAAGATGTGAATACTTATGCGAAAATACCGTTCCTTCTTCAGATGAAGTGAATAATTCAATTTGTTCGACTTCAGGGTGGTTGTGCAGTAGCCGGATCAACTCAAGTCCACCATACCCTGATGCGCCAATGATTCCTACTTTCATTACAATCACCCCTGTTTATAAGTTATCCTCATTATATGTATGCATAATTATAAAGTCAACTGTATTTTTATTTATATTTGAACAGTGTGTTTTTGAATACGTTTTCATTTTTAACTTGTAGCTATTCACAATATCTGAACAAATATGCTATAATTCCTTTAGCATCTGGTACTAATAATAGGTATATACATTTTCATTACCTACTCAGGAGGTTACTATGGAAGACTTACTTAAAATTAAAGGTAAAAATATTGTTGTAATGGGCGTGGCAAATGAACGGAGTATTGCTTGGGGCGTGGCAAAAACACTTTTTGCAGTCGGTGCAAATGTAATCTTCACATATAGAAAAGAGCGTTCACTTGCTAAACTTGAGAAGCTGTTAATTGCTGCCGGTTTTGAGGCGAAACTGATTGTGCAATGTGATGTAAATGAAGATGTAAGTATCCACGAAGCATTCGGTAAAATTGGTGCTGAAGTCGGTACAATTCATGGTGTTGTCCACTCGCTTGCATTTGCTCATGCTGAGGATTTGAAAAATGACTTCGTTGAGACTACGAGAAGTGGCTATGCATTTGCGCAGGATACGAGTTCTTATTCGCTCATTGCCACCGCTAGAGAAGCCCGTCCATTCATGACAGACGGCGGTTCAATCGTAACAATGAGTTATTTGGGCGCACAGCGTGTGCTTGACGGCTATAATGTGATGGGTGTTGCAAAAGCAGCGCTTGAAGCATCTGTGAAATACTTAGCGTTCGATTTGGGGAAAGAAAATATCCGCGTCAATGCAATTTCAGCGGGTGCGATTCGCACGCTATCTGCTAAAGGGATAGCTTCCTTCAATACGATTTTGACTCAAATTGAAGAACAAGCTCCATTAAGACGCAATGTAACACAAGAAGAAGTGGCGGACATGACACTAGTAACATTGAGCAATCTGTCCCGCGGCGTAACTGGTGAAATCATTTATGTAGATGCTGGCTATAATATTATGGGTTGAGAAAATAGCTTGAAAGGATAAGTTGTCCTTTCAAGCTATTTTTTTGTTTTGTTATGGAGATTGCAGCCAGCGATAAAATAAGTATGCTACCGCATCGTGTATCACTGCACACCGAGCATTTAACATCGCTGACCGACTATATATCGCTGCACACCAAGCATTTAACAACGCTGACCGATCATATATGCATGAACACCAAGCATATTACATCGATGAACGACCATATATCACTACACACCAATCATTTAACATCACTGACCGATCACATATCGCTGCACACCAATCATTTAACATCGCTGACCGATCATATTCCGCTGCGCACCAATCATTTAACATCGCTGACCGATCATATTCCACTGCGCACCAATCATTTAACATCGCTGACCGATCATATATCCATGAACACCAAGCATATTACATCGCTGACCGACTATATATCGCTGCACACCGATTATTTCTCCGGCTCACCAGTCCCCACAACAGAAAAAAGGACTGTCATCTAGCAGACAGTCCCTCCCTTTATTCCCCCACTTGCTTCATCAAGTGCTTATTCCCTTTTGTAATAATATTTTCATAATCGATATAATCGTATATATCATCCGTAATTTGCTTGCTAAACGTAGCCAACTCTTCAACCGTCAAATCCTCAATTGCTTTCTTCTGTTGCTCACAATAAATAATAAGCTTGCCCACGATTTCATGTGCATCACGGAATGCTGTTCCTTTGCCGACCAAATAATCGGCAACTTCTGTCGCGTTTAGGAAGCCTGCTTTAATCGCTGCTTTCATATTATCCGCATTGACATGCAGTGTATCAACCATTTTCGACATGATTTCAAGACAGTCCATTACTGTATCTAAAGCGTCGAAAAATTGTTCTTTATCTTCCTGCATGTCTTTATTATAAGTAAGAGGCAACCCTTTCAGTGTCGTCAACAATGAAAACAGGGATCCATAGACACGTCCCGTTTTACCGCGAATTAATTCCGCAGCATCAGGATTTTTCTTTTGCGGCATAATGCTACTTCCCGTGGAATAGGCATCTGCCATATTGATGAATTTGAATTCTTGGCTACTCCATAAAATAAGTTCCTCGCTCAATCGGCTCAAGTGCATCATAACAATCGAGAAATCCGACATCAGTTCAAGTAAATAATCACGATCACTAACGCCATCTAGGAAATTATCCACAGGTTTTGCAAAACCTAATAACGCAGTCGTCACGTCGCGGTCGATGTTATGCGTTGTTCCTGCAAGCGCTCCGCAGCCCAATGGGTTTTCATCCAAAATATCAATCGCATTGCTAATACGCTTTTTATCCCTTTTGAACATTTGTGCATAAGCCCCTAAATGATGACTAAACGTAACAACCTGCGCACGCTGTAAATGAGTATAACCAGGCATAATTACGTTGTTTGCCGCCCCTTTAGTATTTAGTGAATCGATAAGCGTTTGAAGGCTGTCCATCACTTGTGCCGCCTTGCCTTTTGCATACAAACGCATGTCCACTGCGACTTGATCATTTCGACTGCGCGCAGTATGAAGTTTCTTCCCCGTTTCCCCAATGCGTTCAGTCAAATGCATTTCTACGAAAGAATGGATATCCTCGTAATTGCCTTCAATTTTAATTGTACCCGTTTCGATATCCTGTAAAATGGATTGGAGCCCGCCAACAAGCATTTCGCCTTCTTCTGGTGTTAATAAATCACAGTGCACCAGCATCGTAACATGCGCTAAGCTTCCTGCTATATCCTCTTTATACAATCTATGATCCACAGGTAATGAAGTGTTAAATTGCTCCATTATTTCATCTGCACGACTTGTAAAACGTCCGCCCCAAAGTTTCATTTATACTTCCACTCCTTTTCCGTATTTTCTAGCATTCAATTTAGATAATAAAATCACTGCCAAAACAAGAAGAACAATTGTCAAAACCAAAGTAAGTGCACTACCTGTAATACCTGCAACGATAAATCCGACTAACGCTATCGCTCCGTTAAGAAGGGCATATGGAAATTGTGTTTTTACGTGATCGATATGATCGGCTCCTGCCCCTGTCGATGATAAAATCGTTGTATCTGAAATCGGTGAACAATGGTCTCCGAAGATTCCTCCTGATAGGACTGCTCCTATACAGACTAACAGATGCGCATCGAGTGCGACAGCCATTGGTATAGCAATTGGAAGCATGATGGCGAACGTCCCCCAAGATGTTCCTGACGCGAGAGCCATTCCTGCGCCGACAAGGAAAAGAATGGCCGGGATGATGAAAGCGGGGACATTTCCCTGCATCACTTCAACAATAAAAGTTGCTGTTCCCATTTCATTGATCACTTTACCTAGTGACCATGCTAAGACAAGTGTGACTGCGACATACACCATTTTCTGCATACCTGATGTATAAATCGTGAAAATCTCATCAAACTTTTTTACTTTGTAGACAAGCATTAATATGACAATTGTAATTGCTGCAAATAGATAGGCTGTCGACAAAGCAACCCTAAAATCATTACCAGGTACCGGCTTTAAGGGGAATCCGAACGAAATCAAAAGTCCGAATAACGTAATAAACAACACCGCTAAAGGAAGCAGTATTAAATTTGTATGACTCCCCTTGGTCATGTCCTCGCCTTCCTCCGCTTTTCGTAGAGGTGTTGACGTTGACCAATAAAGTTCGCCCGTCTGTTGAATACGTCTTTCCGCTTTCGCCATAGGGCCGAAATCCAATTTTGTTATCGCCATAAGTGGTACCATTGAAACAGCTAAAATTGCATAAAATTGAAACGGAATGACCTGTACTAACGTGCTGAATTCTGAAGTCGTGATGCCCAACAAATCAAATTCATTTTTAATGAGCCCCATTATGTAAACACCCCAACCGATGAACGGGACTAAAACCGCAACCGGAGATGATGTTGAGTCAATAATCCAAGCAAGCTTCTCTCTGGAAATTTTCGTTGCATCGAAAATCTTCTCAAACACAGGACCTACTATAAGAGGCGTTCCTATATCGGAGAAAAAGATGAGTACTCCACCAAACCAGGCAGCTAGTTGTGCTTTCATACGTGTATTTATGAACTTCGTCGCTTTTTCTGCAAGAGCCGCACCACCACCCGACTTCTCCATAAGCGCAACAAATCCCCCTATGAAAAACAGTAAAACTAATACAGCAGCATTATAGCTGTCCGCCACTTGTGGAAACAAATAATTTCCGATTGTCTCCATTGTAGCTTCGAGAGGTCGACCGCCTACCAATAGTAAAACACCAAAGTATGTACCAGAAAATAGCGAAATGATGACGTTTTTCGTTACGATAGCTAATATGACAGCCAATATTGGAGGTAGTATAGATACAATACCCATATGTTCCACTTAAAATCCCCTCTTCCATTCACAGAACATGTATAATTATAAATTCCATTGTAATGTGTATTATTTTCTAAGACCTATTAATACGCAACATATAATTTCCTGCTCATTATAAATAAATTCACCCCACGCCTAGAAGTATTTAAATTCCAATTGTACACATAGCATACTGTTTTCAATTCTTAAAACGCTCATTCACCAGTATTCCACAAAAATTCACGCTATAATAACAAGCTGAATTCTGACTGATGAACGAATATTTATTCATTATATTGTATTATAATTACACCCTTACTTGATTGCAACCGTTTTTTAAAATATAAAAAGCGCAACTAGTAGTTGCGCACACAAAATTGTCCATTTATCTACCTACTTTAATGCTCCAGTATTAAGCAGTTTAAAATCTACTGTTACCTTAAAATCTCCAGAAACCATTATTTTTTTTGATAGCTCTTCTGTCCATCTTCCCTTATGGTACATTCTGAAATATTCACTAAAGCCAACGGGATCGACTTCTAATTCCTGAAGTTTCTTAATAACGTCTTCTACGTCTTTTTTAACATACTTACTCACTTCTGTTTCCAACTCTTTATATTCCTTTATTTTACCTAAATCCTTATCCCCTTTATATTCATATAAGGTTCCTTGCAAGTTAAGTGCAATCTTCAATTTTGGAGCTTCTATATTTCGGTTACCTGTTATTTTCACTTTATTTTTAACAAGTTGGATCTGTAATTGTTCTTTATCTGAAGGTTCATCCAGCTTAATGGCAAGCGGCGGAAGTTTTCCTTTCCCTATTAAAGCCTGAACGATTAAAGCTTCCTTGGTTGATATCGTGTCTAACATTTTCCCTCTATCAAACAAAGCAACACTCGCAATTTTAAATGACTCCTTTTCAAGTTCTAAGTAGGGAGTCATTGAGAAATAAATAGGATTGCTTTCCGAGTACTGAAAATCATGTAGCGTTGTAAAAGGACTAAAAGACGTATGATGCGCAGGTTGCAGCAAATCATTTAAATAAGTATCAATATTAGGTTTGTCTGGAAATTCCGCTTTTAGAAAATCTTCCGCACGATCTTTCACGATAGCAATTCGAACATTATTTCCTACAGTCGAATTTCTATAGAAATGCTCAATCACTTCGGCTACTTTACCATTTCTTGCGAGTTCCTCGCTAAACAACAACGTTCTCAGCTGATTTAAGATAATCATTTTATCAGCCTGTGAGGACACTTTCACAAGCCCTTCTTGTATGAGTTGTGTATCGACTGAATACGTTTGTGTGTTTTTCGGTAATTCAGTTGTTGGATGAGGAACTGACACTGTCATTTTCATCTCTTTATCATTTGCTACATCAAATGCGATGCTACTAACCATCCCCAAATCTTCTATAGATGTGCGCTTTGATTCTTCCGTACATCCAATTAACAACAGGGAACAACTAATTAGTAGTATAACTATACTCTGTTTCATTTCACACCTTCTTTTTTGGCTTTCAATACATGAATAATGCATAAAAATATTGGCCAAATCATAAACCCATAGCTTACAAAATGCACACGCTCATAAAGTTTGTTTTGAAATTCTTCTGGAAACTGAATGTTAATGAAGATGTAAATGATTAAGGAAATAATGTATAAATGAGATTTGTTTTCTGATGCCCGAATTGAATCAATCCCCTTTTTAACAACCCACAAATAAGCGGAGGCTGTCGATAGAATAAAAAATACCCATAACGTTATGGCTATAACGTCAACTCGTTCGAGAAAAGAAAATTTTACCGCATTAAATAAATACAATACCGGGTACAATACATTTTCCAGTTGCCACTCAGAATAATACATTACACTAACAAAAGCCGTTATAAAGTACAGGATTCCACATATCCATATGCCCAATGAGGCTTGTTTAAATACTTTTTTTTGATGAATAATATACGGAAAGTAAAACAAGATTAATTCAAATCCCGCCATCGAAAAAAAACCGTTTTTAGTTGCGGTAAATAACTCCTGCATTGAAAAGTTAAATAGAGGCAAAGCGTGCCTAATATCTCCCTCAGTTATTCCCCATTTCATGAAATAGATCATCCAAGTAACAAGGAAGAAACTGATGATACAGAAGCGTGCGATTGATTTGATACCGCCACTTACAATATAAACAAGTAACAGAAAAAAAATAAAAAGAGGCCCAGTGATCGTTCGATCCTGCAGCGCAACAACTTGTATAAGCTCTAAATAGCCTTCACAAGTAGCCGCTATAAGGACTATTAAATAGAGGATTAGTAAAACATTTATTCCTTTCCCCAACCATTTACCAAGTAATGTTTCATGAATGGCAAATAAATTATACGCGCTATATTGTGACATCAGCCATACCATGGGAATTAATAAGAGGTTTGCGATAAGCGCAAACATAAGCGGTAACCACCACTGACTATAGCCCACTGAACTTAATAAATTTGGTAATAACAATAAAGTGGTCCCCATCATAACGTTTTGAACGAGAAACACGACATGGTAACCATTCAATTGTTTTGTTTGATCCATCATTTACTTTTCCCCCTTTGTTGGAGGAACTTTTTTGGTCATAGCTCTTGAGACACCCTTTTTTTGTTTTTGAAGATGAATCGGCAACCGGATAACATTGTCCATTAGATCCGACCATTTTCTTGGGATTAAAGGTGTCATATAAGGAGTTCCCAAAGAGGTTAAATTCAACAAATGAATCATGAGCCACGCAAAGGCAATCATCTGTCCATAAAGACCAAAAATACCTGCAGATATGATAAAGAGATAGCGTATAACACGACTCGAATTACTCATTGTAAAACTTGGAGGTAGAAAGGACAGCAATGCCGAAATCGCTACTAATACAATAAGTGTATTGCTGACTAGACCCGCTTCAACAGCCGCGGTCCCAATAACGATACCTCCAACGATACCAATCGTTTGTCCAATTTTTGTCGGCATGCGTGATCCCGCTTCTCTTAACACTTCAATAACAAGTTCCATGAAAAGAACTTCAATGACGGGAGGAAAAGGAACCTTACTACGTGACTCTTGTAGATTAATCAATATTTCGAATGGTAATATCTCCGGGTGAAAAGATAGCGCTGAAATATAAAAAGGAGTTAGCATAATTGTCAAAAAGAAACCAAAAAAGCGTAAACAACGCAATAACGTAGCCGTTGTCCAGCGGTTATACTCATCCTCAGGGGACATGAAAAATTCAAAAAATGTACTTGGACAAATCAAGGCCCCTTGAGTATTCTCCATCATAATCACAATTCGTCCATCCAGTAGTGATGATGTTACAAAATCGGGTCGTTCTGTCATATGATATTGTGTAAATGGAGAGTATTTATGAGTTTCCATTATCTGGCTAACTATAGTAATATCATTAAACCCTGGCCAATCCATCTCATCTATGTTTTTAAAGACGCGATCCAAATTTTCCTGATGGACGATTGTCTCCATATAGACGACCACAAGCTTAGTGTTTGTCTCTGTCCCTATGATGAAGTCCCTACTTTTCAAGTTTGTGTTTTTAATTCTTCTCTTAATAAGAGATAGATTTGTTTGCAACGACTCGGTAAGTACATCGCGAGGACCGCTAACCGTTGATTCTGCATCTGACTGAGCGATTGAACTTGTTGGAGGGCTATATGTATTCACAGTTACGAATAAATTCTTTTCATGAAAATAAACAATCGTATCCCCATCGGTAATTGAGGACAAGATGCTAGTGATAGTAATTTTCTTAGGAACTTCAGCAGCTTTCAATATGTCATCCTTGTTAGTTAACAATGGTGCAATTACTGTTCTGTGTAGAGTGAGATTATCGATAAGAGAACTGAGATAAATGACCGTTACGATTTCCCCGTCTGTTTGAATGTCTTTAAATACGGCATCATTTATGCCATCTAACTCAGCATTAATCGCGTCAATTGTAATGAGAACTTTGTCGTTTTGGTCATTCGAAAAACCCATCTCTATCACCTTCTTATCCGTGTCATATTCTTATCAATATCTCCTAAATCACAATCGTTTATACAAGAAGTTGGCTTCTAGATTGAGACAGCTCAGAATGAAGTGCAGCTATTTCTAATTCCTTATTTGACGTTTACGCATTTGATCAATGCGAGAGTCCATTCAAAGTCTTCAACCTTTGCCTTGCTGTCTGAATCTCACAGTGTTATAATTGCAAAACGTCTTAATTTAGCGAGTGATAGCTATGAATGCATTCAACTTTAACGATTATACGGATACACCGAAACCTTGACAGGAGCCTGTCAAGGTTTTTTGTTTCCCTCGGGAAACATAAGAATAGGAGGTCATCAATGATGAATAAGCATAGTCATTCTAGTTCTTCACTAATTGCCGTTTGGATCAGTTTGATAAGCAATATCCTCCTAACATGCATTAAACTTGTTGTCGGATTCCTCTTTCAAAGTCCTGTTCTTCTAGCTGATGGTTTCCATAATGCAGGCGATGTAATTGCCAGTGGTGCCGCCTTAACGTCGATGCGAATTTCCAAACGTCCCGCGGATGATGATCACCCTTATGGACACGGAAAAGCAGAAGTTATCAGCTCTGCTATCGTGGCACTGATTTTAGGGATTGCCGCACTTTATATTGCATATGAAGCGATTTCTGCACTTTTTGAAGAACCGGCCAAAGCTAGTTTTATTGCTTTACTGACTGCATTCATATCACTGATTTGGAAACAGGCCTTGTATGTCTATACAATCCGTATTGGTAAATTGACCAATAGTAAAGGATTGATCGCAACTGCGTATGACCACTTAGCAGACGTCTACGCTTCACTCGCAGCTGTTCTAGGCATCGGACTTGCACTTATTGGTGATCTGTACGAAATTCATATCCTCGCTTATGGTGATCCAGTTGCGGGAATTATCGTGTCATTTTTAGTGCTCAAACTTGCATATGTTATCGGTAAAGAAGCAATGGATGTCCTGATGGAAAAAAACATAAGTCAGGATAGGTTGGATGAATTCGCTGCATTAATCATGACAATTCCAGAAGTGAAGCGAATTGACCGCTTGCGCGCCCGGGAGCATGGACATTATATTTTAGTTGACCTAAGGATTGGTGCTCCTGGTGAAATGACAATCCAAAAAGGGCATGATGTTGCCCATAAAATTAGAGACACTATCATGGAGTGTCATGAAGATGTAGATGAAGTCTTGATTCACTTGAATCCTTGGTATGAGGATGATAAATAAAAACAGCGTACATGTCAGTTGACATGTACGCTGTTTTATTCGCTATTTAGTTTCTTCTGGTGGTACTTCTTCGTCCAATTCGTCATTTTCTGCTTCATCCTCGGTCGATAAAAACTGTTGTAAAGCCTGTTTATTTTTCTCGAAATCGATACTAAGAACTGCCCCTGCTGCTACACGCTTATCTTCAAAAGAGTTTTCAACAGGAATACGTAACGTCTCAATTTCACCTGTTTTTCCGCCAATTAAACCTTTACCGATTGTAAGGATTGTTCGACTATCAACGTTTGTATTAATGTAAGGTTCAACAACGCCAAGTAACTTAGGCAATTTTAGTATACTATGGACGCTGACAGCTTCATCCTTTAATTTTGACAACGCTTCCTGCTGCCGTTCCACTCGCCCAAAATCACTGTGGACATCGTGGCGGAAACGTACATATCCAAGTAGCTGTTCTCCATTCAATACTTGATTTCCAGGCTGCAATGTCATTCCGATACCATGAGACATCGTATATGGAATATCAACTTCTATTCCATCAGGAGCTATAACATCTACAATTTTTGAAAATCCGGTGAAGTCAACAATTGCATAGGAATGAACATCGATATCAAAGTTTTGCTTAATCGTTTTCCTTACAAGTTCAGGACCGCCAAGAGAAAACGCAGTATTCATTTTATGGTAACCGTGATCTGGGATATCCACATATGTGTCTCTCATAATAGAAACAAGTTTTATCTTTCGAGTTGTTTGATTATAATGCGCTATCATTAACGTATCAGCTCGTGCATCTTCATCTCCGCGAGAATCACTACCTAATAAAAGAACATTAAGTTCACCGAATTGAGGATCCGCACCTTCGAATTCATCATATGACGTTTCTTCTCCTTTAACCAATCCTTTATTCGCCAAAGACCATCCACTATAATATTGAAAAACACCATACGCTAGTCCCACCACTACTATCAATGTAGCCACTATAAAGAAATTCCGTAGTCCTTTACGTTTTTTTATTTTCCGCTCGCTTCTTCTCATATAATAATCCACCTAACATTTCATTTAATTCTAGCTTATTTTTTTACTAATCAAGGGCAAATTTTATCTCAACTATAAAAATTCTATAGTTGAGTAGACATATTGTCAACATTCGGTATGCTTTATCAAGATTGCTTAGGTCAATCCTAGCCCTATATTCATCGTCTAACCTGTGAATTAGTTCAAGAAAATTCACGTTGCAAATTAAAAGCCTAACGCAACAATGTAGGCTATACTAATAGAAGTGAAGGAGCTGATCTAGAATGTTAAAAAAACAACTGGGTAAGTATATAACAGAAAATATGACGGATAATACTATTGAGTTCTTTGAAATTGATAGAGAATATGTAGCCAAGCATCAATTGATTGCTGGTGATGTAACTGTTGTAGAGAAAGCATTCCAATTTAGCGTCATCGAACGGTGTGTTAAAGAAACGGAAAATCTGATTCGAGAAGAAGATCAGAACTTTTTAAATGATAGTATTTCTTATTTAAAAAACCATGTAAATGAATTCGTATATGTCGAAGCAAATGCTTTTGAAGTCATACGGGTCGATGCAGTCGTACTTGAATTCGATGAAGTATTCGAAAAGTATACCGCATTATTTGGACTGAAATTACAAAAGAAATTCGGTAATGACATGAAGGCATATCTTGACACACATTTACACGGAGACGGTGCAAAATATAGTGTGATGTTTTCTAACGAAGACGGGTTATGGGATATGAATTTTGCACTTGACTATGTTGAAGGTTTTAGTGAAGACTTATCTTTCGTTGAGATTTATCAACTGATGTACGACTTTATATTTAAAATGGTTGATGCCGTTGATGAAGCGCAGTGAAGGATGGGAATCAATTGAGTGAGTCAGATTTTATATACACATATACACAGCACACAGATGAGCATGATCTATGCATGTTAGAAATGAGATCATTTTTCGGCTTCGATGTCACCTCTACTGTGTTAAGAAGCTCGATTGAGATTGATCCGAGTCGCAGTGCGTTTATGAAAGAACGGTTGGACATTATGTTTGAGGGTGACAGTCTTGAGGAGATTTCACAGCAAGTTGAACAATACGATATAGGTGAATCTACATTTAGAGTCGTGAGTTTAAATACAACGGATCTCGATACGACGAAAAAAATCGGGCATCCGGAGCGTCGGAAAATTGAGCGTGAAATCGGATTACGTGTCAATGGTACTCCCGACTTAGTGAACCCGCCCGTAAATATGTTCGGGATTGTTTTATTGGATGGTAAATGGTATTTCGGGAAGCATGTTGAAAGCGAATCTGTCTGGTTCCTTCATCAGAAAAAACCGCATATGTACTCTACAGCATTAAGTACGCGTGTCGCAAGGGCCGTGGCCAATATTGCGATTCCGCATCCCCATGGTGTACGAGCAATCGATCCATGTTGTGGCATTGGTACGGTGTTAGTTGAAGCATTGTCGATGGGTATTAATATCGTCGGACGGGATATTAATCCGCGCGTCGTTTTAGGATCCAGAAAGAATATTGCCCATTTTGAACTCGAGGGTAGTGTAGAGGTCGGGCCAATTGCAGAAGTCGTTGACGAATACGACGTTGCAATTATCGATATGCCCTATAATCTATTTACACATATTACACCTGAAGCACAGCTTGAAATATTGAAGGAAGCGCGCCGTTTTACGAAGAAAGTCATCGTGGTGACGATTGAAACAATCGATCACATGGTTGAAGAGGCGGGATTCGTCATTACTGATCGCTGTGTTGCAAAAAAAGGGCATTTTATCAGACAAGTGCTCGTTTGTGAATAAAAGGAAAGACCTCGTTCAAAGTAACGAGGTCTTTCCTTTTTGTGATTTTACGCCTGATATTCTTCCTAAATATTCTCTAGTTAGATTCCAGATTGTACCGCTCTATTTCTTCCGGCCATTTTTGCTTGATATAATGCTTTGTCAACCCTGATAAATAATTCTATGATTGTTTCCCGATTACTATGATAACTACCGACACCTAATGAAATCGTCACTTTATCATTTGTTGGACTTATAGTTGACGAGACATTTACGCGTAGCCTTTCTGCGATAACCATCGCTTTCTGAACATCTGTTTCAGCCAGCAGGATCACAAACTCTTCCCCACCCATTCTAATGCAGACATCGTCGCCTCGAATAATATCATTCATTTTCTCCGCTAGAAACTTAAGCACTTCATCTCCAATTTGGTGACCAAATTTGTCATTAACAGATTTGAAATCGTCAATATCAATCATAATAACCGAAAATGGTCGCTTGTCCATAGTCCACCTTGCAGTGACTTCATCTCCGTACCTACGATTCTTTAGACCGGTAAGGGGGTCAGTGTAAGAACGCTCCTTATAATCCTCAACTCTTTGTTGCTGACTGTTTGCGTATTCGTGAATTGTTTCATTCAATTGCTTAGCCTCGAAATACCATGTTGGAATATCCAAAAATTCGCTTTGCCCCCCATTTACTTTTAGATTCGCCGAAAATGTTGCCAATTTGCGAAGCGGAGATGATAATCTCTCTGTCAGAATAATAGTTAACACGAAAAAGAATAGGACAAAAGGGAGGGCGTAAAGCAACATTTTGTAGACCATTCCCCTCAAAGGTTCAATGCTAACTTTATAGGGTGTTTGAGAAACAACTCCCCACTTACTCGACTTAATATATGTGTACCCAGCAAGAAACTCATTCCCCTCTGAGTTCATAACTTTTTGTGTTCCACTTCCATGTGCTAGTACTTTTTGCGTAACTTCATTTTCACTGACGCTATCTCCAATTCGTTTAGGATCCGGATGGTAAGTCAACATCCCCTTATTATCTACAACCCACACATAAGAGCCATCCGTTGAATAGTGTTCATCGAGAATGTCATGAATTATATTATCTTCCTGCAAATAAATCGTGCCGCTTAAAAAACCGAGATATTCATTTTTTTCATTCCACAATGGGGTGGAAATTAGAATAAGCAATCTGCCCGTTGCAGCTTTATAAGGTGCAGAGATAAGGTTCTTTCTTTCATGTAGTGCTTCTTTTGGACCTTCCGTGTCTAGTTTCATTCCTATTATTCCAACTTCCGGCGAGGTGGCAAGTACCACGCCATCTTTGTTAACAATGGAGAGTGAGTTAAAGTTTTTACTACTGCTTATTAAGTCCGCGAGTTTTTCAGTTAACTTATCAACATCATCAATATGAGCAATTATTTCAGTCGCTTTAATTTGCAGATTACTTTGCATTCCATTAAATACTTCTTCCGTCAGTCGTGACAGTTTCATTGAATAGACCCTGTTAATCTCTAGGGAATTATTAATTAAATTTTCTTTTGTCACATAATATCCAGAAAACAACGTGATACTGAGAATGCCAATCGTCGCGAATGATACAAGAAACATTATCCAGAATCGTAACGTTTTAATCATAATTAATACCTCTTTTTTCAGCTGTATTTCGTCTCTATCATTATATCGGTTTTAATGGTCGCAGTTGAATCAATTAGATTGTCAACAAAAAATAGGTAAGGGTATTGAGCATCAATTGATTGGTTATCTAAAGACCACTACTTTCCATATATGGTATCCACTTGATTTATAGGATATACTAGAAGGATATTCTAGAAGGATATCTTGGCATACTAAATGCGACTAATAAGTATAGTCCATAGTTGAAAGTCGTGGTGATATAATGGAAATTAATTCAGTTTGGAATACAAGATTGAAGGAATTTTATTTTGAAATCGTGAAATATTTTTCACTTATTGCGATGGGCGTATTTTATTCCTTTATCATCTTCGGTAGTGTTTTTCTTTATTACTACATGGAATTTCTTCAATGGTTGCCTCCCTTTTTCCCAACAGAAGTGATAGCGTCTTTAGTAATTACTTTCACTTTTTTAAAGACGGGCGTCCGTACATTTGTCAAAAAAGCCGATGTCGTTTTTTTAATGCCCGCGGAAACAGCATTATCCTCATATTTTAAGAAATCGATGTTTTATAGTGCTTTTATAGATGTCTTCAAACTTCTAATCATGCTATTAATTATTAGTCCTCTTGTAAAACAGAGTGAAATTATTACAATGACACTCCTTATTACATTTTCAGGTTTAATCCTCTTGAACATTCGCCTGATTTGGATTGAACAATGGATGACCACTAAACTTCACAAGCTAATTCATACAGGCATTAGGTTTCTAACATTTTATACAATTATATATTTTATATTTATAGGGCTGTGGACAATTGCAGGAACTTTGTTAATTATCAATTGCTTCCTCTGGTTCTATGTATTTAATAAGAAAGCAAGGGGAATTAATTGGGATTATTTAATAAACCAAGAAGAAAAATCTCTATTCAAGATTTATAAATTTATTAATCTATATATTGATGTCCCCCACCTTAAGCATTCGTTTAAGCGGAGAAAGTTCTTGGGTTGGTCGATAAAAAAAGGCATAACTTACAAACATACTTCAGCTTACACATACTTATTTTCACACTTGTTTATTAGGTATAATGAATTTTTTTATTTGTATGCACGATTAACCTTAATAGGAATTAGCATTAGTTTTTTCTTTCCTGCTTATGGCTGGTTCGTAGCTTTTCCACTTTTATTTTTAACCGGTTACCAGTTACTCCCTTTACAATACTCGATTAATGACAGTTCTCGTATCTATCCCGTATCTACTAAGATTATTAAGGAATCTTTTCAAAAACTACTTCTGAGCCTATTACTTGTGCAACTACTTTTTTTCAACTTGGCTTCGATTAGTCCTATTTTCCACATAAAATTTGTTAGTATAATTTTTATGGAGTTGTTAGTAATATATTGGTTTGTTTACATTTTTGCATCAAAACGAATTATGAAACAACCCGAATGAATATTCACTTCTAAATTACATGTGTTACTTCGCAAGTATAGGTGCGGTAAATCGCGCTGAAAAGTACATGGACTTTCTATGATAGCATCTACAGCGGGTATCACAAAAGTCGATAAATATAATTCTATTATACGTGAGGTACTACTGGTTCCAATTCTATTAAAGGGATTTATATTTTAGCTTTGGATTGGCGGTAGTTTGTGGCTAGTAGTTGTATGAGTACCCGTATAATTCGAGCATTACTCTGTCAATTTAACGAAAAAAGAGAACGTACCCAGTATAATTACTGAGTACATTCTCCCTTAGTTTGAAACATATGTTGTAAAGTCAGCTAATAGACGTGTACCGTATCCTGTTGCTGATTTCGCGTAGTATCCTGAAGCACTATTTTTACTCATCATACCTGCCATATCAACGTGCAGCCATTTGCTTTCTTTCGGAACGAAGCGACGAAGGAATAAAGCAGCTGTAATGGATCCTGCCCCGCCTAATGAACTGATGTTGTTCATATCCGCATAGTCACTGTCTAGAGACTTATCATACGCTTCGACTAATGGCATTGGCCAGATGAAATCACCGTTTTTATCACCGATTTTTTTCATTTCTACAGCTAAGCCTTCATCGCCAAATACGCCCGCTAGTTCTGTACCAAGTGCATTAACAATCGCGCCTGTAAGCGTTGCGATATCGACGATGTATTCCGCTCTCCACTCCCCTGCACGAATAAGTGCATCCGCTAAAATGAGGCGTCCTTCTGCGTCAGTATTTCCCACTTGAACTGTCAACCCGTTTTTGTAGGTGATGACTTCACCCGGTAAGACAGATGTGTTATCTGGCATGTTTTCCACAATTGGAATAAGTGCCACGACATTCACTTTTGCTTTCGATTTAGCGAGCAATGTGAGTGCTCCAGAAACGGCAGCTGCTCCCCCCATATCCATACGCATATCACTTAAGTCTTTGCCGCTCTTTAAGCTAATGCCGCCTGTATCGAATGTCACGCCTTTACCTACTAATGCCACAAGCGGTTTCGATGCGTCACCTTTGTAGACTAACTCAACGAATGACGGTTTGTAGATACTACCGCGAGCGACTGTCAGAACGCCGTTCATCTCCATTTGTTCGAGTATTTCTTTATCGAACACATTCACTTCAACACCAGTACCTTCAAAGTTTTTCTTCAATACTTCCGGGAATGTTTCTGGATTTAAGACGTTTGACAGTTCATTCATCAAGTCGCGTGAGAATGCAGTTGCTGCTGCACGGATTTTACCCGCTTCAATGAATGACTTTGCTTCCTCCCCAACTATATGAAGCGTAGTTTGGAATGCTGTGACATCCGATTTATAAGTAACAAACTGATAAGATCCTAGTTCCCATCCTTCTGCAAATGCGGTCAGGACAGATCCTTTATCCAACTTTGTATAGGCATCCGAAAGAATTTCTGCTTTTACAATTGCTGTTTCGACTTTTTGTGCGCTTACATCGCGAGCGATATTCCCTGCTGTTGCGCGAACTTTCTCGAGTGTCATATCTTTTTCTTTACACTCTTTTAACACAATATAATGTGTTTCTTCGATTAATACAGAACTATGCGCCGCCTTTTGATTGGCCACAATTTTTTTAAGCGCAGCGTTTCCCGAAACAATTGGATCGTTTGCGAAAATAACTTTTACTTCATTAGACATGTGATTTCCCCCTGGATAAATTATTTCGATTTCTAAAATAGTTTAGCACAAGTTGTCCAACTTCAACGAATTATCTTTTTTCCGAAAGCACAAGGCAGAGCATTGCGAAAGATCCTAACTATAATGATAGAAGAAACCAATTGAGCCCACCTCGATTTTTTCCTTGCGCTAATCCTGCGTTGATTAATGCTAATGTTCCCCACCCTACGAAATAGCTATTGTTCAAATGAATCACTCCGTGTCTTGGATGACATGTTTTTCAATCCAAAAAGCCATCTGTTCTTGTTGAAGCTGTACATGCAAGTTCATATTTCTGCACTTCATTATATAGTTTGTCGATTACGATTAACTCCTTCATTACCTTCAGTTCTTCCCCTGTTACCCCTATCATTTTAAACGTATCGGCTAGCGGAAACTTTCGATCACTTACTTCAATAGCACCTTGTCCTGAGTAACTTCTAACTCATCGAAGTTAATTTATGCTTGTATGTTACACTTTTCTTAATCAAACCTGTTGGAGGTAGTTACATTGAAAAAAACATGGGATCATCAAGGAATTATCGAAAAATTCGAAGCGAATCGCAATGAGGAACTGGCGGGGCCAATGCAGGCTTATCTGAAAAACCACTTTCGTTTTCTTGGCATCAAAAGTCCACTTCGAAAGGATTTATTAAAAGAACAGTTTGTAGAATATGAGTTGCCTGAACCTGAGAAGTTTTTTGATGAAGTATGGAAACTATATAGTCTTCCGGAGCGAGAGTACCAATACGCAGCGTTTGCGCTGATTGAGAAAATGAAAAAGCATTTAACAACAAAAGATTTCTCTGCATTACTTCAATTAATAGAAACAAAATCATGGTGGGATAGCGTCGATACGATTGCACCTCATTTTATAGGTCATATTGTAAAACTTGATCGCGATTACGGCGAAAAAATCATGTTGGAGTGGTCACTATCGGAAAATATGTGGACAAACCGTTCTGCAATTCTCCATCAATTAAAATTCAAACAACAGACAGATACGGACCTATTATTCCAGATTATCAAACAGCATTCAGGATCTAAGGAGTTTTTCATCCAAAAAGCGATTGGTTGGGCATTGCGGGAATACGCCAAAACAGATCCAAATTGTGTGCAATCATTTATTGAGGAACATCCTTTAAAACCGCTTAGTAAAAGAGAAGCACTGAAACACTTTAAGTGAGTGTTGAAAGGCATCCGTTCAATCATGACACTTTAATTATCCATACACTAATAAACCCAGACTGATACATCTGGGTTTATGTCAATTTGGTCCCTCTTATGTTACTGAACAATAGATTCAATAATCCCCTTCACTTTTTCAAGCGGTATTTTTGTTAATTGAGCAATCGATTCTGCCGGCAAATTCTCTGCATACATATTAAGAACAATTTCGCGGTCCCGCAAATTTGCGCCAACTTCCTTTCCTTGTTCTACTCCTCTAGACTCTGCATCCTCCTCCCGCTGTAACTGGTCTTTCAAATGAATTTCCCGGGAGATCGCCATTCTTCTTGTCTCTGGGTTTTGACTCAAACGTTCAATCTGAGAAAGGGCCTCTTTCAACGTCGAACTTTCCACAGCTAACGCCTCCTTCGTCTTTTTATCACTTTTCATAAACAACAACCATTTTTCTAAATCATTCATCTCTATTATCGATTCGACCTGTAACTTTGGCAACTCCAAAACATGTATTTCCAGATGAGACGAAAAAATAGTACTGTCTTCCGGGTCCATTAACTGGAACATACTATGATAATGAGATTTTGGCAACAAGCTAAAATTGACAATCACAATTTGGACTGCTTTTTTTAATTGTCGATACAATTTCTGTACCTCATCCTGACTACTGTACATTTTTGTCCAATACATCAGCATTCGCTCTGGAAACCACTTATGCCCTTGATATTGCATCTCAACGTTGATTTGCTCACCGTCATTCGTTATAACACGCAGATCCATAACCGATGATTTATCCTCCGAGTGAGCAATCTCGATCGTAGGATCCGTCAACTTAACCGATGTAATCGTCTCACCCAATATGGCCTTTAAAAATTGAAGCAATAAGTTATTGTTTCGTTCATCAGCAAAAAAAGCTTTGAACACAAAATCATTTCTCAGATCCAAAAGTTCAGCAGCATAGACATTTTGCTCTTCCCCTACAATAGATACCAACATATGCACCACCGTATCTTTTCCTTTATTATAGAACAAAAGTTCGCTTAAATCAATATTTTAAACTGACTATTATTTTAATTAAACAATTACGTATGTACTCGCATAATCTCCAAATCCAGTACCTTGCAATGGACAATACCATATGATATATTGTTGTTAACAAGTACATTGTATGAGTCAGTACTGTTTATTGATTAATAGTGAAAGGTGCGTGAGTTAAGTGAATGTGCAGTTTAAAAAAGGTGTGTTGAATTTATGTGTGCTTGTCCTTCTCGACAAACAAGATCGGTACGGCTACGAGCTTGTGCAAAAAATTTCCGATCAAATTTCAATTTCTGAAGGTTCGGTTTATCCCTTGTTGCGTCGTTTAACGAAAGAAGGTTATTTCACGACCTATTTGCAGGAATCAACGGAAGGCCCTCCCCGTAAGTATTATAAATTGACGGATGCAGGGCGCACCTATCTTCATGACCAGTTAGCAGAGTGGAAAAATTTCACGGATGGCGTCAATACATTAATCGAGGAGGGTGTACAGAATGACTGAAAACCAATATATAAGTGAACTTGATTTAGCATTGAAACAGCTACCTACAGAGGAACAGAACGATATTATCCAAGATATTCGGGAATATTTTACTGACGGGCGTGGGGATGGAAAATCGGAAAGTGAGATCGCTACTTCTCTAGGATCTCCTGCAAAAATTGCTGAGGAGTTACTTGGATCATATTCATTTGTAGAAAATAAAGTGAAAATCGTATCGACGAATGAAGTCATTACAATCCAAGATGATCAGTTTGTGAATGTCGATATTAACGTCCAGCATGGCACCTTGTTCGTCAGTCCGTCTGACAGTTCGGTAACAACCGCTGAATTGATTGGATCCAATGAAAAATTGAAACTAACTGCAGAAGTTGTTGGTGATACATTGTTCATCCGGCTGAAAAGTTTACGCCACTGGTTACTTTTGTTCAATTTTAATATGAAAGCGGTGACACTCAACGTGTTCATTCCCAAGAAGCTGTATCAATCGATTGCGATGAAAACGGATAATGGACGGATTTCCGCTGAGAAGCTGCTCTGCAAAAAAATCAGTGTGAATACCGATAATGGAAAAATCCAATTAAAAGAAATTGCTGCCACTACTTTGACTGCTGAAACGGATAATGGACGAATTGAAATTGATAAGGTCCAAGTCGAACATTTGCGAACAAAAACGGATAATGGGCGAATTGAAATGCGTCATGTCGATGCGGACAGCATAGCAGTCGAGTCTGACAATGGGCGAATCGAACTCGAACATGTAACGGGATCGATAGTCGGTAGCACGGATAATGGACGAATTACACTTCAGACCGATACCCTCGATCGGAATATTGAT
The DNA here is from genome assembly GCF_008369195.1 of Sporosarcina sp. ANT_H38. Classification (GTDB taxonomy): domain Bacteria; phylum Bacillota; class Bacilli; order Bacillales_A; family Planococcaceae; genus Sporosarcina. The sequence goes on along the minus strand of NZ_VOBC01000001.1, from coordinate 68,280 downwards.
CTTCAAACGGATAACGGAAGTATTGTGATCCAATCAAGTAGCAAGCCGACGAATGTTTCCATTCACACAAAAACGGGCCATGGTAAAATCGATGTTTTTGGCGAACGGAATTCACGCACAGTCATCGGCGCTGGAGAACATACGATTCGCTTGAAGTCGGATAATGGACGAATTACGGTAGGATGAACGTGAATATGATTGGTTCGTAGTGATATATAATCGGTCGGCGATGGAATTTGATTGGTTCTTAGTCGTATATGATTGGTCGGCGATGGATTATGATTGTTCGTATATCGGATATAATCGGTTGACTGTAATATATGATTGGTTGGTATTTTGATAAAGTCACAATCCATGTTGACCAGTTAAATTCAGTTAAAAAAACTGACGCTACACCAATTTCACGGTGTAGCGTCAGTTTTTTTGTCATTATACTATCGGTGCTTCTCCACCAAATACTGCCCACTCTTCACGGGACGGTCCATAGACACCAGGTACGCTTAAACCAGCTTGTCTCATGAGTACTGTCATTTGGCCACGGTGATGCGTTTGGTGCGCTGTTAATATACCAAGGACCCTTCCTATCGACCATTGCTCCCCATACATTTCTTTCAATTCATTTAACGATTCATCGGTCCACTGTTCTTTGATCGCAGCAACCATCGCATCATTTGATGAACGGTAAGCCCCCGCGATTTCAGCAGCCGTTATTGGAACAGTCGATTCATGAGAAGTAGCTTCGAAATCAAGACCAGTTCGTGACATCATCTCGCTAAGTGTTGTGATGATATGCCACGCGATTCGGCCTAGTGTACGATCTTCAGGTGATACTTCTTGCTCAAGAGAGTTATCCGTTAACGCATCTAGGATTTTTTGTGTCGATCCACTTTCATGGCCCCAATTAATAAGAAATTCTTCAATTGTTTTATACATGAATTGTCACTCCAATTTTTTCTTTAGTTTATAATCTTTTCGCCAACAGTTGTAAATTCTCCTTTATAATCATAAAAATAGAGAATACGGAGGTATCCTCTATAAGTAATTTATAAAATCCGTCGCATTAACATCTAGTTAGCTAATTCTTTCATGGTTAAAATTAAATTGTATCGTCATGGCATTATTAGAATGGAGGAATCTTATGGCTCGTAATAGAATGCTGTTCTCATTCCTATTATTATTTTCTATTGTAATGGCAGCTTGTTCGCCAAAAGCGTCCATCGTGGACAGTCCTGAATTTGACCAAACACAAAATGAATTTATCGAGGAATTGGACGTTGAAAAGATTCACTCTTCATTGAAAGAGTTAACGAAAAAACCCCGTGTAGCTGGCACAAATTCTGAAATAAGGGCAGCTGCTTTTTTGACTGTACAATTGCAATCAGAGGGTTATGAGGTCGAGGTTCAACCATTCGATTTTGAGAAGTACATTATGCCGGAGTCAAAGAGCCTTGTTGTTGAGGGATTTGACGGTTCATTCTCACCCGCTAGCTTTCAATATTCGGTCGACGGTAATACCAGCGGACAGTTGGTCGATGCGGGATATGGCTTGAAATCAGATTATAAAAAAATCGATGTAAAAGGAAAAATCGCGCTTGTTGCCGTTGATAAAACCGCTTTTTACGAGCTAGTGTTATTAGCGTCAGAAGCTGGTGCTAAGGCAATTCTTCTCTATTTTCCAGATGAATCGGAGAGTACGAACTGGACACTTGGAAGGGAGCATTTTGAAGACTTCATCCCGGCATTAGCCCTTACTTATGATGAAGGTAAGAAGCTTCTTGACTTTGTAAAAAAGGGCAGTCCTGTTAATGCTACGGTCGAAATTGAAGGAGCTAGAATTGAAAAATTGGCATCTCAAAACATCATCGCCACTAAAAAACCTACTAAAGTAGCTGATGTTAATGATGATATTATCTTGATAGGAGCCCATTATGATTCAGTCGATAAAGCGCCTGGAGCGAGTGACAACGCAAGCGGAACTGCGGTTGTCCTCGAGCTCGCACGGATGTTTAAAACATTGCCAACAAATAAAGAAATCCGCTTCCTGTTTTTCGGGGCTGAAGAAGAAGGATTGCATGGGTCGAAAAAATACGTAAGTGCTATGTCGAAGGATGAAATTAAACGCTCTTCCGCTATGTTCAATTTGGATATGGTAGGCAGTGCAGACGCCGGAAATTTGGCCATTCAAACATTAGACGGCTGGGATAATATCGTTACAAAGGCAGCGAGCAAGGCTAACGAAGAACTGAATGGCACCTCGATTGAAACTACTTTCGGAGACAGAAGTGATCACACACCATTCCATAATGCAGGAATCGACGCAGCATTGTTCATTTATGATCCTGTTGAAGAGTGGTATCATACACCTAATGATACTATTGAAAAATTAAGTAAAGATCGTCTTCTTAACGTTGCGAAAATCATTAGTTCTTCAGTTTTTGAATTAACTTTTTCAGCCATCCCCGAGGAATAAAGCCAAAATGGTTCTTTATTTTTTTGATTTGGCATAATAGAGTATAAGGGGGTTTGCTTGATGACGACAATTCTTATCGACGCGGATGCGTGTCCGGTTGTGAAAGAAACAATCCAAATAGCGAGTACCTTTGGATTTCGCTGCATCCTTATCTGTGATACGACCCATGAAATGCATCGAGATGGTGCTGAGACTATTATCGTCTCAAAGGGGGCGGATGCAGTCGATTTCGTTCTTGTTAATCGTGTACAGAAAAATGATATTGTCGTTACACAAGATTACGGTTTGGCCGCGATGGTACTTGCAAAAAAAGGCCATCCTATAGATCAAAATGGACGACGCTATACAGAGGAAAATATTGACCAGCTATTGTATGCTCGTCATACAGCCCAGAAAGTCCGTATGGCTGGCGGGCGATTACGTGGACCCAAAAAGCGCTCAAAGGAAAGTGATTTGAAATTCGAAGAAAGTCTGAAGAAATTGTGTGCTGAACTTGTAGGGATGTAGGGAAAACAAACGCTGAGTATTTAAGTTCGATGGACGAACATGCTCTCTTTTTTCAACCCTATAAATAGTTTTTCAAATAAGAATAGCGCAAGCTGCCTTGTTCAAGAGCGTCAGGCATAGGATGGGACGATGAAGGGGCTTTCTTTCCCCCTAGAAGGATGCAGTTCAAACCCTCTTAGACGGGCTGGTTTGTGACCCGAGCTCTTAGCTGCTGGAGCTAGACATTGTCCCGCGTCAAAAGATTATACATTCTTCTCTTTAGAAAAAGGACCCTTTTTGGTCCTTTTTTCATTTCCACTAGTCAAGTATGAAGTTAGTGATATTTTTTAAGCACTGCAAGCTCAACTTTTTGGTAAGTATTCAAGTATTCCTCTTCAAACTTACTTATAATTCCTTCTTTTTCAGACGAGTTATTAGCAAACTTCCCTGAATGATTTGCAAATATTATATAATTATCGGGGGAACTTTTACTTTTTCTTTAAAAAAGCACATAAGTATGGTCTTGTTTAGTGAGCGTGTATTCTTTAGGTATAATTAAGGTATTCCTACCTGTATATGAATTTCTAGTGTATCCAGCAAACTCTTCGACAACGATTTTGTCTGATTCCTGAAAAGTATTCGTTTCATCGTAGTATATTTCTTCAATTTTAAATGTACTTAGCGTTATAGGTTCTTCATACTTTATATTAGTATCACTAGAACTGGTTGTAACAATAACTTTGTTATCCTCATCAACCTTTACTGCTTTTACTATTAACTCAGATTCTAACTCCAGATCTTTTAAAGTCTCTGTAGGCAAATACTTAGCATCAATTAGTTTCACTTTTGGCGCAGCATTGTAATTAAGAATATATAATCCACCATACAATAAAAGCACCGTAGCAAGAAGCAGTATGATTTTGCTTTTCAACTTCATCTATTGCCCTCCATACTATCTTTAATAAAAAAGTGTAAACTACATTAATTCTCGAATTTCTCATCGCTTAATTATCCCTTGTCTGTCACGAATAGCAAAAAAGATGCATACGTAGTCCAATGAACTGAACTTGCAGCACCCCTTTGTAAAAATAGTATTCAAATCAATTTCTTTTTTCTTAATTCATCTCTGATGTCTTTCAGATATTCATTTCTTTCTTTCGCCGTCTTTAAAATAGCTAAAACAGCATAGACCCCAAACACCAACATACCTAAATATATTAATACGGGTAAAACACCCAGTATCGCTAATGAGTTCACAAATACTCCCCCTTTACTTCTATTACATCCCATTAAAAAGCAACATTACCTTTTTTCTCAATATATCTTTAAAGAAATATCACCAGATAAACTAATCTTAAATGCTCCACTTAAAACAATCAATCCAATGAAATCTCAATTATCTCATCATAAAATGAAGTTTCTGAATAACCTTCAATTTCTATCCAAGCTGGAACAAAATTCTCCTTATTATCCTCCCTTGACAGCTCTACATGATGCTCTGTAGAGAAGAATATTGGATTTTTAAGGTCATGGAAACGATAAAAATTTTCACTTGCTTTATATTTATTATCCTCTTTGTCGATGTAATATCCATCCACCCTAGCATTTGATGATCCCCGACCGTCTTTGTCATGAAAACGATAATTGAGCATTTCATATGCCCTTTCTGAGGGCAACTCTTCAGTCATCACAACTTTTGTCTGTTTTCCAATTTCAATTTTCTCAATGGAAATTTCATTCCCTAAATACTCAAATGTCTGAGGAAATGCCTTTGAGGTATCAATGGGAAATTGTGCTTGCTCATTTACTGAAAATGAAGCACTACCGATGTGAACACGGATGTCGGTTGGTTTTTCACCATAAAGTGATTCAAATGTTGTCTCCTCTAAATTCCATCCATTCGAACTTCCGCCTCCTCCTCCATAACCAGCCAAACCTAATTGACCATAAGCATGCTTCTCTTTACTTTCTATACTTGCAACTGTCAAGTATTCCATCTTTCTATCTGGGTTTTCATTGCGATAACGATAAGACAATACTGTTATCGTCGGAGCAATCGTCAATTTTTCAAAAATAACCGGATTCCCATCAATTTCAGTCTCGACTTGAAATTCGTGAACAATTGCTGGATGTTTCTTAACTGGAATATCAAAACGCCATTCTCCTTCAATAAATTCATTGGTGCCACTCGCTATGCTTTGAGAGGATTCTTTATCTGCAGAAGTGTTAACCACTTTCTCAAGCTTGCTGAGCTCCAATTGAATGATCCCTTGATCAGTGGATATTGGTTCAACGCCAAGTCTGCCTTTATACACTTGGTTACTTTCTGAATAAATGCTTAGATGACTAGTAACAGGCGAGTATGTTGGCTCACCTTCGCTGTTCCAATTGTGATGTAAATTTTCGATTTGTAGGCCCTCGTTATAATTGATCATATAGTTATTGTCCTTCTGTTGATCCTCAATTTCATAGTAGACAAGCGTCTGTATGTCATCCGCAACCACACTTGTGATGGTCACCTTCACTCCATTGCTTTCTGCTTCAAAATTCATATATTCACCTAATCCTTGTTGAACATAGCCCTGCATTTGTTCATCTTGCTTGTTGCTTAAATCTTTCCACCAATTCATTACACTTGTAAAATTATTGGTTGCAACAGCTGTCCCTACGAATAACGTGAAGAAAAGCATTGCCACTATTCCCACCGTTGTTCGATGTTTATATTTCTTTCGCCTATTTTCCCGATTGTTAAAAACTGCATGTCTAACATTGCTCATAAAATCATCCGGTACCTGAATTGAATCATTTTCTGAATCTAGAGCAGCAACAATCTGTCGTAATTTTTTCACTTCCTCATTGCAACTTTCACATTCAGTTAAATGTTGTTCAATCTCTTTCCTTGTCATCTCACCAAGTTTCCCTTCCAAATAATCAATGAAATGCTCTTGAATATCATTACAATCCATTGTCTGCACCGCCTTCGAATATTTTTCTAAGCATCATAAGGCCCCTATACAATCGTGATTTCACGGTCCCTACTGGCAATTTTAAAATAAATGCAATTTCCTTCTGAGAATAACCTTGAAGATACTTTAATATAATAATCTCCTTATGTATTTCATCAAGCTGGTCCAAGTCTTCCAATACTTCTACTTTTGTTTCGAATGGGCTACTATCCGTCTTTTCTTGCAAACTGGTCACTATTTGTTGTTTTCTTTTCCGATAAATAGCTCTACATTCGTTGATAAATATTGAGGTCACCCAAGTTTCAAAATATCTGTCTTCCTTTAATTGTCCAATTTTGTCATGCACTTTAATAATTGTATTGTGAAAAACATCTTCAACATCATGATGATTTTTAAGATAGGCCCAACCGATTTTATAAAACTTTGATTTTCTTTCATCAAACCAATCTACCACAGCATTCATATCTTGCTTTTTAATCTTTTTCAGTCGTATAGAATCCGAAATTGATGTGACCACAAACGTCAGACCCCCTTCTCACGTACTTTTTTAGCAATTAGAGTATCTAGCTCCACTAAAAGTTCCATTACAATTAAATTTCTTTGCTGTACTCACTATTCCGAGATAACTGATTAACTTACAGATTATAATTATCTATAAAATCTAATAGTTACGATAATGGATATGATATTATAGAATGGCCCACCAATTATATGTTAATTAGTGAGCGAAAGTTAGTAGAGGAGGCGTTCATTATGACAAACAAAATAATTTTCATTACAAACGACTACAAGGGGATAACGACTAATAAACAAATTAGTTAGTGTTTCCCCTAATTTCAAGGGGGAAGATTATGAATAGAGGGAATGTTAAAATTGTATCATTAAATGCCGACAACTGGTATGACTGTTGTGAATTAGAGGTATCAAAAGAACAAAAAGAATTTATTGAGCCAAATGCTATTTCAATAGCTCAAACAAAGTTCGAACTTACGTTAAAGCCATATGCTATCTATGCTGAAGAAAAAGTAGTCGGCTTTTTGATGTACAATTCTGTTCAAGAAGAACTTGATGGTTATTGGGTATATAGAATAATGGTTGATAAGCAATTTCAAGGGAAAGGTATAGGTAAAACCGCTACTAAACTAATGATGTTAGAAATGGCAACATCGGACAATGCAAAAAAAATTGTTGTAGGTTATCATCCAGAAAACTTGGGCGCGCATAAAATGTACGCTAGTTTAGGATTTATTGACTATGGTGATAGATTTGGTAAAGAAATGGCTGTAGTAAAATATATAACTGATTGATAGATCAGTTATTTTTTCGGATTATTAGATGCTTCAATTAAATATAGAAAGAGCATGTTTTGAGCAATTTTCATTCAAAACATGCTCTTTCTTTTTGTTTGCCTATCAACATTACTTGTATCAATTTGATAAATCATTGTTCTAAAGTAACAGCATTGCAATTAAATTTCTTCCTCACTTCTATAGAATCAATTTCATTATGCTTATCCAATCCACTGGGTTATTTTATATAGTTCCTTGGGTTTCAAACAAAACTAACTAAGAAAACCGCCAAAAGGCAGCGCTCTTATTTAATTTGAAATCAATCGCTCCCTGAATGAAACACGGTAGCATATCATCAGTTTTTTTTCATAGTTCTGTCATCTTTTGTACAAGTTATGCGTACGTTGAAGTGTAGACAATCGTTCAAACAAACATTTCCTTGGCCATCAATTCATAGGATTTCAGCATATTTTTAAAAACGTAAGCAATCATGGCAAGCATCACTTCACTCACGTTGAACACTTCAGCAATCTTTTCAATCTATGCTCGTACCATTTCCGGTGTCCCGTCATTCAATGCATTTATCACACATGGCATTCCGCCCGGTGCACAGCCAGCCCTTGCATCAATCCATCCAGGAAAAAGTGCTTCATGAAGTTTGAAGTTCTCAGCTACTTTATAAGCCGAGATGGGCTGTATGTATTAACAATTCCTTAGCGTTACCACCTTAGGAAATCGGCGATTGATCTTATATGTTTAATTTGATGGACATAAAAGTTCCCCCTATCTTTATCCCTCCATTTCACATGAAGTATCCTGTTCATATGGTGTGTATGCTCAGGTTATAGGTTTGGGAAAGTCATATTCAGGTAATGAGTACTAATAATGAAACTGGAGGTAGCCTATGCCGAAAATTCTTTCTGTCAGCACATTCAAACCGCCTCATGAAGTGAAACAGCAGCAGGCCGTTGAGTTAACCCGATCACTTTTCAGTGAAAAGTATACTGATATTGAACGGCTTTTGAAAGTCTTTCAAAATGGAGATATTGAGACGCGTAATGTGTCGATGCCGCTTGAATGGTACGGGAGAGCGCATGATTTCGAAGAGAGAAACAGTATATATATTCAACATGCAGTCGAATTCGGTGTCCAAGCCGTACAATCATGCCTCCAAGGGAATGGCATGCTCGATGGAGCGATTGAACCTTCTATGATCGACGCTATCTTTTTCATTTCAAGCAGCGGAATTTCCACACCAAGCATTGAAGCACGCATTATGAACCGGCTTCCTTTTCGAGATGATACGAAACGTGTTCCTATTTGGGGGCTGGGTTGTGCAGGGGGTGCTGCAGGAGTTAGTAGAGCGCATGAATATTGCCTTGCATTTCCCAAGGCTAATGTCCTCGTTCTCTCCGTTGAATTATGCAGTTTGACGTTTCAAAAAGAAGACTATTCAAAAAGTAATCTAGTAGGTGTCTCACTGTTTTCCGATGGGATTGCATGCGCATTAATATCGGGCGATAAATCTTCGGTGAAAGTAAAAAAAGCGATGCCAAAGGTTATTGCTACCACTTCAAAACTATTACCGGATTCCGAGGACGTTATGGGTTGGGAAGTGAAAAACTCCGGACTGTATGTTGTTTTCTCAAAAAGCATTCCTGCTGTCATAACAAATTGGCTCGGACCTTTCGTCCATGAGTTCCTGAGTGGACACGAACTAACAAAAGATGATATTACACACTTCGTTGCACACCCAGGAGGAAAAAAGGTACTTGAAGCATACGAATCAGCATTAGGATTCGATCAAAACAAAACGGACATTTCCCGCGATGTTTTACGGCACAACGGCAATATGTCGTCCCCTACTATTCTTTACGTTTTAGAAAAGTTCATTGAAAGCGAGCCCATTGCCGGTGAGTATGGACTAATGGCTGCACTTGGCCCTGGATTTTGCGGTGAACTGCTGCTATTGAAATGGGAATGAGGGATTAGCAGATGATATTTTTCATAGTCATTTCAATTGTTATCATACAGCGCCTTGTTGAACTGGTTGTCGCGAAACGCAATGAGAAATGGATGCGCAGCCAAGGAGCATTTGAAGCAGGTGCCGCTCACTACCCCATTATGGTTTCCATGCATATCGCATTTTTCATTTCCCTTCTTGCGGAAGACTTTCTGTTCGATAGATCAGTGTCGTCAGTATGGATTTTATTTCTCGTCATTTTTCTAGTGGCGCAGGTGGCACGGATTTGGTGCCTTGCTTCACTCGGAAAGTTTTGGAATACCAAAATCATCATCTTACCGGGTGCGGACGTTGTGCAGAAAGGTCCTTATAAGTGGGTGCGCCACCCTAATTATATAATCGTGACGACTGAGCTATTGGTGCTTCCTCTCATGTTCGGCGCTTATATAACTGCAATCATTTTCACATTGTTGAATGCATGGATGTTATCAGTGCGAATTCCTGCAGAAGAGAAAGCACTGAAAGAAGCAACCAATTACAGCAAAAAGTTTTCTTTGGAGTGATAATTGACAAATACAATCGATACCTCCAAGTCAAGCATACTTTTCTAACCCATAAAAAAAACGCTGAACTTAACTAGTCAGCGTTTTCCTATTTCATTACCATCTTTTACGCATGGATTTCATAATAAAACTCACAATAATTACTACGAAAAGTGCTCCGATAATGGCGGGTACAATGTAAAAATCAGCAAGTTTCGGACCCCAATCCCCTAGCAATCTACCACCAATCCATGCACCAATAATTCCAGCAATCACATTCCCTATGATTCCACCTGGCATATCTTTACCTATAACTAATCCTGCAAACCAACCAATGATTCCACCAATTATTAAATATAATAGTAACCCCATACCCTACATCCCCTTTTAAACTATTTTATTTTTTTAGTGAAAAAATATATATGAGAACGATAAAATCCACACTCTTTTTAGTCGGTTGGGTATTTGATGATTGCTGTAGAACAATTAAAAATATGTCTGAGTAATTGAAGAGACAAGTGGCAAGCCATTACGCCTCCCCTTATCTAGGCTTGGAATTATAAGTTTCATTTTCTTATGTTAAATAAAAACCAGAATTTTGGATTCTCTATAAACTAATACGCTTTGCAATTCTTAAATATACCTTTTCTTCATATCTCTTTCAGCTCCAGTGTACCTGCATCTGATTCCATTGAATTACGCTTCGGCTACCCTTGTAAGGCCCCTACACTTGTTTACATACCCTATTCATTACTTCAATAGATATATACGGGTGATGACCCTCTCCTTACACTTGAATTGTATAAGGAGAAGATGATTTAAGTAATCTTTCTACCCCACCAGGATGATAAGGCATTAACCCATTCGCTGTCGGCAAATCTACCCACTTTATTTCAGAAATTTCTTCTTCGTCTTGAATTAAGCATTCCCCAGATACGATTATTGCCTTAAATGTTAGAAATAAAGCATGTTGGCCTTTTGCATTAAAGAATGCTTCATTCACCGCCACAATACTCTCCACTTCAATCGTCAAACCTGTTTCTTCCTGGGCTTCACGAATAATTGCCAGCTCTAACGTTTCCCCCTCTTCTACGTCACCTCCAGGAAGTGACCAACCGCTTCCTTTGTTATTTACCATTAGTACTTTTTGCTCGTCTTCTTTATAAATAAGTGCATAGACAACATTTACTTTGTTCATTTCTACCTTCACTCCCAAATGTCGATTAACTAAAACTACCCTTCATACTTTCCTAGATAGGGGATCTCCTTACCATCTACTATTACAATATATGCAGGCGTATCCGTTTGGTATATCTTTGTTCCAACTGGTAATTTATTAGATGTACCACTTTTAAAGTTCCTTGCTTTGTCCGTTTTTCTTGTTATTTCTCCTACTTGCTCACCAAGAATATAGGTTAATTCTTTTACCCATTCTAGATCTTGGGCGTTCGAGTAGACGATTCTATCTAAAACAAAAATATCCGCATCACTATTTCCAAGAAAGTCTTTCGGCGTGGGATTCCCTTTATATGCTTCTTTACAGCCTGATAACACTACTAGAAGTAAAGTTAATAAGAGTACTAATCGACCGATTTTCATGGATATACCAGCACCCCATATCCTTAAGTCTTATAGACATATTCATTACAATATGGAACAACTCAACTACTTATACGTCGCCAACGTTCAAATGGTTCCATAATATACAATAAATAGCATTTTCGGTGTTTCCACAATATATTCCCTTCAAAACTAATTTCCAAACACGAAGGAGCACTACCTAACAGGTGTGCTCCTTCGTGTTTTACACTTTTACCTTTTCGTCCTTCAGATACGTCAATGTTTTCCCAGTAAACCCGAACAATATCGTTAAAATTGGTGACAACAAGCAAAAGAATGCGAATGGTAAATACTCCACTGTCGAAACACCTAACACACCAGTGATGAAAATACCGCAAACACTCCATGGTACAAGCGGATTAACAACAGTACCGGCATCCTCCATAACTCTACTTAAATTCTTATTGGCAAGACCTACTTTTTCATATTGTGATTGGAAAGCTTGCCCTGTCAATAATATCGACAAATACTGTTCACCAATCAACACATTAATGCCAATCGCAGTTAACGCGGACGCTGCAATTACCGATGAAACTTTCTTTAAAAGGCTTTCAATTTTCTCGAGTAAACATTGGACAATTCCAAGTGTAAATAACAATCCACCCATACTAAGTGCCAACAATACCAAACCAATTGTAAACATCATACTTTGCATGCCGCCACGTGTGAGTAGTGCGTCAATATCTTCGATTCCTGTCGTTGAAACGAAGCCTTCGAATAAAATCTTAAATACTTCCGGTGCGCTGAAACTCTGATGGAAATAGGAAATTGCAATTGCACTGACCGAGCTTAATGCCAATGTCATTAGCGCTGGGACTTTCATTATTGTTAAAACGAAGAGAACAATTAACGGTATTACTGTATACCAGTGGATCATCCCCGTGTCCAACAATCCTTCTTGGAAATAGGAAATTTTATCAACATCGCTCAATGTGACACTTGGCGACAAGAAAGCAAAGAATATCAGTGATAAAACAAATGCCGGAATTGTTGTCCAACTCATATTCCGAATATGTTCAAACAAGTCGACATCAACGATGGATGAAGCCAGGTTTGTCGTATCCGACAGGGGTGACATCTTATCTCCAAAAAATGCTCCAGAAACAATTGCTCCAGCCGCCACAGCCAATGATAAGTCGAGCATAGTCGCCATCCCAATAAATGCAACGCCTACCGTTGCTACCGTCGTCAACGAACTACCGATTGAAACACCAACAATTGCAGTAACTACAAAAACAATTGCAAAGAAAAATGACGGAGTAATTAGATTAAATCCAGTATAGATTAGTGTCGGAATCGTCCCACTCATGATCCAACTGCTTACTAAAATGCCAATGAAGAAAAACAGGAATACCGCACTCATACCCGCTCCTGCTCCTTCGACTAAGCCACCTTCAAGTTTACGGTACGAAACTTTTTTGAGCAGACCGTAACAAATTAATACTAAAATTGAAAACAAAATCGGTAAGTGCGGAACTGCACCAAACTTAACAATGCTGACGCTAATTATCGTTACAATCGTTGCAATAAGTGCTATCGCTTCTAGAAATGTCGGTGAAATAACTGCTTTTATACGGAACATGATGGAATCCTCCTCGATGGTTTAAAACTTAAAACAATTTTTAGATACAAAAAAGCCCCTTCAATCCCTTGGAAAGGGACGAAGAAGCTCTCCGCGTTACCACCCTAATTGATGGACCAGTTCTGGACTGGCCATCCACTTCATTAGTAGTTGAGAAAATCGGACGGCGTACTTCATACATATTGTTGCCTGAATTCTCACCTACCATTCAGTCTCTTGCTGCTGCTCGCAATATGATTACTGGACCATCTCTCAAATATATTTAGTTTTAATACTTTTTTGAATTAAGGAAGACAGTTTAAATGTGCGACGTCCTGTCGCAACAAGCAAGGATGTCATTCAATCCTTCCCGACTGCATACCCGCATCCTGCTGGCACGTAATAGTAATTGATTTGAATCTTATCACGTTACAGTTGTAAGTCAAGTTATTATTAAGTCTTAAGTTTCTCACTTTTCTACCATTAAGAAGAGTTTATAATCTACTTTTCTTTCAGTAAGGTCTTGCTATTGAATACACAATCAGCCACATAGGCTTACAGCGTTCAAATCCAATATTTCCGGCGACTTCAATCACAAAGCAAACTCCATTCCTTCCTCCGCAATATGAAAGCCCTTCATTTCAATCTCTTTACGAATCGTTTTATCCGGGTCGATGACGGGATTCGAGTGATTGAGATGAATAAAGTAAATCTCAGTTCGTTTAACTAAATCTTGTAATCGATCCATTGTTTCTGTCATGAGCGGGTGAGGGATTTCCCGATAGTCTCGGCCAATCTGTTCAAGATCTTCAGCGGAATGGAATGTCCCATCCAGTAAGCAAATGTCAGCTTCTTCGCACGCTTCGTAAATATCTTTGTCCCATTGTTCCCATCGATCGATATCCGGAATATAAAGAACTTTCTTCTTCGCCCCTTTTATCCAAAAAGCAAATGTCTCAGAAAATTCATTTCTGTGAGGGACTTCAACAGGTATGACTGTGACATGAGGTGAAACGGCAATTGCTCGTCCATCACTAATCTCTCGTACGTCAATATTGTGAAGTTTTGTTAGTTGGCTCCAAGGTGCTTGTTCTTCTAACATTTTCTTCATTTTCGTGCCCGCCATTACAGGTACCTTATTTGCACCAATCGCTTCTTTTCCTAAAAATAATAACCCTGGGTAATGACCTAAATGAGCATGTGTCAAAAAGATGCTCGCCATTAGCTGACCTTGCATATTGTGTTTGATTTGTACTCTTGCCATCTGTTCTTTTAAGTCTGGTGTTGCGTCAATCAAATGCCAAGCCTTCTCTTTCGGTAGTACAATTGCCAATGACGCCGCAGAGCGCCTATTCTCCGGATTGCTGATTGCCTCCGCACAGTTTTTACAAAAACAATTCGGATGCGGAAGGCCAGCATCTTGTGCTGTTCCTAACACATGTAAAATGACTTCGCTCATAACGTTATTTCCCCCTTAGTATTTATTTCACTTGCATCTTTATAGTCCTTCTTGGTAATGGTCCAGCCAGTGAAACCAAAAATGATATTAATGATTGGGACTAGAAATGCGAAGAAAACAAATGGGATGAACTCGCCCGGGCTGACGCCAAGAATGTCCGCTGCAAAAATGACCGGAACACTCCATGGGACGAGGTTTATTCCTACTGTGCCTGCTGCTTCGACACATCTTGAAAGGTTTTTCGTGTCGATCCCCATCACTTTATATGTTTTAACAAACGTCCTTGCCGGTAGAATAATCGCTAGAAATTGTGCACCACTTGCAAAAGCTACGACAAAAGTTGAAAGGATTGTCGAGCTGATCAATGTTCCAGTTGAGCGTACATTTCCCATCATTCTTCTCGTTAACACTTCAAAAGAGCCTGTTTCTTCTAAAATACCCCCAAGGGATGTCGCGATGATTAACAGTCCGATTGTGGCTAGCATGGACATGAGGCCTCCACGATTAAGCAACGAATCTACTGTAGCCACACCCGAATCTACCGAAAATCCGCTCGTCATCACTTGAACAATCGAGGAAGCGGAAACCCCTTGAACAAGGACTGCAAGTACTGCACCTAGAAGTCCTACAATTGTTAACGCTGGAATCGCGGGTATGCGTTTCATCATTAAGAAAATCGTGAATACTGGCATGAGTAACAGCAGCGGATGAATGACAAAGACACTTTCCAGCCCTTTAATAATCAAATCAATTTCACTCGTATCTGCAGTATTGTTAGCTACGGCTGAAATACCCACGAACCAATACAGAACAATTGAAATGACAAATGCAGGAATCGTATCCCAGAGCATGTGCTTAATATGACTAAACAAATCCGTTTCCGCCATGGCAGGAGCGATGTTTGTCGTATCGGAAAACGGCGATAGTTTATCGCCAAAATAGGCGCCTGAAATGACGGCTCCTGCAACAAGCCCCGGAGCAAAACCAAGTCCTTCTCCAATCGCCATAAAAGCAAGTCCTACTGTCGCAATTGAAGTAAACGAACTTCCTAATGTAATCGAAACAATTCCAGTAATTAATGCAACAAGCGGTATAAACATTGAAGGTTCAATAATCGATAGTCCATAGTAAATCATCGTTGGGATAACGCCACTTGCAATCCAAGTTCCAACAATTATTCCGATGATAAGTAAAATAAAAACGGCGGGCAATGCTCGGGATACCCCATTAACCATCATTTTTTCTACTTCACGCCAACTCCAACCACATATTTTCGCAATGACAGCAGCAACAATCACCCCAATCATTAATGGAATATGCATCCCAGCCTTCCAAACAAAAATGGACAAAGTTGCAGCGATCATTAAAGTGAGTATTGGGATAATTGACATTACAAAAGATTGTTCCTTTTTCATTTTCGACATCCCCTTTTTCTTTGATGATACAACCTGAATTTTTTCGTGTGTGCGGAATCCTTCTTCATCGTAATCTACTTTCCAAGCCCCGGGCAACTGGAGCTAAGCAAAAAATGAATACAAAAAAGCCCCTACAATCCCTTGGAAAGGGACGAAGGAGCTCTCCGCGTTACCACCCTAATTGATGAGCCAGTTCTAAACTGGTCATCCACTTCATTAGTAGTTTGAGATTAACCGATGGCGTACTTCATACATATTGTTGCCTGAATTCTCACCTACCATTCAGTCTCTTGCTGCTGCTCGCAATATGATTACTGGACCATCTCTCAAATATATTTAATTTTAATACTTTTTCGAATTAAGGAAGGCAGTCTAAATGCGCGACGTCATGTCGCAACAAGCAAGGATGTAATTCAATCCTTCCCGACTGCATACCTGCATCCTGCCGGCACATAAAAGTAATTGATTTGAATCTTATCACGTTCAGCGGACATGTCAAGCAGTTCAATAAACACAGAAAACTAAGTATTTTCTTTCTCTTCACTTGATTATCAATACTCGTACGCAAAACCGACTTTAATGCCACTCATTTTTTCAAGCCGATTTATATTCATAACGCAGTTTCACAGTCGAATCCATGCTCGAATTTAGTCCTCGGAACGATCGTCTACTAACTAACATGGATTAGAATGCGGAGAATTTGGCGCTCACTTTTCCGGTGTATAGATGCTTTTATTATTTTTATCAATAATTAGCAATGATTTTGCTGGTATTATCTCGCCTTGATAATCAAACTCAACATCCGAAAAATTGGCTACTACACTTAACAATTTACCATATTCAGTCATTTGAACTAATCTATCACCTGATATGATTTTGAAATTCGTCATTTCTTTCGTTATTGCTTTTTCGCTAAAATTTGACCATACCTTAGAATGTCTTACGATTGTATCTTTATGTTTTTCCCACTCGTGCTTATCTAAATGATATAAAGGGGGTACATTATAAAGTATCTCATACAACATCCTATTAGCTATTTCATCTTCTATTTTTAAGGTTCCCCATCCCCACCAATAAGTCGTAATCACTGAATCGTTGTAAACCAACTTATACAACGGGATCGTGTAGGTTGAATCCAAAAATAACTTCTTGTACTTATCCTTTACAGGTATTTGTTTAGAAAACAGTTCAGGAGCTCCGCCAGTACTCGAATAGTATCTCCCTACATAGTACTCACTTTCTTTGTTTTTACTCATATCCTCATCCATCCAAGAAAATACTGGCGTTTCTATGCCATGTGCAAAAGCAATCGTTTTGTTAGCAAAATCATTTCCGCCTTCAGTTCCGACTACCATATCCCATTCTTTTTGCAGATATTCCATTCTCTTAATTCTAGCCTGGATATCTTCCTTTTCAGTAGTAATATGTTCTGGCGAATAGTCATCATAAATCTCCCCAGTGCCATCTGTGTCTAAAAACCATGAGTTAAATGCTAAGCCCGTATTTAAAATCGAAGTTAATCTTTCTTCTACACTAGGCATTGCAAGCGTCGGATTCAACTTTCTACCTTCACCTTGGAATCCTTCAATCTTGTTCCCCTCTTTATTGGTGACAGTTGCCTTCACGTAAAGTGAAGTATCCTTAAACTTAGCAGTTTCCCACTTCTCTTTACCTGGTTCATGGATTGAATGATACGAATCATAAGTACCAATTAAATAGCCCAGGTCTTCTGCTTCTTTTACTAACTCTGGTTTAATGAATCCTTCCTGCCAGTCATCCAAACCAATCCACATATTTTCTAACCCTGAATCCTTCATATCCTTTATCACATCAACAGTATTTGCATCTGCCCACTGCTCTATTGGGTCAACTACATCGCCAAGTATACTTTTTAATAAACGCTTATTTAGGTCAATTAATTCAACAGGATTTAAATTGTCTATTCCCTTGTTTAATAACTCTCGAGTTTCTTTATCAGCTTCAGTAAAAATTTCCGGATTATAGAATTCTTTTAGCTGCATTACGGCACTTAAGCCATTTATTATTCTAGTTTCAATATACTTGTCTACATAATCTAAGTTATTTAAATCATCAAAGGCCGATGAAAGTTCTGCTCCGTCCTCCACTTTAGTAGTTAATAACTCCTGAATCCATAATCTCAGTTTTTCAGGGAAACTGTCTCTTAGTTTTGCCCATTTTATATTTTCCTCTGAAATAACAGTTCTATCCCAAAAATAAGCATGGGGTGCACCGTAAAGCTTTTCGATATTACTATTTTCTTCAGCCTTATCCCCCAAGCTTTTGAAGTCATCCTGTTCAACCAAATAATTTTTATAGGTCTTTGCAACATCTACTGGATTTTTTTCCGTTACATATATTCTAAATCCGTATTCCTTCTCTTCATTAATCGCTGGAAATTCATGATTGAAAGTAAACTCTATATCATTTTCGGTATTAAAAACAACTTCACTATTATAAGGATTTTTAATTATATAGACTAGCGAATATGCACTTTTATCAACTGCAAAAAACTGCATAGAGAAAGCTTCAATCACCTTCATTTTTTCTTCACTTAAATAATCTTTCCATACTGAATCATTGCTCGGAATATGCTTCCCTTGATTTAATGGGAGCATATATCCATCACCTTTCACTTTTGGCCATGCAAACATGTTGTCTTCATCTTTGTTGGATTTCATGGTTACATCTACATACTTATCTTTTTTTTTGATATTAACCTCAATTCCCTTTTCCAAATAGGTCCAGGTAATCGTATCTCCATTGTCTTTTAAATTCGAAACTTCCATTTTCTCCAATGGTTCCGATACACTCTCAGAAATTCCATTAGACTCCACCTTAACCGTTAGTGTTTCCGGATCAACACTAAAGTTAAAATCTTGATTATTTATTTTTGAATGGACCTCTTTGCTTGTTACTTTTTTGTCGTCCACACACCCAATAAGAGCGCTTGTTACAATTGCAACAATTAACATGATTGATAGTATTTTTTTCATGTATTACACCTCCATAAATAGAGTATGCTGGGTTTGTTACACGAATGTTACAAAAACCGCTAACCTATTATTTTCTAATTCGAAGCAGAAATCCACAATGGACTTGATATCACATAAAAAAGAAGCCTAATAGCTTCTATTAGGCTTCTTTTTTCACTGTAATTCTTCAATTGTTTTCACAATTTTTCCGGTATTCGCAGCAAAAATATTATTTATAAATAATACTTCTGTTACTGCTTGTTCATTTACCAATTTCTTTAAACTACTATTGTAATATCTAGAATCCACTACATAAATTTCGTCATAATGAGGGATTAAAAATGGCACAAACGCATTTCCATAAGACTCTTTTACAACGACTAGCTTCTTCCCTACTTTACTATCATTATTTTGAATTTTAATCATTGGAAAATCTCCATGCAAAAATACAGAGTAAGCATTAACACCATTTACATAATCAGCATATAACGTTGAAGGAACTGCTGTATCTTCCTTCCCTTTTTCATATCGAAATACCTCGTAATCAACTGGAATCTTATAATAATCAACTACATCTTTATTCTCTTTTAGTTTAGTATCTTGCGTTTGTGTGAAAAGTGTACCTAAAAATTCTTTCTTAGAATATTTTTCGTATTCATCTAATGATTTCGCTTTAAATCCTGCTTCTTTCGCGAATTGTTCGTAAGCATAATATGCACCTAGCGATGTCCAATGGTGATCCGTATTAAAATATAGATACTCATTTTTATGTTTTTCTAATGCTTTATACGCGTCAACAATCTTAACACCGCTATCAAGATTGTCATAAATTTTATCAATGACAGGTTTTTGCGGTGTAGACATATGTTGATATTTTTTCGGTAGCGCAAATTCTACACCTGTTGGAACTACCATATTATAAACTTCTACATGCTCTCCTAGAGTTTGTTTCATACTTGAAATAGTATTGGAATATCGCTTTGCATTTTCTTCATTTCCGTAAAATATTTCGACTGCTCGATTGCCTAGTGTAATAATGGAACCGGATTTTTCAGCAGTGGTATTCTCTGTAACTTCTTGTTTATTTTCTTCAACAATATTCTCTTTACTCTCTTCCTTTACAGAACTACCACTTTTATTTTCTATGTCTTTAGAAGCACACCCTGCAACTAGTAGGGTCGCAATTGCTGAAACTATTATAATTTTTTTCATTTTATTTTTATCCCCTTATGTTTATTTCTGTGAACTGTATATTTGTATCTCATCTGTTCCTGATCGTATTCCTTTTGCATTACTATAAAGGGAACTTAACTCAATGAGCTGCTCACGAAACGGAAAGGCATCATTCACATACAAATCTAGTTGTTTGGAATAACTTTTGTTTTGAAAGCTTTCCGCTGAAAAAGTAGGAAAGGATGTTAATTGACGCTTTTCATCTTCAGAAATATTACTTTTTGGTAATAGAATGAATAATGTAAAGCCCACCATTACAATTCCAACCATAATGCCGATATGAATTTTCTCGAATATATTATCTTTTTTCATTCATTACTCTCCTTAAAATCTAAAATAGAGAAATGGATTATAACTTTCGCTAACCAGAACAGCTGTACATAGGATTAAAATCATAACATTTACAACAACCAAGCAACTTTTGTGTATAGCACCATTGAAATTTTTTTTCCCAATGACTTGGATTAGTGGTGTACATAATAAAATAGCAATCACTAGCCAAAAAATATTATTAGTTATAATAATAGTTAACTCAGTACTAGCGAAGCTTTGATTAGTAAAGCCAAAGAGAACTTTTAAATAAGAGAAAGCTTCATTCATATTTGTAAAATAGAAGAAGGTCCAACCTATAATTACAACCACTAGTAAATAGCAGTGTGAAACAATTCTCGGCAGTTTTTCTAAAATTCTTCCTAATACTTTTTTCTCTAAGTAAATTAAAACCCCAAAATACAGTCCCCAAATAACAAAATTCCAACTGGCACCATGCCATATTCCAGTTAGAAACCATACAATCATCAAATTTAAAAATTGATTCTTTCGGTTTCCGCCAAGTGGGATATACACATAGTCTCGAAAGAAACTACCTAAAGATATATGCCAGCGTCTCCAAAATTCTGTAGCAGATCGTGAAATATATGGAAAGTTAAAATTCTCTTTAAATTCGAAGCCAAATATCTTCCCTAAACCTATAGCCATATCTGAATATCCTGAAAAATCAAAGTATATCTGTAACGAGAACATCGCAATACCAAACCATGCCTCTGTTACGCTTAAGCTTTCCGAAGAACGCTCCATAAACATCGTTGCAAAACTACCAGCTGTATTAGCTAGCAATACTTTTTTTCCTAATCCAACTAAAAATCGATTCACACCATCACTGATTTGGCTAAAATTTGTAGTTCGATGCTCTATTTGTTTAGCAATATCCGAATATCTTACGATTGGCCCTGCAACTAGCTGCGGAAATAACGACACATACAAAAGGAAAGTAGAATACTTTCTTTGTGCTTGTACTTTTCCTCGATACACATCCACTGTATAAGAGATTGTTTGGAAGGTATAAAATGATATACCAATTGGTAATGCAACATCTGGTACTTGGAACGACGTATTAAAAACAAGATTTACATTTTCATAGATGAAAGCACTATACTTAAATGCAATTAACAAGGATAGATTTAATATAATGGAAGAAACGACACCATATTTAGCCCATTTTGTTCCATGAAACCTTTCAATATACAAACCATGAAAATAATCAATACTACCACTAATAAGTAATAGGACAATCCATACTGGCTCACCCCAAGCATAAAAACATAATGAAATCATTAATAAAATAATGTTTTTAAACTTTCTATTTCTCACTGAGTAATAAAGTATTATGCTGATGGGTAGAAACAAATAAATGAACAAAAGACTTGAAAAAACCATTGTATCCTCCTTTCATTTTTATAGTAAAAATAGAACAAAAAATTTGTTCGTATAATTACTTAGGTACATAATTTGTTTCAAAACTCTCTATATGGGCATCAATTACTATCCCAAATTCATATAGAAAGGAGTAAATCTCGATGAACCAAACAAGTAGAAGAGATTAGTCAGTGAGAACCAACTGAAATTGCGTGTTTATCACGAATCATCTACTCTATATTGAAAAGTTGAAAACCCATATTGTTAGACTAGGTATGCGAGTAAATGAACTAGAACGACAAATCCGTTTAACAATCCACTTCCATAACTAGTGTAATCTAGGTGTGTTACGCGAATGTTACAAAGACCACTAACCTACTATTTTTTTATTCAAACCAAAAATCCATATAGTCATTATCCAAAATGGTCTTGATAATAGGTAAGCCCAAACCTGTACCAGAAAGCCCCTTACTTCTTGATTTCTTCAGTCGACAAAAACTGTTGTAATGCTTGTTTGTTTTTCTCGAAATCGATACTTAGAACTGCCCCTGCTGCTACACGCTTATCTTCAAAAGAGTTTTCAACAGGGATACGTAACGTCTCTATATTTTCTGCCTTCCCAATAAGCAAACCTTTACCGATTGTAAGGATTGTTCGATTGTCAACGTTTGTATTAATATAAGGTTCAACAACGCCAAGTAACTTAGGGAAATTTAGTATACTGTGGATGCTGACAGCCTCATCCTTTAATTTCGACAACGCCTCCTGCTGCCGCTCCACTCGCCCAAAATCACTATGAATATCGTGGCGGAAACGAACATACCCAAGTAACTGTTCGCCATTTAAAACTTGGTTTCCTGGCTGTAAGGTCATTCCTATTCCATGAGACATGGCGTATGGAATATCAACTTCTATTCCATCAGGTGCTATAACATCTACAATTTTTGAAAATCCAGTAAAGTCAACAATCGCATAGGAATCAATATTGACATCGAAATTTTCCTTTATCGTTTTCCTAACAAGCTCCGGACCTCCAAGAGAAAAGGCCGTATTCATTTTATGGTATCCGTAATCCGGGATAAACACATATGTATCTCTCATGATCGATACGAGTTTCATCTGATGAGTCGTTTGATTATAATGAGCAATCATTAACGTATCAGCCCGTGCAACTTCCTCTCCCCGAGAGTCACTACCTAATAACAGAACATTAATTTCACCAAATTGTGGATCTGCACCTTCAAAATCATCAAATAACGTTTCTTCTTCTTTAGCCAATCCTTTGTTTGCCATAGCCAGTCCACTTTTGTATTGGACTACTCCATATATGATTCCCACTAACAAAATCAATGTCGTCACGATAAAGAAATTCCTTAGTCTTTTACGCTTTTTGTTTCTTCGTTCGCTTTTTCCCATCCATAAATCCACCTATCATTAAATTTCATATCATGTTTTATTGTAACTACTTAGGTACATGAATTGTTTCAAAACTCTTTATATGGCTTATAGAAAGGAGGACATCCCGATGAAATATCCAGTCAAAGAAATTAGTCATGGAGAACCAACTGAAATTATGTTGTTTATCACGATTAATCTACCCTATATTGAAAAGTTGGGAATCCAAATTAATCAACAGAAAGCCCATTTTGTTAAACTAGAACGACAAGTCGAGCTAACAATCCTCCATAACTAGAATAACCTGCGTCTGTTACGCGAATGTTACAGAAAACGTTAGCCTATTATTTTTTAATTCAAACCCAAAATCCAAATTGTGATTATCCAAAATGGTCTTGATAATAGGCAATCCCAAACCTGTACCAGAGAGCTCCTTACTTCTTGATTTTTCTAATACGTAAAATGGTCTCCATATACTTTCTAATTCATTTTCATCAATTTCGCCAACCCCGTTAGCAATCGTAAGCTTGACGATATTATTGCTTTTAGTTAAAGTAATTTCAATACGCTTATCATTGGAATATTTAATAGCATTGGTAATTAAATTATCGAGCACAACATCTATTCCTTCTTGTTCTGCATGAATAAAATAGTCCTCATCCGCATCTATATTTAATGAAAAATCAATACTGTTTTCCTGTATTATCAGTGTGTATTTTCCCGTGATGGCTATAATCCTTTTGCCTAAATCAAAAGCAGATTTATTTAATGAACTACTTTCTAATTCTGTCCAAAACAAAAGCTTCGCGATTAATAAATCCATTTTCTCAATCTGTTCTTCAATTACATCCCTAAATGTTCCGTCATCTAAACCGTCCAATATACCTTGTTCATAAACTTTCACGATTGATAGTGGCGTTTTTAACTCATGGGACACATCAGACATTAATTCTCTCATTCTCATATTTTGAGCATTGATTTCATAATGCGCTTTCTCTAATTTTTCACTCATACTATTTATACTCTTTGCAAGTTCTCCTACCTCATCATTAGTTTTAATCTCTTCTTTCCTGAATTTTAAATCGGCTATATCGCGAGACAAATTTTTTAAGGATTCCAAAGGCCTTGTAATTTTTTTAGAAATGATCACTACTAAAAAAATAATCAAAATTACTGAAATGATCATAAAAAACATATTAAATCTATTTATTATTTCGATTGCCTCTTCCATATGTGGCAATGGAAATCCTATAGCAATAATAGTATTATCTATTTTTATAAATTTAGTTAATACTTTATATTTGCTTACACCTTGATCGTATATCTTATTAATGTTTTTCTCTTGCAAAGCATTTAACGTACTTTCAGTAATCCAAAATTTGTTTAGCTTTATTTTTTTAATTTCAAACGCTAATTTTATTCTTTCATTAATTTGATTCAAACTTCCACTAATCTCTGAATGAACAATAGTTACGGCATATTCTTCTTCTATTTGTTTCAATCCGTTTAAAAAATCATTTTCAGGGACACTGAGTATATCGCTAGCTACCTCGTCTAATACCTTTCTTTGCTCGTAAATGTAATATCTGTCCACTAGGAAAACATTTATTAGTATTAAAAATATAAAAGTAGAAATTACAATGGATGATATGCCAACTGCAAGCTTGTGCCTAATTTTAATCTTCCTTCACCTCCAGACAGTACCCAATGCCTCTATAAGTTTTGATAATGTCATCCCCAATTTTGGTTCTTAATCTTCTGATGTGGGTATCTACTGTTCTATAATCTCCGTCATAATCCATGCCCCAAACTATGTCAATAAGTCTATCTCTCGATAAAATAACGCCTCTATTTTTAATGAAGACCAGTAACAAATCATATTCTATCTTTGTAAGTTGCAATGGTTCTTCTCCCTTATATGCTTTTTTTTCATTCTCCTTTATCCTAATATTTCTGAACTTAATTTCTTCACCACTATTCATTAGCTTTTTAGCTCTTAAGATTAATATCCTTGGATCAAATGGCTTCTTGATATAGTCATCAGCCCCACCATTTAAGGCCTTTATTTCATCTTCATTTTGACCTTTAGCTGTTAATATCAGAACTTTAGTCTGACTATTTCCCTTAATATATTTACATACCTCTATTCCATCGATTATTGGCATCATCCAATCTAAAATGGCTAATTCAATCTTGGTTGATTCAAATATATCCAATGCTTCCTGTCCATCCCTAGCCTCCAGGACATTGAAGCCTTCATCTCTGAAATAGGCTGAAAGTATCTTTACCATTTGCGGTTCATCATCCGCTATCAGAATATTCATTTCTCGTTCCCCCTTTGAGTTAAAAACATTGAATGAAACCTTATTATTACAAAAGAAAAACAAAAAAGGCATCATGAAAGTATGGTCAACTCAGGAGAAGCCTTCAAAAGGTCAAAAATAATCAAAACGAAGGATCATATAGTTATGTCAAACACCGATATCTCAGGAGGGCTCCAAAGCCTAATAGGTATCCTCGTTGTGCCGATTCCGCTATTCACATAAAGATGCGTATGAATTCCTAGCTGGTACATCCCTTTTCTATATTTCTTTGCAAGTGGGGGTGTCACTACAGGTCCAAGCGTCGGAATATCAACCTGCCCTCCGTGACTATGTCCTGCCAGTGCCAAATCAAAATTGTCATACCCTATATCGTCCACAAGGTCTGGCTGATGCAACAGAAGCAGCTTAGCTCCCTGATTGTCAACATCTGAATATGCCTTTTGAATATCCGGTTTTCCAAGCATGGCATCATCTAGGCCTATAATATTTAGTACTTGTCCACTTTCAAGTTCTAATGTGCTACTCTGATTTTTAAGTAGTGTAAATCCTGATTTCATCATAATATCTTCGTAGAACCTGACTCCACCACCTCCGTGGTCATGGTTTCCCCAAACAGCGTAATTGCCATATCTACTGCTTAGCTTACCCAATATTCCACTTATTTCAGACTTCCCTTCGAACTCAAATGCGACATCCATGAGATCTCCCGTAAAAGCGATTACGTCAGGTTCAAGATCATTGATTCTGTCTACAAGCCTCTCTAGCTGCTCTAACGAATAATTCGGACCTAAATGGACATCTGAAAACTGTACTACCCTTATGGAATCCTCGCCTCCCGACGAAAACTCGAGTTCATACTCCTGTGTAACAAGGCGTTTTGGCTCTATTTTAATTGAATATACAGCCAATCCAGCTACTACTATGCTAGCTATAACCAAGCATTTTATTATTCCTAAAACTAACCTTTTCAATTCTTCACTACCTTTTTTACTTATTATTACTAACACCTATCTAAGGTCTTTCATGTGAATTTATTCATAGTCATTTATGTGACTAATGGTTCCAAGTAGACGAAAAATCTGATCCAACATCAACTTTTAAAGTTAATAGTTCTTCATTTCACAACAAGCTCGAAATCTAATGGAATTTCATAGCAATGATTTCCCCTTACTAGTACCATACAGTCTCATTGTGACGCCAATGTTACATTTGAGAGGAATCTAAACTAATTACAAAAAATGAGTTCAAGTGCTTGCTTTCGATGTGGGAGATTGTCTGTGACTATCGTTTTTTGGATTACTCATATTTTACGTGTAACTTTGTGTGTTGCTGTTAAGCATACATATGTTTGTATTTTTCCACACAATTATCCACCAGACTAGAGTGGTATAAAAAAACAGGACTACTTTTATTTGAGCAATTAATAAAACATGCTTAAATCGATAACCGATTTAAGCATGTTTGCTGTATAGATTTTATGTAGTTGAAACTATCAAACTTCACCTTTATATTTCACTACAGTTTTTTATCAAACATAAAATCAATTTAACATTGAGTGTCGGAAACATTTTACGAGATGATCATTCACCATCCCTATTGCCTGCATGTAAGCATAAATAGTTGTAGGACCTACAAATTTGAATCCTAGCTTCTTCAAATCTTTGCTAATCAATGCTGATAGTTCTGTTGACGCAGGGACGTCTGAAATTTCAGTCCATACATTTCGGATCGGCTCGTAATTCACATACTTCCATAAAAAAGAATCAAAGGTCCCGTATTCATCCACTAATGCTAAATACGCTTTAGCATTCGCAATAACAGCATTAACCTTTAACTTGTTTCTAATAATACCTTCATTATTCAAAAGTTCATTTATCTTATTTTGATCATACTTGACAATTTTCTCTGCATTAAAATAATCAAATGCCTCACTAATTGTATCCCTCTTTTTTAAAATTGTTGACCAACTTAAACCCGCTTGTTTACCTTCTAAAATAAGTAGTTCAAACAATTTATTATCGTCATGAACTGGAACTCCCCATTCATTATCGTGATAATCTCTTTCAAATGTATTCGCATCAGCCCAGCCACATCTAATAAGCGGAATTTCATTACTCATTACAATCTCCCCCTCTGCTCTTTTAATTATATCTAACCACAATACTAGTAACCAAAATGAATTGAAATTTATCTCGCCTTAACGAGCAATAAGACCCTCGCTGATTGAGAATTACCTTTATGTAAAACAACGAGCGGGTTCACTTCTATTTTTTTGAACATCAACGTTCACATGCATTACCGTCTTTATTGCCATCCATTTTTTCAACGTAAGCAGGATGCCCTTTTCCCACACCATTTGTATATTTCTGACGCAGTTCCGTACAATTAGTAAACATTTCTTTAGTACCGGATTCAGGTTGGGTTTCTGTATACGTTCCACTGTCAAATCCGCGATCAGTCGCATAATCTTCAAGCGTCCAGATACCGATTCCCGCTTTTTTGGCCTTCTCTTCTGCTTTCTTATAAGCGTCGAGATGTCGTGTATTTGGTGGATAGACATAAGCCACACGAGCGAGTCCTTCTTCCAACAGAGTTTCCTGAACGCTCACACCATCAATGTAAAGATAAGCAAGCAATCTATCATATTTATCTGTTTTCCCACCGATATCAAATTCAATTTCGAGTTTTCCACTACTCATCAACTCACGATTGCGCTCTTTTGCTTTCTCACCGAATGGTTGCTTTCCAAGACGCGGATGATTCGTTTCCGGTGTATCAATTAGTAAATACCGGACATTCTGCTCTTCACCTTCATACATAATTTTAATCGTATCCCCATCAATTGTCTTCACAAGTTCCACTGGGATTAAACCCGAACGACTCGGATCTGATTCTGGTTCTTGTTCCGGAAAGAAAATATTGTACACAATCAACGCGAGTAAAACGATACCGATACTCACTATACCTGCCGGTTTTCTCAGTAAAGTGCCAGCATTCTTTTTGTTTTGTTTCATGTATTCGTCATCCTTTTACTAGTTCATTAGTTGTAACATTCAATGTTACCATTTATGCAACCAAATGAAAACAGCCGCCACCTAGGTGACGACCGCTTCACTTTCACTCCATCAATAGATTTTACGTTCCCAATGCCGGTGTGCGGCGACGGCAGCGATAAATTCGCTGTTAAAATCTGCAGCACCTGCTAGTACGATACCCGGGCCAACTTCCGCATCTGACGCCTCGAAGAAAGGCTTACCTGTTGTGGCGATACCGATCGGTTTATAATGCTGAAAAGCTTCGTTGATAAAATTGACGATATCTTGCTTAAGTTTTCTTGGATTATCCGCCTCGCCTCCGACGACGTATAGTCCATCATACAAAACAGAATGGACAGTGAGGAAAGTCTCCGTCACTTCGACTGCCAGTTTATCTTCACCATGAACCAAACCTAACTTCTCGCCGACAATATTCACAGTCATCCCTGCGTCAAGACAGGCTTTGACAACCGTTTCCACTTCGCTTCCATTGAATTTTTCACCAATAAGAATGGCGATTTTACGTGTAGTCGGCAATTTCGTCGTTAATTCCTGGCTTAGGGCTGGGGACAACTCGGTCACATCCGATTCCACGCCCTCCGGTTGATTGACGCCTACCGCTTCAGCAATAGCAGTTGCCAACCCTTTGTCGACATTGACAAACATATCCACAACTTGCTGTTTGACATTCTTATTTTTCACCTTACCGACTTCAAAACTGAATGCATCGACGATATGTTTTTTTTCTTGCAGTGTCATACTGTTCCAGAAAAGACGTGCTTGCGAGAAGTGATCACTAAATGATTCACTACGCGCTTGAATTTTGCGACCTTCTACTTTCTCCTGATAATGGACGAAACCGCCTTCGTCTTCGGTAGAAGTCGTCGGTGTATTGTTTGCCAAAGAGTTTTTATGATAGCTGACCTGCCCCACATTGATTGCCTGTCTGCCATAGCCATCACGTTGATTGTTATGGATTGGACACACTGGGCGGTTAATCGGCAACTCATGGAAGTTCGGTCCGCCAAGGCGTATGAGCTGCGTATCCGTATACGAAAACAAGCGGCCTTGCAGCAATGGATCATTTGAGAAATCAATCCCAGGAACCACACTTCCCGGATGGAATGCGACTTGTTCCGTTTCGGCAAATACATTATCGACATTACGGTTCAATGTCATCTTCCCGATAATTTTGACGGGCACTTTCTCTTCCGGCCATAGCTTGGTCGGGTCCAGGATATCAAAATCAAACATGAACTCATCTTTTTCTTCAATCAATTGGACTCCAAATTCAAATTCGACGAAGTCCCCTTTTTCAATGGATTCCCAAAGGTCACGGCGGTGGAAATCAGGATCTTTCCCGGCGATTTTCTGCGCTTCATCCCAAACGAGGGAGTGAACACCTAGTTTCGGTTTCCAGTGGAATTTCACAAAATGCGCTTTTCCTTCGGCGCTCACCAATCGGTATGTATGCACCCCGAATCCTTCCATCATCCTGAAACTCCGCGGAATCGCGCGATCGGACATATGCCACATAATCATATGAGCAGACTCCTGGTTACTTACAACGAAATCCCAAAAAGTATCATGTGCAGAAGCCGCCTGCGGCATTTCGTTATGCGGTTCAGGTTTTACGGCATGGATAAGATCAGGGAATTTGATGGCATCCTGGATGAAGAAAACTGGCATATTATTACCCACTAAATCATAGTTTCCTTCTTCGGTATAGAATTTCACCGAAAATCCGCGTACATCGCGTACTGTTTCTGCCGATCCCTTGCTGCCCGCAACGGTGGAAATCCGTGTGAATACCGGTGTTTTCGAACCGGGCTCCTGCAGGAAAGCCGCTTTCGTATAGTCTTTCATCGATTCATATAATTCAAATTCACCGTGAGCCGCGTAGCCTCTTGCGTGCACGACTCTTTCAGGAATCCGTTCATGGTCAAAATGGGTCATCTTCTCGCGGAAGTGGAAGTCCTCCATCAATGTCGGACCACGCAATCCCGCTTTTAGGGAATGTTCATCTTCTGATACTTTAAGTCCTTGGTTCGTCGTCATCTTTTTGCTTGCATCATGTGAACGGAATGTCTCTAGTTGTTTACCTTTACTGTTTTCATTAACATTATGTTTGCTGTCCAATGTCGTTTCCTCCATTCGGAATTTTAGTAGTCTCCTACTCTATTCCCCAATAGACTCAACTCAAACTGACAAAATCAGTATACACTGCTTCCTACTAGATAGCCGATAAATGCAAGGATAATTCCAGTAACATATAAGAGCATCAGATAGATTATCGCATTCCCTTTCTTACCGTTTCTCCACATGATGAGTAGCTCTTTATTCATCGTGGAAAATGTCGTCAACGCTCCAGCAAATCCCGAGGCCAACAGTAATATCGCCCATAATGGCAATGCAAGACCGAAAGTAATTCCAATCAGCAGGGCACCTATCAAATTCACAAGTAATGTCCCCGCCGGAAACCCATCCTGATTATTCAATTTCTCCGAAATTAAATACCGGATAACAGCTCCGAAAAATCCTCCGATCCCTATCATCACCATATCCATGAACGTCATGTACGCACTCTCTTCCTGCCTAGACGAAAGCCGAGCATACCGACAGAAATTCCTCCGATTACACTAAAAATGATATACAATCCAGCCACGATAATTTGACCTTTTTGTATCAGTAAAACAGTCTCCATACTAACTGCCGAAAATGTCGTAAATGAACCTAAAAAACCCGACGTCACGATATCTTGTAATTCTTTATGCACTACTAATTTCTGAACTGCCCCAGCCACTATGAAACAAAGCAAAAACGTCCCGACTATATTTACAGTTAACGTAGAAAAGGGAAATCCCGAGTCATTGGAAACAATCCGACCTATTACCACTCGTATAATTGCCCCAGCCGCTCCAGCCAAACCAATCCACAAAAGCTTCCTCATTGGCTAACTTTTTCGAGGAGCCTAAGTGAAAGCACCGTTTCAAGATCCAGCCGCTTCTCCACTTTACCGAATTGGATATTAATTCCATCACCCTCACGCCGGATGATTTCACCCTGTCCGAATACACGGTGTTTAACCGCTGTTCCAACTGCAAGCTCGTCACCGTCTTTAATACCATTAGGATTAAGTGCAATCGAGGCTTTGGTAATCTTTACTGGTTTCTGTTCTTTTTTCGCTTCTCCTGGTTTCAAAAGGAGTCCTCGTACTTCATTCAGAAACCTAGAATCTTCTTTCGGCTTCCCTTCGTCCTGACCGAATGATAGCAATTCAAGTCGACTTTTCGCACGTGTCATACCGACGTAGAAGAGCCTTCGCGCTTCTTCCAACATTGCAGCGTCCCCTTCATCTTCCTCAGATGGAATGACCCCTTTTAGCAAGTCAATCATGAACACACGCCGAAACTCAAGCCCTTTTGCACTATGGAACGTCGATAACGTCACCGCATTTTCAGACGTATTGGATTTTGCGTTTTGTACCGCCTTTTCAAGTTCTTTCAAGCGGCTCGCAAATTCGACCATCGTCTTTAGTTGAGATGCAATTCCTTCCAGCGTATCTAGAATGCTAAGGAGACTATCGATTCTGTAGCCGAATTTTTCAGCCCGACTTTTAAGTGCTGCCTCATAGCCTAGATCGTTGCGAATTAGCTGAATTACGCGTTCCGGGCGCATGTCAGGAATCACAGCATAACCCTTTTTATAGTCAGCTAACTTTTTAACTTGACTGTCCTTCATTTCAACCGTTTGAATAAATGCATCGAATACATTCCCCGTTGTTGCCGTATTTTCAAATTGTGTGAGCATATTTCGCGAGATGAAAATATTCATTTTCATAATAATTTTAGCAAATATATCTTTCCGTTCCGTATTAAAACTGAGACGCATAAAGTTCAAGATATCTTCGACAATCCAATGTGAGAAAAACTTGTCGTCAGCATCCTTCATATAAAATGGAATACCGCGCCTGTGCAGTTCACTCACGAACATCGTTGAAGATGAATTATTCCTGAACAAAATAGCAATCTCATTCAAGTTCTTCTCTCCAAGCAGTTCGTACGTTACATATTCTAGTTGTTGTTTCGGGCTATTCAGCTGTTTAATATAGATCGGCTCTACCTTGCCATTTTTTGTATGCATGTCTTTCGGATAGCGCTTTTTGTTCCGTTTGATGAACGTCGAAGCCAACTCCACGATTTCTTTTGACGAGCGGTAATTGCGTTCCATCATCAGTACTTGAGCATCCGGATAGACACGCCTAAAATCTAACAGATAATCCGGCTCTGCTCCCCGCCACGTATAAATTGACTGATCATCATCTGCAACAACACAGAGATTTCCATGATGTGCAACGAGATGCTCCACAATTTTATGTTGAACAAGGGAGGTGTCTTGGCTTTCGTCGGTCAGAAGGTAGTCGTAAAGGTTACGGAATCGCTCACTAAGTTGCTCGTCTTCACGAAGCGCCTGTTCAGAAATTGTCAACATGTCATCAAAATCGAGAAGCAGATGCCCATTTGTCCGACTCTTATGTTGTTCATATTTCCTTGCGATGCGCCCTGCCTTGTCGACAGGCCCCTTCAGCTCCTCCCATTCCTCAATGGGAATTAAACGGTTTTTTATCCCACTGATGAACGTCGACAGAGACGACAGTTCGTCATCGGTGCAATCCTCTTTCAATACGTCTTTATAAATCCCTTTCAATAAAAAGGCCTTATTGATAGACTGACGACCTGTTCCACTTCCTTCAATCAGCTCATACGTTGTGCCTATCTTATCTAAATAAGTACGTGCAATCATAAATGCCAAACTATGGATTGTGGAAAAGTCGACACGTGCACTGTGCGGGAAGAACCTTGTAAACCGCTCTGTCATATCACGCGCAGATGCCTTACTGAAGGTAATCGCCTTAATCCGTTTCGGGTCTACATTCTTTTCTTCAATTAAATAACCGATGCGCATAATCATCGTCGTCGTTTTCCCTGATCCAGGGCAAGCTAAAAGTAGAAGTGGTCCGTCCGTTTGTAGGACTGCTTTCTTTTGCACTTCATTCAAATCTATATTCAATTCTTTCTTTTTTCTTTCAAAAAAATTTTTCATTTTACAGTAACTCCTTTTACATACATTGTTCTTAATTTACCATACGAACGCTTATTTGTAGAGGAATCAAATAGCGTCCATACAAAAAACCTTTACTGAGTAAGTAAAGGTTACGGTTACTGTTGTATATTGAGTATCTACTAAAACACCTCTTAATGATTTTCCATATAATTAGTCATTAGATCATTGAAGCACACTAGTGTTGCATTAATTGAAACCGAAAAGAAAAAGTCCTTTTTAGTGGGAAAGAAAGTTTTTATGCCATGGAGGCTGCTCTTGTAGGCGAGAACTTGCAAACTACACTCAGTTTCTCTTCGTTTTTAGCATCGTTGATATTAACGATAGCCGAGGAACAGAGATGCGTCTAATCACGAATCGATTTGATCTCTCAGCGGGTAGTGTGGAAAAATGACAATAAAATTATTTAATTTTGATGTGCACTACTTCAAGTTGTAAATCATCATTTTCGTGACGGGAAATCTTTTTTCGACAACCTTTTTTAATAAATGAAAGCGCTCGTCTGTTTCTTCCGTTTTGATAAGCACATCAAATTCGACTTTAGGAATACCCACGGATACACTTTTAGTGCGCTTCTCACCTTTTCATTTTCGGAACAAACTTGTATGTACCCATTCTCCATAACCATTCTAACGGTCCAAAGTAAAAGTGCTTCATCCATACGTTTGAAAATAGTAGTTGTGCAGTAAATAGTAGAGCACAGTAGATTATAGCATCTTTAGGTGTCGAAACCATTGAAGCAATGACTGTTACCCCAAAAATGGTTTGCAAAATATAGTTTGTCAGTGACATTCGACCGTATGGAACCACGCTTGCAAAAAGGGTACGGACTCTTTTGTGCTCCAAAAGAAGCAATCCGCCTGTGATATACATTAATCCAATAATACTTACAAAAAAAGTGAATTTTAAATGTAATTCTATTTGTAACCACAATATGCCTATCGATAAAATAACAGTACTTATAAAAATCATTTTTATCAATGGCTTCTTTGTTTTTACATCGAATAGACCATAATTGTATAAAACAGACCCCAACAACATATGACCCAACGTTTGTCCAACTACAAATAGACTTAATAATTCGCCCGGAATTGACAATGGAGTAAAGTGATGAACAAGTGTATATATATCTACGAAGAATGTTAAAAATAATGCACAGCCCAAAATGAAATGTTTGTTCAAGCGAATGAACACTAACAATAAAGTGCCAATGGCTGCGTAACCTATCAATACGTCAGGGGCTGAAAACGCAACGTTAACGATTCCGAAGACAAATAACAAAAGCATTCGACGTATATAAGTCCACGTACTTAAGCCTTTACTCTCCAAACGCGAGAGGAAAATAGTAGCTCCAACTCCGAATAGAAATGCAAAGATAAAATGGAATTTCCCATGTATGAATAAACCGGTAAAGATAGCGTATAAAGATCCTTGTAAATTTCTATATGCTTCTTCAGATATAAAAGAGTTGATGTTTATTAAAAAAATCCCCATAATCGCAAATCCTCTAATGATATCGATCGAATAAATTCTTTCTGTGTTGTTATGCATTAAAATTTCCTTTCTTGAAGCAGTGTGATCTGTCACTTATATTCTATTGGTTGACTGAAAATTCTACTCAAAATAGCCGCAGTACTTAGATTGCCCCCCCATAGTCCTAACTGATTTGCTTCAGGCTTAGGGGGGTGTCCCATTTAATCGAAATTACACTAGCTGTCGTACGGAATCATTCATTTAAGCTTGCATTTTTATCTACCCTTTTAGCCTTCAATTTTCTTTTTTGCTTTTTCAGGAATATCATTTAACTGTACCTCATCGTAGGATGTTACGTCATTCCCATTTTTAATATATAACATTAAATATGCATCTTGACGTAGCTCTTTAGACGCTGAAAATTCCACGTCAATCTTTTTGCCATTTTCGTCGTATGCCGGTAGTGTATACCAGTAACTTTTCAAGATTTCACCAGTGCTTAATTTTGCTTCATCCACTGTGGTAGTAGTTGTAATTTGTACATATGCATTGTCTTTCCCAAATCGGTTAACATCGACTACTGTTAGTATAATAATGGCCCCGACTATTACTGCTATTACTGCTACTACAATCCCTATAAATAATTTTTTCATGTTTATCCCTCCAGATAATTTTACTGAATTAGTTTATGAATGCTGCGCACGCTGACGAAATAGTAAATTGAATAAATCATTGCGTACGCTACCATCCAAATGATGACGGGTACAAGGAAGTCCATATTGAGTAAACTTGAGAATGCGGTTAATGCAACTGCACCGTGAGAAATTCCCAATATGAGCGGAATTGTAAATACAATTCCGATCTGACCACGAATCGTACGCTTCATTTCTTTGTTTGAAACCCCTATTTTACGAAGAATCATGTACTTTTCTTTGTCTTCCTCTGCTTCAGTCATCACCTTGAAGAAGATGATACTACCTGTTGCGATAAGGAAAACGAGTCCTAAAAAGCTACCAACAAATAGCAGAGAACCGAATGCTTGAATCGAATCTTTATAATTTTGTGTTGCGCTGGAGAAGTTTTCTGTCGACATCGCTAACTTATTTGATAGTGCAAGTTGGCTTTTAAAGGCTTTTACTTGTACAGCATGATAGGTTTTTTCGACTTCGTTAATCTCGTTAAATAACTGATCTGATACGACAATGGCACTTGCACCAAAAGTCATTGTGTTAAGGATAGCCAAGTCATACAACTTCGCCACCTCATACTTCGTTCCTTCAATTGTTACAGAGTCATTCTTTTGTGACCAACGTTCATCGTAACTTGCGTCAATCATTACAATCTCATCTTGCGTAAACGGTTGAATATCCGACCATTCTAAGTCTTTCGCTAGTCTTTCGAATGTAGATTGGTTAATGACTGCATATTCCATTTCCTGTTCGTCCGTTACAACACGAAGTGTCTTGCTTTTTATGATTGCTTCCCGTTCAATGATTTCCGGGTCAATGTCTTGCGGGGTACCCTCCCACATAAATGTATAAGGCGAATCGGTCAATACATTCTTTTCAGCATTGTAGTAAATTCCAAATACTGCACCACCTGATGTAATCGTCGTGGCACTTAAAATAGCAATAATCGTAAGTGTTTTCGCATTGCCACGAATTCGGTACAATAGCTGTGATACCGTCATTAAGTTAAGCCCTTTCCATGCCCAGCGCTCCTGTTTTTTCATCGTCGATAGTACGTATACAAGTACACTATGGAATAGTAAGTATGTGCCAATCACTGTCAAAGCGATAATCACAAGCGGCATCGCTAGTCCCAATTTCCGCCAAATGTCAGATGTCATCAAATCTTGTAACGCGAGCCAGTAAGCTGCAGTTACCATTAACACACCTAAAAAAACTGCGATAATACGAGCTTTGGGTAATTCCTCTCCTTTTTGCGAGGCATGAAATAGATCGATTAACTTGAACTGATAAATTACACGATAGCCCTGGAGTGATGTAAAAAGAAAGATGATGAAGAAAACAATCAGTGTATTCATCACTGCATTGATTGAAAATGCAAATCCTATATCAATATCCAGTCCCATCAAACTCACCAAAATTGTCAGTAATCCCTGTGAGGACAAAAAACCAAGCCCTATGCCAACAGCGAGTGACAGTATTCCGATGACCATATTTTCAAAGAATAATAAGGAGCCAATGGAACGTTTACGGACACCTAAAAGTGAATAGAGGGCAACTTCCTTTTTTCTTTTTTTCATAAAGAATGAATTCGAGTAGACAATGAATATCGCGACGAAAATCATTAATACAAACGCTGCAACACTCATAATGCCTTTAATTTGTTTTGATGCTTCAGCGAGTGATTGTATATCCTCACTATATTTAAGTGTCACAAATGTAAAGTAAATAATGATTGAAAAAATGGTCGATCCGATATAAAGTGAATAACTTTTTAAGTTGCGACGAATATTTTTTAACGCAATATCAAATAATGTCATGCACATCACCGCCTATGTGTGCAAGCTCTTCTAAAATCATGTGAAAAAATTGCTTGCGTGTTTTCATACCACGGAATAACTCTTTCGATAGATTACCGTCTTTGATAAATAAAATACGGCGACAGAAACTTGCGGCGTATGCATCGTGTGTAACCATCATGATAGTTGCTTCGTGCTCAGTATTTAAGGTACTTAAACTTCCCAGCAAATCCGTTGCCGATTTTGAATCCAATGCCCCTGTTGGTTCATCTGCAAAAATTAGCTTAGGATTTGAGATTAACGCACGACTTGCAGCTGTTCGTTGCTTTTGTCCACCTGAAATCTGATAAGGAAATTTGTCTAGTAGCTCTGAAATGCCGAATGTGCGGGCAATTGTTTCTACACGTTCCTTAATCTCTGCGGCTGGCTTTTTAGCAATCGCCAGTGGTAAAAGGATATTTTCGCGAACTGTCAGTGAGTCAAGTAAGTGATAATCTTGAAATATAAAGCCGAGATGATCCCTCCGGAAATCTGCGAGTTCTTCCGCATCCATTTTCGCGATATTATCATTGCCGATGAAAATATCACCTCTTGTCGGCAAGTCAATAGTTGCAAGCACATTCAACAAGGTTGATTTCCCTGCTCCTGAAGAACCCATTACACCGACAAATTCACCATGGTCAATCTCAAATGAAATATGATCAAGTGCCTTATATTTATTCGCACCTTTTCCATACGTTTTTTCAACATTTCGTACCATCAATAATGGTTTCATTCATCCACACCTCTTTCGACTCCTTTTACTATATCGGGCAGACCTGACGCTAAAGTCACGGCTATCTTACAAAATCCTTAAGGAATAGAAATCTATCTGGATATTTTTAAGAATAGGTACGCGAAACCAGCTTTTGTTCTACCTTCATCCCCAATTGCTTTATACTGTAACGAAGGAGTAGTCACTTACACTACAAATTCGAAAAGGATGTGTGGAAAATGGAAAAACCGCGTATTTTAGTGGTGGATGATGAAAGTGATTTATGTCATCTGATGAAAACAGCGCTGATGAAGGAAGGGTTTTCAGAGATAGAAATGGCAGGCTCTATAAAAGAAGGCTGGGAGAAGTTTGAAACGTTTTCGCCGAGTATTGCCATTTTGGATATAACATTACCCGATGGCGAGGGCTATGATTTATGCAAGAAGATACGCGAAGTCTCACATATTCCTGTATTGTTTTTATCTGCTAAGTCAGATGAAATTGACAAAATTGTAGGACTAGCTATAGGTGGTGATGATTATATTACCAAACCATTCAGCCCGAAAGAGGTGGCATTTCGTGTAAAAGCACAGCTTAGACGAGTCGGGTATTATGAGACCCAAACGTCCAGTCCATCAAATACACCTGAAACAATTGCCGTGGGTCCATTTTCAATTACCCACGATGAAACAGAAGTACTACGAGACGGTGATTCACTTGAATTAACGGCAAAAGAGGTCGGCTTAATGGCGTGCTTTATGCGTAACCCCAATCGGATTTTAAGTAAAGAAACACTTTTTGAGCGTGTTTGGGGGGAAGACTTTTACGGGGCAGATAATACGGTAATGGTTCATATCAGACGTCTGCGTGAAAAAATTGAGGATAATCCGTCAAAGCCAATCTTTATTACAACTATTAAAGGGCTTGGTTATAAATTGATAGTGAAATAGGTGATTTAAGTGAAATGGAAATTGACTACACGCTATTTAGTGTCTGTGCTCAGTATTGTCTTCATCATTATTTTCATCAATACATTCATTTTGATTGGCATTCTTTATTATCAGAATACACATGGCATCAATGACGTTTCCGGTAATTCGGGAGAAGGCTTTACACGTCATTTCAGCGGCTACTTATCGCTTGAAGATGGTCAACCAGTTATTTCAGATGAAGGTGTGATAGCACTTCAAGAATTTGGTGGATGGATTCAAGTGTTAGATGACAATGGAGAGGTTGTCGCAGCTGCGCTCACACCGAATGATTTACCGACACATTATAGCCCGATTGAACTTGTGCACAGATATAAGTATATGGATGATACGTTTACAACCTACTTTATTGGGAAGTTTGTTTCTTACAGCTATCTGATTGGTGTCTTAGATTCCAAAGAAGAGCGTGCAGTGCTCATGGTAAATGCACAATCTGTTTTTTCGTATGTAACTAAGGCATTACTTTTTATCGTTGTTGTCGATTTAGTAATTGTGATACTTGTAGGATTACTGTTTAGCGCAGTTTTAACAAAACCTATTTCATTTATGATTAATCGAATAGCGCAGCTCAAAAAACGTGACTTTACTGTTCAAGAAACCGGGAAAACGGGTATTTATCAGTCTGTATTTTCCAATTTGAATGATGTCTCCGAAACACTACAGACACATGATGATGAACGAATGAAGCTTGAAAAGATGCGTAAAGAATGGATTAGCCATGTATCCCATGACTTGAAAACACCGCTGGCTTCCATTCAAGGATATGCGGAGTTATTAAGTGAGCAAGAAGTAACGTATTTGGAGCGTTTGGAGTTTGCCGAGGTCATCAGTCGAAAATCTATTTATATGAAGGAACTGCTGGATGATTTTAATTTGACATTACGTTTACGCAATCAGGAAATGCCTTTAACCTTAAAGGAAACACGTATCGAAAGCTTTGTACGAGAACTGGTGATTGAGTTATTGAATGAGCCGCAGTTTGCTAAATACGATATTTCCTTCATTGGTGAAGAACCTAACTTAACATGGGAAATTGATCGTCATCTTATGAAGCGCACCATTTTAAACTTGATTTATAATGCGATTATTCACAATGATGAAGAAATTTCTATCGCAATTCGTGTCACGATTGATGGCATTTCCATTGAAGATAACGGAAAAGGCATTGCAGCACATGATTTGGACCAAATCTTTGAACGGTACTACCGTGGAACGAATACCGAGAACATTCACGGAACCGGTCTCGGCATGGCTATTGCCAGGGATATCGTTGAAGCGCATGGTGGAAGTGTTAGGTTAACAAGTGAAGTGGGTAGCGGAACAATGGTGAAAATTCGACTGAGTGAATAAAGTGCAAAAGCGCAGGGGGCCGAACTGCAACGACAGCCGTAAGAGGAACCATCGAAGCGGCGTTCTTTGCCACGCAAGCAGGGCAACGAGGAGTTGGACTTTGGAATCCAGCCGCAAAACCTCTATGAACGTAAGCGTAAAAAATAACGCCCACCTGTCAGGTTAGAAACGATTGGTGGTTTAATAGTAGTCCTAGGTATTTTTAATACCCATTCAGAGAGCGAGAATCCATAAAACGTGCCCTATAATTAAAATTGATGAGTACTTTTATTTTTGTCAAACCACCTGATAAGAAAAGCAAAATGCCACAACACAAATTCCGTGTTGTGGCATTTTTGTCTATCTCACTATCCATCCATTGTAACTTCATTTTACAATCTCCTTACTGGTTTAGATTCCAATCAGTATGCAGGATTGAAAATATCATCGCATCGTGGGAATCTCCATTTTGGAATAAATAACTTCTTAACTTTCCTTCTTCAACGAAGCCATTTTTCTTCAGAAGCCCTATCGATGCACCATTTGCCGGAAATGTGACTGCCCCCATGCGATGTAATCCAAGTTCTTCAAACGAATAATCCAATACTGCATGCAGTGCCTCCGAAGTAATACCACTTCTCCAAAAGTCAGGGTGTATTTCAAAACCGACTTCAGCTTTTTTCATACCGAGCGCCAAGTTATTCAATCCAATTGTGCCTACAAACTGGTTCCCGTCTTTTATGATAATCGCCCAGCGCATTCCCCTTTTTGTTTCATAAGTACTTTTAAAATGCCCAATAATTTTTTCCGCCTGAGCCAACTCGAACATTGGATCCATGCCGTAATACTTAACTACTTCGGGGTTAGCAAAAATGGTGAATAGTGCAGTCGCATGTTCAGGTTCCACTTCAGCCAATCGAAGTCGTTGCGTAGTTAAAATTGGAAATGTCATAGTAGCCCCTCTTTCACTTCAATTTCAACTATATCTGCCAAGGCTAACGGTTTACATTGTTCTATATACTTTTCCTCCGCGGGAAAATACCGTTGTTCATACTTTATAGCGATTTCTTCCTTATTCCCTATATAAATGTCCCTATCTGAGATACGTTTTAACCTCGTCTCTTTATCCACCTCTAGATAGATTACTGTTTCAAAATACGGTCTCAGTTCAGGGCGTTGTAGAAAAACCCCTTCAACGATTACTGATGTTCCCACTGGGATTTCAATTTCCCGTAGCATATAACTGTTAGTTTCTCTGTTATAGACTTCGATTGTTTCCTTCACATCCAAACCACTTTTCAATGGTAGCAGTATTTTTTGTATTAAATAATCATACCGCCATTGTAAATGATAATAGCAATACCATTCTTCATAATTCTCGTTATAACGAACTTCCTTTTTGTGTACAAAATCATCAAGGTGCAAGATCAATGAGCCCTCTAACTGTCGCTGCAATTGATAGGCATACATCGATTTTCCCGATCCGCCAAGACCATCAATTCCAATGAGAGTGGAACGCTTAGAGTGATTTTTCATTTCGGTATTCCCATTTCACGAAATGGATAGAACCTAAACTTCACTGAACCAACGACTGATTTTTCGTCGATAAATCCGATGATTCTGCTATCTGTACTGTTTCTTCGGTTATCACCTAGCACGAATAAAGAGCCTTCTGGTACTTCCACTTCGAAGTCTTGTGTTAACTTTTGCCCTTCAAAAATTTCAGCTTTATTCGCTTGCACATAGTCCTCTTCATACTCCACACCATTTACATAAAGCTTATCGTTGTTCATGAGGACGACATCCCCGGGAAGACCAATTACCCGCTTAATGAAATCGTCTTCTGAATCCGGTGCATGGAAAACAATCATGTCAAATCGTTCAATCTTGAAAATTTTAGAAATGACTACTTTATTATCATTTTCAAAAGTCGGCTGCATCGATTGACCAGAGACGACAACTGGTGTAAATAAAAATTGACGTATGACAATTGCAATGACAAATGCAATTGCTAATGATTGTATCCACGAAATGAGCTCACTTTTACCGCCTTCCTTCATATGACACCCCCACCCACTGTATTATTCATATTATCTAAACACTTCATGTTTCTATTTTTTCACACTACTATGCTCTATATTCTATTCTTTCTCCTAAACTCCTGCCCAACTTAAAAGATTGTTATTTTAAAAATCCCTCTCCATATACCACGATGTTGCGTAAGTGAAAAAGTACGTCAATAGACGATTCCATTTTATCGCCTACTAGTGAAGCGGTTCCGTCCAAAGACAGAACCGCTAACAGATTTGGATTAAGCTTCAACTCTCTCTGTTAATTCACTCGTTTTCATCTCTAAATAAAACCTTTCAAATTCCCAGAAAGCCACTATTATTGTACTTTGAAATGGTTTATTGCGACGT
This sequence comes from Sporosarcina sp. ANT_H38, assembly GCF_008369195.1. Lineage (GTDB taxonomy): Bacteria > Bacillota > Bacilli > Bacillales_A > Planococcaceae > Sporosarcina. The sequence continues at coordinate 25,260 of NZ_VOBC01000001.1, read as the reverse complement.
GCAACTGGTCACTTAAGCCCGACAAAGTATCCGCGGATTGTGCTACTTCACGGATTGCACGAAGCTGCTCGTCTGTCGATGCACTGATTTCTTCACTTGCTGCCGCCGTTTCCTCAGCTGTCGCCGCCATTGTTTCAATCGTCTGCATGACCGTTTCTTTATGTTCGACAACTATATTTACTTCATCATAGACACTACTGATTGATTGTTCTAGCTTGTTCATGAGTCCAGAAATATCTCCAAACGTAATTTGTGTAGCTTGCACAACTTTACCTTGTTCCTCGAATGTCTCCCCGGTTTCTCTCATTTGCACGGAAACTTGACGAGAGCCATTTTGAAGTTCTTGAACGGTTGCTTTTACTTTCTCTGTTGCGCGTGCAGATTGTTCAGCGAGTATCCTCACTTCATCAGCAACGACTGCAAAGCCTTTACCATGTTCGCCTGCACGTGCAGCTTCAATACTCGCATTGAGCGCTAACAAGTTCGTTTGCGTAGAAATTTGGGTAATCGTTTCCATGACAACTCCGATTGCGCCTACTTTTGTTTCCAATTCTCCAATGACATCTGCCATCGATTGCAAATTCGACTTCCAACTATCAAATGATGATTGAAGCTGATTGACTTGGCTGAGCCCGCTTTTATTGACTTCTTCCGTTTCCGACGCAATGTCAGTCATGATACCCACTTTTTCTTGAATCCCAATGAGTTGTGTGCTTAGTTGGTCGACTGTTTGCGTCACATCTTCTGTATCATGTGCAGATTTCGTTGCACCCGATGCAATGTCATCGATCGCTCCAGCCATCTGCTCACTAACGGCATTTGTCTCTTCTGCAGAGGCACTCAAGCTTTCAGCTGCTAGGCGAACTTCATCTACAGAACGATTAACAAGCATAATAACGTCACGAACTTTTGAAGTCATCGCATTAAAATTGTTGGCTAGTTGCCCAAATTCATCTTTAGATTTAACGTCCGCATATGCGCTTAGGTTTCCATCAGCCATTTCATCCATCGCGGATTGAAGTGCATACAGTGGCCTAATAAGCTGCGAAATTAATAGCCATAAAATTATAATGACTGCTACTTCAGTAGTAAGCGAAATGAGTATAATTGTATTTTGTGCAGCAGTGACAGAGCCCTTAATGGTAGCCACATCATAGACCGCCCCTATTTTCCAGTTAAAACTATCAACTGTCTTATATACACCTATCTTTTTTCGACCATTTTCACTAAACTCCATTATTCCATCCTTGTTCCCTTCGGCATACATGGAGGCAACCTGCTTTTCTTCGATACTGCTTTCACCTTGCGTAACGGGATGAACGACTGCTACACCCGCCGCGTCGTAAATGAACTGATAACCATCGAATCCTGGATCCGTTTTACCGATGCGGTCTGAAAGTGATGTCAACAAGAGATCGGCGCCAATTGCACCAACAAATTCACCATTTTTCATGATCCCCTTTGCAACTGTAATAACATAGCCACCTGTAAATGCGTCCACATAGGGATCCGACCAGACGATTTGACCTTGATTTTCTTTCGCTAATTGATACCATCCCCGCGAGGTTGGATCATACCCAACAGGCGGAGGCGTATCTCCAACAAGTTTTGTGTGTTTATTTTCAAACCCGAAATAGATAGCCTCAGTTTCAGTTAGTTGATTTTTATATGTAGAAAATGCATCGTGCATACCTTTATCAAGAAGATCTGTCATATCTTCTTTACCAGTTTGCGTATCGATATAATCAATGACACTACTATTTTCGGCTAAAATCCCTAACGCATTTTCATACTGCATAAGGAAATTCAGAATGGAATGATTCATTTCCTCAACAGTTACTTTGCTGTTGTTCAGTATATTTTCAGTAGCATTTTTCTCCATTTGCATGCTGACAACCACGTAAATTAATGTGATTGAAATGAAAAATAGTAGAAAAGTGCCTAATACAATTTTTGTGCGAATCGATTTCATTTTCACTCTCTCCTTCCTCAAATAGGGTTTGCTTAGTCATATTGATTAGTAGATCCCATTTTTCAATTATAGTCTAATAGTCTGTTATATCAACTGATTATTAGATCATTATAATTATTTAGAATAAAAAGTGTCGTAACCCTGACTTGTTTTAGAGATAAATCATAGGTTTTTCATATGGAGCACTGTCTAGACTCCAGCGCCTAGCCCCTCGAGTCGCTTCAGTCCTTAAGTTAAAGGCAAAGTACGCCTTTATCTTAAGGCCCTCTAGCGCTTTTCGGGTCTACCAAGGCGCTTACGCTTTTCGTTACTGTCTAGACTCCAGCGCCTAGCCCCTGGACCCACACGAAGTGGGTTATGCAGCTGGGAGGGATTGAACTTCATCCCTCCTTGTTGCGACAGGACGTCTCAAACTTAGGCTGCCTTCTTCTGTCTTCAGTCCTTAAGTTAAAGGCAAAGAACGCCTTTATCTTAAGGCCTTCCAGCGCTTTTCTTATACAAAATAAAAAAGCGCCAACAGCTGGCGCTTTTTCAATCAACAATTTGTAAATGCTTAATACAATTAAACAACTCGCATAGGTTTCTATCTTCTTGCAGTTTAATAATAGTGATTGATGTGTTTTGCAAGTCTACAGTTAAATCTTTGTAAGGAACAAGCTCTTTTATCAATCGACCAATAAATCCACCATGACTGACAACTAAGATTCGTTTATCAGGATGCAATTCTTTCATTTCCTTTATGAATTCAAGCCCACGTAAAATAATTTCCTCCTGGGGTTCGAAACCGAGTTCGAGCTTTTTCCACGAGTGCCCCCATTTTTTTACCCGCTCATTTTCCGTCATTCCTTCAACCAAGCCGCCACCTGATTCCCGCAGGCGATTGTCTGATAAGAGACGGATAGTAGGCATACTGTCCGCGATGATTTCAGCTGTTTTTGCAGCACGAATTAAAGGACTTGTGTAAATAACATCCCATTGTTCGCCGGAAAGCCTTTCCGCTACACGGTGCGCCATCTGAATTCCTTCTTCGTCAAGTGGGACATCTGTACTCCCTTGCGCTCTACCTTCTTTGTTCCACGCGGTAACACCATGACGTACAAATCCAATTATCGTAATCGTAAACACCCCTCACTTTAAATGTATTTATCAGTCAATTTCAAGTGTTCTCATACGACATATCCGAGTGATCTTAGCACATTATTCATAAATGATTCCGTATATAAGTAAACTTCCTCACGCTCCGGTTCTTGATAAACGTCATGATACAACCGTTTCCATTGCTTATATTGAAACTCAGAAAGCTCCTGTCGGATTAACCATTTCTTAGCGAGTGCTATATCTGAGATTTTATCATCTTCTGCAATATGCATAAGTACTGGTATATCATGAATACTTCTTTCATTCTGAACCACCAATTTCATGAATGCCTGTAACTCTTTGTACCAGGCTACGGTGCTTTCAGCTGTATAAAAGTCATCTTGCTTTGCTTCTTCATATAAATCACTATTGCGTGTTAACATCTCAATGTCAATCTTATGATTCAATTTCATGGATGACGAGAATTTTGTCAATACGCTCGAAAATTTAGGCGGCTGATGACGCAACGCTAACCATGGAGAGCTGAAAACAACCCCTGCGCATTCTATTTTCTTTCGCTGTAATAGACGCATCACGAAGGTAGCACCCATTCCATGTCCTAAAATGAACAAAGGTAAATTATCATCGAGACCGACTGCTATTAATTTCTCCACGTATTTAGCGTATGTAGTAAATTGTTCATCATGGATTTCTCCTCCGCCTCCTACACCATGTCCAGGTAAATCACCTGTAACGACGTGAAAGCCGCTGTTTCGAAGTTTCTGAATTAGCCATGCATTTCTACTATGATGTTCGTACACATTATGGACGATGGCCACGACTGCTTTCGGCTGACCCTCAGCTTCCCATTTCCACATGGTCATCTACCCCTTATCTATATTGTTCTTTTATCTATATATTTCCCCATTTATCTACAATAAAAACCTAATCTTTGTTACGATAATTATACACTACATAAAGAAAAGAGGAGAGCATCATGATTTATCCTTATAACGGAAAAACACCGGTAATTGATCCGTCTGTCTTCATTGGCGATTACACAACGATTTCAGGAGATGTGACGATAGGTCCCGAATCGACAATTTGGTTCAATACGGTAATCCGCGGTGACGTATCGCCGACAATTATTGGACGAAAAGTAAATATTCAAGACTTGTGTTGCCTTCATCAGAGTCCGCAGTTCCCGCTTATTATTGAAGACGAAGTAACAATCGGACACCAAGTAACGCTGCATAGTTGCACGGTGAGAAAAGGAGCACTTATCGGCATGGGTTCCATTATTTTGGACGGTGCTGAAATTGGCGAGGGCGCATTCATTGGCGCAGGCAGTCTGGTACCACCTGGTAAGAAGATTCCCCCGAATATGCTGGCGCTTGGGTCTCCAGCAAAAGTTGTGCGTGAGCTAAATGACGCAGATCGCGCAGATATGGAGAGGGTTGTTCGGGAATACGCAGAAAAAGGACAATACTATAAGAGCCTGCAAAAATAACGGAAGAGCTGCCCTAATAGGCGGCTCTTCTTTTTTCATGAATAAACAAATCTGCTCCATACTACAACTAATTTCGCAAGCTACGCGACAATGATGCTGAACTGTACAATGGACACTAATTTAAATCCCCTATCAAAAAAACGCTGGAAGCCAAGGAAATTCCCCTGCTTCCAGCGTGTACAGCAAATTACTTCGCAGCCAGTTCTTTTAATTCTTTAGCTTTGTCTGTATGTTCCCATGGCAGATCGATATCTGTGCGGCCGAAGTGACCGTACGCAGCCGTTTGTTTGTATATTGGACGACGTAGATCAAGCATTTTTATGATACCTGCTGGACGAAGGTCAAACAGTCCTCGCGTAAGTTCAACAAGTTTGCTTTCCTCGACTGTACCTGTTCCAAACGTATCGATAGAAATAGAGACGGGTTGTGCTACACCGATTGCATAAGCAAGTTGGACTTCACAACGGTCTGCAAGTCCTGCAGCGACGATGTTCTTCGCAACATAACGAGCCGCATATGAAGCTGAACGGTCCACTTTAGTCGCATCTTTCCCTGAAAACGCGCCGCCGCCATGACGCGCGTAACCACCGTATGTATCGACGATGATTTTACGGCCAGTTAGACCCGCATCTCCTTGTGGCCCCCCTATTACGAAACGGCCAGTTGGGTTAATGAAGTACTTTGTGTCTTCGTCAATCAAGTTCTCTGGTACGACAGGATTGATAACGAATTCTTTAATATCACGCTGAATTTGTTCAAGAGATGTTTCAGGGTGATGTTGCGCTGAGATAACAATTGTATCAATTCGTACGGGCTTATTGTTTTCATCATATTCAACAGTGACTTGCGTTTTTCCATCCGGGCGTAAATACGTAAGTGTTTCATCTTTGCGCACTTGTGCAAGTCGGAATGATAATTTGTGGGCTAAGCTAATTGGTAACGGCATTAGTTCCGGTGTTTCATTGCAAGCATAACCGAACATCAAACCTTGGTCACCTGCTCCAATCGCTTCAAGTTCATCTTCTGTCATTGAACCTTCACGCGCTTCAAGTGCCTGGTCAACGCCTGCAGCAATGTCAGCTGATTGTTCATCGATTGCAGTAAGAACTGCAGATGTTTCCCAATCGAACCCGTATTTTGCACGTACATAGCCAATTTCTTTAACAGTTTCACGGACAACTTTCGGAATATCGACATATGTCGTCGTCGTAATTTCCCCTGCAACTAGGACAAGTCCTGTTGTAATTGTCGTTTCACATGCAACACGTGCATTCGGGTCTTCTGCCAATATGGCATCTAAAATAGCATCCGAAATTTGGTCACACATTTTGTCTGGATGTCCTTCAGTTACCGATTCTGAAGTAAAAAGTCTACGGTTTGTCATTTTATTTCCTCCTTATATCCTACGAGATTGATACGGTACTCATATGTCCCATGTAGAGTCTCTTCATAATGAAGAAAAGACTACAAGCCATTGCGAGCTCTATACACGAGGATTAAGGGCGATATCATATAAAAAGCCCTTCGCTCACGTAATAATACATGAGGAAAGGCATGATTTCAAAAGCACCTTTCACTCTTATCATACAAGGACTGTGCCTTGCTACAGGTTTGGCACCTTCGCGCAGACAAAACGTCTTTGCAGGTTGCCGGGTTTCATTGGGCCTGACCCCTCCACCAGCTCGGGATAAGAGTATCCGTTCAACTATATATGCTACGAAAAATCTCAATGCATGTCAATTCTTTTTACCCATTTAGCATATAATACTTGAGGTTTCAATTAGTATAGTTTATTATTCTTAATGTGTTATACTAATTCAATAATGTTATGACACCCAATTGATTGGGACTATATGTAAAGGACGGTACATACTTATGATATCTGCAAAAATTAGCGATGACCTTAACAAACTTCTTTCTGGAAAAAACGTGAATATTCAACTTTCAGTTTCACAACTTGTTGAAAAATCAATTTCACGCGGTGAAGCTCAACTGACATCAGACGGAGCGATTACAGCTCAGACAGGAAAGTATACAGGTCGTTCACCTAAGGACAAATACATTGTCGAGGAAGCGTCCTCCAAAGACAAAATCGATTGGGGCAACGTCAATCGTCCAATCTCTTCCGAAATATTCGATTCACTATATAATAAAGTAATTGCCCATTTAAAAGCAAAAGATGAGCTGTTCGTCTTCAAAGGTTTTGCTGGCGCAGATCCGGCGTCACGTCTATCCATTCAAGTTGTGAATGAATTCGCATGGCATAACCTGTTTGTTCACCAGTTGTTCATCCGCCCAACTGAAGAAGAGCTGTTAAGGCACGAAACACAATTCACAATTGTATCAGCTCCTTCATTTAAAGCGAATCCTGCAATTGATGGTACAAATTCAGAGACATTCATTATTGTATCAATGGAAAAACGTATTGTTCTCATTGGCGGAACTGAATACGCTGGAGAAATGAAAAAATCAATCTTTTCAATCATGAACTACTTACTTCCTGAACAAGGAATTATGCCTATGCACTGTTCAGCAAACGTCGGTGAAGACGGTGACGTTGCATTATTCTTCGGTCTATCTGGAACAGGCAAAACGACACTTTCAGCAGATGCTAACCGTAAATTAGTTGGAGATGATGAGCACGGCTGGTCAGATACTGGCGTATTTAACATCGAAGGCGGCTGCTACGCAAAATGTATTAATTTATCAAAAGAAAAAGAACCTGAAATATTCGGCGCAATCGGTTTCGGTTCCGTTTTAGAAAACGTTGTTATCGACCCAGAAACACGCATTCCTAATTACGATGACGGTTCACTTACAGAAAACACGCGTGCAGCTTATCCGATCCAAGCAATTGATAACATCGTCGATCCTTCGGTTGCTGGTCATCCGAAAACAATTGTTTTCTTGACGGCAGATGCGTTTGGTGTACTTCCTCCAATCTCAAAATTAACGAAAGAGCAAGCAATGTATCACTTCCTAAGCGGTTTCACATCGAAACTTGCTGGAACTGAGCGTGGTATCACATCACCTGAAGCAACATTCTCAACATGCTTCGGCTCACCATTCCTTCCGCTACCGGCGACAGTATACGCTGAAATGCTTGGAAAGAAAATCGATGAACATGATGCACAAGTTTTCCTTGTCAACACAGGCTGGACTGGTGGCGTTTATGGCGTTGGCAAACGTATGGAACTTAAATACACGCGCGCTATGGTACGTGCAGCACTTGCCGGGAAATTAAATAACGTTGAAACAGAAACAAACGGCGTATTCGGTCTTGAAATGCCGACATCCATTGAAGGCGTTCCTACAGAAGTGTTGAACCCACGCAATGCATGGACTGACGGAGACGCTTATGATCTAAAAGCTAAAGAATTGGCAAACATGTTCCGTACGAACTTCAAGAAATTCGGTACAGTATCTGATGATATTACGCTTAAAGGCGGACCAATTGCATAATTAACAATCAAAACAGAGTAGCACATTACATGTGCTACTCTGTTTCTTTACTCTTTAAACTTTTTATTTCAAAATCATAATTGGAACTTCATGTTAAGTCAACCAAATCCACAAAGCTTTTCACTTTGAAAATAATTTGACTCTATTCATATCCCTTGTCTCTTCATCCAACTGGTCAGATCACGTACTAGCTGTGTATTCATACCTGGTGGGATGAAATGTGTATACTCTGGGAAATACCACGTTTCGTATACTTTTCTGTTTTCACGCAGTGCGTTTTCCAACAATACAGCCTGTTGGAATGAAACATTCGTATCGAGCATCCCATGAATGATAAGTACAGGCACATTGACTTCATCTACCCGAAAAAGTGCCGTCCTCTCCCGATATTCATCTGGCATATTATTCGGTGTTCCTCCGATAACTCTTTTCATCATCCGCCGCATATCTTTCCGTTCATTGTATGTAAAAATGACATCTGACACTCCCGCCCACGTAACGACTGATGTAAGATCATCCCGTAAAATGGCCGTCCAGAGTGCCATGATGCCTCCTCTTGAAAAGGCAAACAAGTGGATTCTTTCCACGTTGGTCTTTGGATTTTGCTTGAGCACATCAACAGCATTCACTGCATCTTGGCGATCTGCCCCAGCAAACTCGTCTCTACCTTCCCCTCCACGGTTCCCACGATAATAAGGAGCGAAGACTACAAACCCTTGAGAAGCGAACTGTGCAATTCGAGCAGGACGAACCATACCGACATGCTGTATGCCGCCTCGCAAGTAGATGATGCCTTCATAGTTCCCTTTTGCAATGGGTTCCGCCATAAGTCCTTTCACTTTTAACCCATCTGACAAATATGTAATTTCTTCAAGACTCACGTTCGGATTTGGCGAAGGATACGGTCTCCGATGAATAATAGCCCCGTCATAATTCATGTGCTTCCACCCACCCTCTTAACGCTTCCATTCCTGTATCTTTCATAAGGAAACTTAATTCTTCACACTGTGCAAGTTCTTCACTAGTCATCCAGATTGCCCCTCCAGTTTCGTGAAGTACTGGGTTTTCATCAATTTCCACAACTTTTCCGGTGAAAACAGCTTTGCAGAATGTGCTGTTACTTCTAACAATATATTCGGCAAAATTGACGAGATCCGTAATCGTCACGCCTGTTTCTTCAATCGTTTCACGAACAACTGCTTCCTCGATTGTTTCTCCAGACTCTGCTTTACCACCAGGAAATTCAACACCTCTCATTAAATGCTGAGTAAGTAACCATTTCCCATTATGTTTAAGTACAACAAGGACGTGCCGAGCTGACATTCCATTTTGATTTGCTCCGAAAGTCAGCTCAACACGGCCACCATGTACATCATTGAAAACAAGCATTGCAATCACGTCCTTTCAAACAGTTTAGCGAAGGACAGCAATTCTTTCAACGAAAATACGGAAGCTCCTCGATAAACCGCTTCGACTTTTCATCCGTAAATTCATGAATTAGCGCATACAATTTCATTGTACGTTGATCAACCTTTTGATTATTCCGACCATAGTGATAAGGCAAAAATGGCAAGTGAGACCTTAGGAAATTTCGGTATTCAAGTTCATCTATCTGGTTAAATAAACGATGAAAAACCGGAACATACTCACGTTCGACATCGACTTCAAATTCCCAAGGCGAATCATCCGGGTAATGATATATTTGCTGATGCATGATTGAAACATACATTTTGTATTTCTCCATGTTAACCCTCCTTTTTTTCTTTTTAGCATGGCTTAATATGAAAAAAGCATGCATCCCCTTTTACTGGAGATGCATGCTTTTTCGTAATTTACGCTTGAACGTCAATAGAAGCTCCTTTGTGAGGATGGGCCGCAACAGGCTGTTCTGATAAACTTTTCAGCATATCTGTTGCCGCTGCAGTGTTCATTGAAAGAGCGTTGTTTAACACGCTCAACTGAACAGTCGATTGCAAACTCCTCAATTGACTTGACATTATGGAATTCATATCCACTTACCATCACTCCTTTCACAAGCTTATTATCGGCATTTATCTGCAATTTTCAATGAAAAGCTATTATTTATTGTCTTCACCGAGGAATGCATTAAGCATCCACTGGTGTTTTTCAATACTTTGGTATGCTGCGTTCAACAAATCTTCTGTCATGCCATCGCCATCTTTAGCTGCCAACTCCATGCCTTTTTTCAAGGATTTCATTATTTCACCGAAATCACTTACTACGGTCTTGACCATTTCATCGGTTTTCTCTTTGCCAGTCGCTTCTTTTACGACAGAATGCTCCAGATGTTCTTTCAAAGTAGCTACCGGATTTCCGCCAAGCGTTAAAATACGTTCAGCGATTTCGTCCATATGCAACGTTGCTTCATTGTATAGTTCTTCGAATTTAACATGCAAAGTGAAAAATTGATGTCCTTTAACATACCAGTGATAATTATGTAATTTCGCATACATTACTGACCATGTAGATACTTGCATATTCAATTCATTAATAAGCTCTTTAGACATAATAAATCTCTCCCTTTTTTGTTAGAATTAATTCGTCTCTCTGTTAATTTACCACCTAAGCATCTACAATAAACATCAATGCTTTAATTAAGGAGATTTTTAAATGAAAAAGGTATTAATAGGCATCATTAAACTATATCAAAAAGTAATTTCACCACTTACACCACCTTCATGCCGTTTCTATCCAACTTGTTCTCACTATGGGATTGAAGCGGTGGAAAAACATGGCGCATTAAAGGGTTCATGGCTTGCGGTGCGCCGAATTTCAAAATGCCATCCGTTCCATGAAGGTGGTTTTGATCCCGTACCGGAGAAAGAATCGCGTAAGAAATAACTTACATATCAAGACGGTCAGGCAAAAATGCTAGACCGTTTTTTTTTCGATTAAAATAAATCCACTTATTTAGTTGCCAAATTAGAAACTCTCTTGTATGATAAACAAGCCAGTTACCTAAATCGTAATCATTACTATTAAACAAACGGAGGATTCTAACTAATGAACAAGAAACTTTTTTTTATCGTTTCTCTAATTTCAATAATACTACTCTCTGCTTGCAGCGATAAATCTAAAACTGAAGAAAAGGCTGCAACTGGGACAGATAAGTTGTCTATTTATACGACAGTATACCCACTCCAATACTTTACAGAGCGAATCGGAGGTGACCATGTTGAAGTGAAGTCAATCTACCCTGCAGGTGCAGACGAGCATACTTTTGAGCCTACACAAAAAGATATGATGGCACTTGCGGACTCCGATTTATTTTACTATATCGGGCTTGGTCTTGAAGGTTTCGTGGAAAACGCAGAGAAAACGATGAAAAATGAGCATGTAAAGATGATTGCCACAGCAGAAGCAATTCCTGATGAGATGCTGGATGAAGGTCATAGTCACGATGCCGATACCAACGGCCACGAAGAAGATGTTGAACATGATGAGGATAGTCATGAAGAACATGAAGGCCATGAAGGTCATGATCATAGCGGTATAGATCCACATGTATGGATTTCACCACTGCTCAGTGTAGAACTTGCAACTTCTATCAAAGATACATTGATAGCATCTAAACCTGAAATGAAAGACGAATTCGAGAAGAACTTTGAACAGCTGCAAGTAGAACTTGTCGAACTTGATAACAAATTTAAAAAGATGGCTTCCAAGTCTCCCTCTAAAACATTCTTTGTTTCACATGCATCATTTGGCTATTTAGCCGAATCATACGGTCTTGACCAAGTTGCCATTGCTGGACTGAATTCACAAAGCGAGCCGTCACAAAAACAATTAGCCCAAATTGTGAAAGAAGCTAAGAATCAAGAAGTACACTATGTCCTATTTGAGCAAAACGTATCATCGAAGTTGACGGATGTCGTGCGAAAAGAAATCGGTGCTGAATCACTTATGCTTCATAATCTCGGTGTGTTAACAGTCGATGACGTAAAAAACAACGAAACTTATTTCACTTTGATGGAACAAAATCTAGAAACGCTTCAGCAAGCGCTTAGCGGAAAGTAAATGAAGAAAAGGCTGTCCTGCATACCAGGTTTAATCTGGTATACGGCACAGCCTTTTCTTTATTTGAATGGATTGCTGATACGGTTTGGAGTTGCACTCACAGCTTCACTTCGTCCCTACTCCCAATCCAATAACTCTTTCAATTTTCTACGCAACAACTTATTCGATCCATTACGCGGCAGTTCATCAACGAAGTGGAATGACTTCGGTACTTTGTAACGCGCCAATCGCTTTTCACAAAACGACATCAAATCAGCTTCTGTCACAGTTCCCAATACTACGACAAAGGCAATCGGAACACTTCCCCACTCGGGATGTTCTTTCCCACAAACGCCTGCCTCTCGGACATTTGGATGCGCTGCCAGTACATTTTCAATTTCTGCTGGGTAAATATTTTCGCCACCTGAAATAATCAAGTCAGATCTTCTATCAACGATGTACAAATAGCCTTCAAAATCGAGATAACCAATATCCCCTGTCGGAAGCCAACCATCTTCTAATGGTTCCAATTCAGCGAAACGACCGATATATCCAGGTGTGACATGCGGACCGCGTATACATACTTCGCCTTTTTCATCGGGAGTTTTTGTTCCTTTGATTTTGATTTGATTGAAAAACAACGGTTTGCCTGCGGAACCCATCTTCCTTATGGCATCGCTCGCTGCTAATGTCGCTGTTTGTGAACTGGTTTCCGTCATGCCATATGTTTGGAGAACAGGAACTCCCAGCACTTTTGCGCGGTTTAAATAAGCGATTGGTACAGGGCCACCACCTGCCAGCATCGATTTAAATGAAGAATGTGCGACCCTGTTTCCATTTTCAAGTTCACGCAGTACTTTATCCAATGTAAGCGACACAACAGACATCCGAGTGACCGAACCGTCCCCTACTGCTTTTGCAGACTGAACTGCATCAAACTTCTCATGCAACTGGACCTCCATTCCGTAAAGAACAGAACGAACAAGAATTGAGAATCCGCTAATATGGAATAACGGCATGGCGCAAAGCCAAATATCATTTTCGTCAAGTCCGAGATTCAAAACTGATGATAATGCACTTGAAACGTGATTGCCTGCTGTTTGACGGACACCTTTCGGAAAACCAGTCGTGCCTGATGTATACATAATCGTAATGGTCTTGTCGGATGGCCAAGTGTCCTGGACGACAAGTTTATGTTCGGCACTGTCTTGAATCGCAGAAAATAGAAGCTGACGTACCGGCGAATCAGTAATCATACTACTCAATTCATCCGACACAATAACCATCGTTGCGCCTGAATCATCCAATTGATATGCTATTTCTTTTTTCGTCAATCGACTATTCAGCATGACTATTTCCAGACCCGCCAGCATACATGCGTGAATGATGAATACCATTTCTGCGTTGGAAGGTCCAAGTAATGCAATTCGATGCCCTTCATTCAGGCCGTTTGCTTTTAATTTCCCTGCTAGTGTTAATGCTTGCAGCTTCAGTTGTGCGAATGTCCACTTTTCCCCTTCGAACGATAAAGCTGTTTTTTCAGGCGTTAAATAAGCCCGCTGCATCAACCAATTCGGAATCATACCATCACCATCCATTCAGAAAAAGCTGCCCGATTAGAGGCAGCTTTCTTAGTTATTATCCAGTTTAATCGCTGTCTAGGCTTCAGGCGCCAGCCCCTGGAGTCGCTGCAGTGGAGAGGGATTGAATTGCATCCCTTCTTACTTGCTAAAAAGGCAAAGTCCGCGCCTATATCTTCATGCCTTCCGACATACAGAACGAACTAGTGTCGACGTTGCCACAGGACGTGGCGAATTTAGTCGGCCAGCAGGGAGGGATTGAACTTCATCCCTCCTACTTTTCGGGACTAAACGGCGCCTTACGCTTTTCTTTAATTAAGGAAAACGCGGGAATTGTCCGAAGTCCGGTTTACGTTTTTCTTTGAACGCATCGCGGCCTTCTTTCGCTTCGTCTGTTGTGTAATAAAGAAGTGTTGCGTCACCAGCCAATTGTTGAAGACCAGCAAGTCCGTCCGTATCCGCATTCATTGCCGCTTTTACGAAACGAAGTGCTGTAGGGCTCATACCAAGCATCTCTTCACACCATTGGACCGTCTCGTCTTCCAGTTGCTCATAAGGAACCACCGTGTTGACTAGACCCATGTCAAGTGCTTCCTGTGCGTTGTATTGACGGCAAAGGAACCAGATTTCGCGCGCTTTCTTATGCCCAATGATTCGTGCCAGGTAGCCCGAACCGTAACCTGCGTCGAATGAACCGACTTTAGGTCCTGTTTGTCCGAAAACTGCATTTTCTGCTGCAATCGTCAAATCACAAACGACATGAAGTACATGTCCGCCGCCAATTGCATAACCTGCAACCATTGCTACAACCGGTTTCGGTATAACACGGATTAGACGCTGTAAGTCCAAGACGTTAAGGCGTGGAATTTCATCGTCTCCAACATAACCACCATGCCCTCGTACGGATTGGTCTCCGCCTGAACAGAATGCTTTCTCGCCTTCGCCTGTTAATACGATGACTCCAATGCTTTGGTCGTCCCGTGCGCGTGAAAATGCGTCGATTAGCTCCATTACCGTTTTAGGTCGGAATGCATTGCGCACTTCCGGACGGTTGATTGTTACTTTTGCAATCCCGCCATACTGCTCATATTTGATGTCTTCGTATGTACGTATTGTTTCCCATTGACGTGTCATAATGACCCTCCTCGATTTTTCAATGCTAAAATATGTTCCTCTATCATTGTAGCAAATGTATTCAGTTTTTCCACATGAATTGCATGTCCAGCATTTTCTATCGTTTCATGGCGGACATAAGGGAATTCTTTCTCCATTTCCCGGGAAATATTTACGAACTTCTTGTCGAGTTCCCCCGTTATGAGCAGAACAGGTAGTTTGATTGTTCCTAGACACTCCCAATAGGAGGACTGGCTACCTGTACCGATTCCACGTAAGCTCCTTGCAAGGCCGACTTCACTCTGACTAAGTCGTTCATTCCTCAGGGTCAGCTGTTTTTCTTCCGACAAAGTCTTCTGAGATGCGAATAAGGGAATATTTCCCCAAAAATCGATGAATGCCGGCATTCCATCCGTTAAGATTCTATCTGCCAGCCGCCTGTCAGCTACTTGTCGTTCTTCTCTTTCCACTTTCGTCTTCAATCCTGGGGAAGAACTCTCGAGAATCAATGACGATACCCGCGTCGAATGATGTGTCGTATACGCTAGTGCAACGCGTCCTCCCATTGAGTAACCGACCAAAATGAATTGATCAAGCGAAAGCTCAGCAAACATTTCTTCGAGGTCCTCGACTTGCTCCTCCATTGAATAGCGGTCAACATTTTCCGGAATACTCGATTTCCCATGTCCTATTAAATCGACAGCAACAATGCGAAATTTACCTTTGAGCAAATTTGCAACCTCACGCCATGATGCTGTGCTTCCTGTAAAGCCATGTAAGAAAACGATGGTAGGTAAATTCTCTCCACCATTGATTTCCACATTCATATCAATCCCACGTACATGGATAGTCTTTTCATTCATCATGATCAAGTCTGTCCGTGATCTTTGTCCACAGGTCACGGTGGGCTTTCACATTCGCTTGACGATTTGTGAACACTTCAATAATACGCACCGGTTTCTCTTTCGCTTTAACGAGCTCCATTTCGAACTCTTCTGGCGTGTGGATCGCAGAATACTGCGCATCATACATCGCCGCAATATGGCCGAATGTTAAGCCGGTCGGTGTTCCGAACAGTTCTTCGAAATGATTGCCTGCTTCAGCTTGTGGAAGGTACGAGAATATTCCGCCTCCATCGTTATTGATAATAACAATGGTCAAATCTGCCTCGTGAAAACGAGTAACAATGAGTCCGTTGACATCATGTAAGAACGATAAATCGCCAATCAACAGCCATGTAGGTCGCTTTCTTGCCGCCTGGACACCAAATGCTGTCGATACAACACCATCGATACCATTCGTTCCGCGATTCGCAAATATTGTAATATCCTTATTTGTTTTCCTGAAAAACGTGTCAACATCGCGGATTGGCATGCTGCTGCCACTTACAAGATCGCTCCCTGTGGGAAGATACGCAAATAACATTTTTGCAAATATCCCTTCATCCCCAGCAACACCCTTATGATTATTTGTAATCATAGATGCCGCGGCATTCGCCGTCGTCCACAACTCTGTATACGATGTTTTCGGTTTATCCACAATAATTTGCATGACTGTTTCGCATGAAGTTTGGATATGATGCGTCACAACACCGAGCGAATCCCTAAATTCCGGCGATTCATCCACTGCAATAACTGTAGCTGGTCGTACCTTTTTCAAGTAAAGCGACAGCGGCTTCGCTACCGGCTGTGCACCAAAACGAATTACAGTATCAGGCGCGGCTTTCTCCTTGAATACATCACTTTTCAATAGCGCGTCATAATGATCGATACAGAGCGCAAGGCATTGTTCAGGCACTTCCGTGCGAAGATTCGATAGTGGATCGCATAATACTGGCCATTCGAGTGCTTTGGCAAATTTCCAAAATGCTACTTTATCGAAACCTATCGGCATTTCACCGGCAATGATGAAGCCTTTTTCCGCCTTTGCAAGCAACTGTGAAATTTGTTGGGCAGTTGATGCATCCAAGCAATCTGCACTTTTGATTCGTTTTTGGAAAGTTGATTTTGGCGGTTCTAAATCAAAATCGATAAGCAGTGGTTCCCGAAACGGCACATTCAAGTGAACTGGTCCGCGTGGAGCTGAAGTTGCAACTGATAACGCACGACTGACATGCCGGTCGATAAAGTCATCGATATCTGGATTTTTTTCCGCAAGCGGGAAATCTACACTATATTTCACATGCTCACCGTACATTCTGATTTGGTCAATCGCCTGCGGTGCACCGACTTCCCTTAATTCATGCGGTCGGTCTGCAGTAATAACGATTAGCGGGATGCGCGCATAATATGCTTCTGTTATTGCAGGGTGATAGTTCGATGCCGCGGTACCTGACGTACAGAGAAGGACTACAGGATTACCTGAGGCCTTCGCCAAACCTAGAGCGAAATAGGCAGCCGATCGTTCATCGACTTGCATATAGACATCAAGGTCTTCCGTTGATGCGAAAGCATAAGCAAGTGGTGTCGAACGAGAGCCGGGACTAATAACTACCGATTTCACATCCGCCATCATCAAAGCAGCCGTCATTCTTCGAACATAATCCGTCAACACTGTACGGTTATCCATTCAGTTTTCCTCCCAACGCCCGCATAACCGGTCTAAATTTCACCCATGTTTCATCGTATTCTATATCTGGTTCTGAATCTGCTACAATTCCTCCGCCAGCGTACAAATACGCACTATCGCCGTCGAGAAGTGCCGAACGTATTGCCACAGCAAATTCACCATTGCCAGCTGTATCTGTCCAGCCAATTGGTGCAGCATAATAACCCCGATCCAAGTTTTCCTCAGAACGGATTATTTTCATCGCTATATCAGTTGGGACTCCGCCAAGTGCCGGTGTCGGGTGAAGTGCTTTAACCAAATTGAAAATATCCGTTCCTTTTTCAACTTTTCCTTCAACTGGCGTAAACAAATGCTGAATATCACGGACTTTCATCAATTTTGGTACTTTCGAAATTTTGATGTCCGTACAAAATGTCTTAAACACTTGCGAAATCATATTAACGACATATTGATGCTCTTCCCGATTTTTGCTATCTTCAAGAAGTTCATCACCAAGTTCACGGTCTTCAGTTGCCGACTTGCCCCGTCTGATAGAACCTGCGACACATGACGAGTACGCACGGCCATTAGTTATTTCAATCAGACGCTCTGGAGTAGCGCCGAAAAATAACTGACCATCTTTTTGTAAACCAAAGTGATAGCTTTCTTGCTGTTCATTTGAAATATGATGGAGTGCAGTGACAGCAGGCACTTCATCTGCAAAATTAAGTTTTACCGAACGTGCAATTACCACTTTTTCAGCTTCACCATTGTTAATTTTCTTTGTGACATCTGCAACTGTTTCCATATAATGTTCTTTCGAAATTTCCTCTATTGACACGACTTTCGGTTTTGTAAGCAAAGCGGATTCCTCGACTTGTGCGATATGAATTAGACGATCTCTTTCATCCCTTAACCTCTCAAACTTTTCTGCCGCATCATCACTCTCTGTTACCATATTAATGGAAATTTCCGTTTTACCATTCGTAATCGACAACTGGAAAGCAGGCACAACGAAATGAGCGGATGGAAAAGCATCCCACTCTGTTTGCTTAACACTTTTCGGATCAAACGAGAAACCACCAAAAAGAACAGGTTCCCGATCATTTTCTTCTCTAATAAGAGCAGCACATAATTTTTTCCATTTATCAGAAATGTGCTTGAAACGATCATCAGTTCCATCGCTTGTTAATACCGTAGCATGTCCAATTCCAACAAGCGTTAATGTTTTATCTGCATTTTGCCAATAGAAACGTTCATCTTTATAACACGAATCCCCTGCTTCGAAAAACGCAAGTGGTGATATTCGCCCCGCATCGACAGTTTCTGTGAAAAATCGTAACTCATTCTGCCTAACTTTTAATTGAGATTCGCGGGTAGCGGTCAACTTCCGATTCATTTTTTTCCCTCCGTACATTCATTCGACTGATTAAGAGCATATACCTATATACTATCATACCGAATTTGCTGTGTTTGAGCACATAATAAGCAGTTCGTATGTTCACTCCACCCATTTTGGAGTACAATGGATAGGGTTATTAAAAGGATAGGGAGAGAACCATAATGCAACAGACAATAAAAGCGGATACAGGCTGGCGTATTTGGTGGCAACTTACTCGGCCACACACACTAACAGCAGCCTTTGCACCTGTATTTCTCGGTACTATGATCGCATTAACTTACGGGAAAATCCATTTCCCTTTATTCTTCGCCATGCTCATCGCGAGTGTCTTCATACAAATGGCAACGAATATGTTCAATGAATATTATGATTTTAAAAGAGGGCTTGATACAGAACAATCCATTGGCATCGGCGGTACAATCGTACGTAATGGTGTAAAACCAAAAACTGTGTTGAATCTTGCCTTTATGCTCTACGGAATTTCTGTTCTCATCGGTATCTACATATGTATGGAAACGTCCTGGATGCTCGCAGTCGTCGGCATCCTGTCTATGATGGTAGGTTACTTTTATACAGGAGGACCATACCCAATCGCCTATACACCATTCGGAGAACTGTTTTCTGGTGTTGTCATGGGAATGCTACTTATCCTAATTGCATTTTATATTCAAACGGGCATAGTAACGACTGAAGCAGTTTTACTATCCATACCAAGTATGTTGCTTGTCGCAGGTATTATGCTAGCTAATAATATACGCGATTTAGAAGGCGATACGGAAGGCGGGCGAAAAACACTTGCTATTCTTGTGGGTCGCTCTAATGCAATTACGATTCTAATGGTATTTTTTATTATTTCTTATGGCTGGGTCATTGCTATGATCGTCTTTGGTCATCTTACTCCTTGGTCGTTGCTTGTATTTCTTAGTGTCAAAAAACCAGTTGGAGCGATTAGAGTGTTCCGAAATAACCATATTCCAACCCATGTAATGCCTGCAATGAAAAATACGGCTGTTACGAACACATTATTCGGATTGTTATTAGGTATCGGAATACTCATTGGACATCTTCTTTAGATAATAAAAAAGCCTGAAACTTCGATTTATCTCGATGTTTCAGGCTTTTTTTTCAAATGTTTAGATGGGACAAGAAAAAGGGAAGGTAAGTAACGAGAAGGTAAGCAACGAAAGTCAGCGATCTATAATTTTGTCTATTAATCACGATGGATATGAGCATACTGTTGTTATTACAAAAAAGGAAGTGACCAAACGTGTTAAACGATAATCAAAAAAACACTCTAAAAAAAGAATTATATGAAATGAAGGAACATTTATCAATAACAGAAGAAGAAACAGATATTAAAGATAGTGTTCAAGAAAATTCCGGCGAGCTGTCGATGTATGACAACCATCCCGCTGATTTAGGTACAGAACTGTATGAAAGAGAGAAAGACATGGCTCTGCATGTACATGCTGGCTCTGAACTAGAAAAAGTGGAAAGCGCCTTACAAGCGATGCAAGAAGGCTCTTATGGAAAGTGTGAAGTTTGTCAAAAAGATATACCATTTGAACGACTTGAAGCAGTTCCTTACACAACTCTTTGCATCGACCATGCAACGGAGCAAGAAGTACCCCACGACCGGCCTGTCGAAGAGGACACGCTTACCATGGCAAACCCGAATTCATTTTCCGGAGCAGCTCGAGATGGCGAAGACAGCTTCCAGGAAATCGCAAAATCTGGAACATCAGAAACCCCTTCCGATTTCATAGGCGATCGCGACAACTATAATACGTTATACGATAGCGGGATCTCAGACGGCGCAACCGAAGAATTTGAAGAATTCATAGGCACTGACATAAACGGCAAGTCACGCGGTTTCATTAGATCTGATGCTTCAGAGAAATATGAGGCAGAACTGGATGATGAAGGAATCGAATCCCCTCTCGGAGATATTCCTTATCATGAAAATGACGGTTATATCGAGGGTAACGAGAAGTAAAAAGAAACTCCATCGGCATTTTAGCTTTATGTTGTTTTTTTCAGCATGTTTAAGTTCACGTGTGTAGTTGCTTGTGGGTTGCTGTGGATAGAACGACCTCTTTACTATTGCCGAGATGTCTTGATATGTAGGAATGCGACAGACAACTATTCCCAATAGGAGTATCAAGGAGGAATGAACTACAATTCCTCCTTAAATCTGTCGTGAATATTTCGCTGCAAGCGGACCGGAAATGGTTCAGTGAAAATGGAGGTTTTCAAGCCTTTCTTACCATGGGTTCTTTATTTCAGTATATATAGTTTTTAATTTCAGGAAACTATATATGTTGAAGTATCGAGTACTGTATATAAACTAGTGTAGGCGCCTTACTAGTGTCCAGCAACTGGACACCGGGTAGCCGAAGCCATAAGACCGGTAGCGAAGCTACCTGGCTTATGGCGAGAGGCATCCCCTAAGCGCCGAAGCGGTATTTAATGGAATCATTCCATTAAACCTATATAGAGAACTTTCTATACGCAAACTAAAAAGTAGCTTTACGAGTTCATTAAGAACTTGTAAAGCTACTTTTTTGTATGACCCCTACGGGATTCGAACCCGTGATACCGCCGTGAAAGGGCGGTGTCTTAACCGCTTGACCAAGGGGCCAAATTATATATGGCGGAGAAGGAGGGATTCGAACCCTCGCACCGCTTTCGCGATCTATACCCTTAGCAGGGGCACCTCTTGAGCCGCTTGAGTACTTCCCCATATATAAATGGCTCCGCAGGTAGGACTCGAACCTACGACCGATCGGTTAACAGCCGATTGCTCTACCACTGAGCTACTGCGGAATGGTGGGCCTAAGTGGACTCGAACCACCGACCTCACGCTTATCAGGCGTGCGCTCTAACCAGCTGAGCTATAGGCCCTCTTGGAGCGAGTGAAGGGAATCGAACCCTCATCATCAGCTTGGAAGGCTGAGGTTTTACCACTAAACTACACTCGCATAATAATGGTGGCTCAGGACGGAATCGAACCGCCGACACAAGGATTTTCAGTCCTTTGCTCTACCGACTGAGCTACTGAGCCACATAGTTGGTTTATAGTAAGCTGCTAGCTTATTCTAAACTTTTTAGTATTAATAAAAATGGCGGTCCCGACCGGGATCGAACCGGCGATCTCCTGCGTGACAGGCAGGCATGTTAACCGCTACACCACGGGACCATTTTGGTTGCGGGGACAGGATTTGAACCTGTGACCTTCGGATTATGAGCCCGACGAGATACCACTTCTCCACCCCGCGACAACAGTAGTATTACTTTTAAATTTTTATCACTAGTTAAAAATGGAGGAGGTAGAGGGATTCGAACCCCCGCGGGATTTGACTCCCCTGTCGGTTTTCAAGACCGATCCCTTCAGCCGGGCTTGGGTATACCTCCATGGCTGTTACAAAGTTTAAAATTTTATAAGAATAATGGTGCGCCCGGCAGAAGTCGAATCCACAACCTCCTGATCCGTAGTCAGGTGCTCTATCCAATTGAGCTACGAGCGCATATGAGTAAAAAAATTATTTATGTCGAGAACCAAAATCTACCATGAAATTTCAAATTCTACGACTGAACTAATTTCGTTTTATAAGTGCGGGTAAAGGGAGTCGAACCCCCACGCCCGAAGGCACTAGATCCTAAGTCTAGCGCGTCTGCCAGTTCCGCCATACCCGCAATATAAATTATGACCAACAAGTCATAAAAATGGTGAGCCATGCAGGATTCGAACCTGCGACCCTCTGATTAAAAGTCAGATGCTCTACCAACTGAGCTAATGGCTCTAACAATGGTGGAGGATGACGGGCTCGAACCGCCGACCCCCTGCTTGTAAGGCAGGTGCTCTCCCAGCTGAGCTAATCCTCCTGGGTTAAATTGTAATGACTTATTAAAGCAGCAGTTACACTTGTTTATATGTGCTAATAATGTGTAATACAAGCCCAGCAACGTCCTAGCCTCGAAGGTGCTCTTAAATAAAGAGCTGCACAACGAGTTCAGAGTGAACTGTTGAACAACCCTTTTTTATGACCCCTACGGGAATCGAACCCGTGATACCGCCGTGAAAGGGCGGTGTCTTAACCGCTTGACCAAGGGGCCAAATTATATATGGCGGAGAAGGAGGGATTCGAACCCTCGCACCGCTTTCGCGATCTATACCCTTAGCAGGGGCACCTCTTGAGCCGCTTGAGTACTTCCCCATATATAAATGGCTCCGCAGGTAGGACTCGAACCTACGACCGATCGGTTAACAGCCGATTGCTCTACCACTGAGCTACTGCGGAATGGTGGGCCTAAGTGGACTCGAACCACCGACCTCACGCTTATCAGGCGTGCGCTCTAACCAGCTGAGCTATAGGCCCTCTTGGAGCGAGTGAAGGGAATCGAACCCTCATCATCAGCTTGGAAGGCTGAGGTTTTACCACTAAACTACACTCGCATAATAATGGTGGCTCAGGACGGAATCGAACCGCCGACACAAGGATTTTCAGTCCTTTGCTCTACCGACTGAGCTACTGAGCCACATAGTTGGTTTATAGTAAGCTGCTAACTTATTCTAAACTTTTTAGTATTAATAAAAATGGCGGTCCCGACCGGGATCGAACCGGCGATCTCCTGCGTGACAGGCAGGCATGTTAACCGCTACACCACGGGACCATTTTGGTTGCGGGGGCAGGATTTGAACCTGCGACCTTCGGGTTATGAGCCCGACGAGATACCACTTCTCCACCCCGCGACAACAATAGTATTACTTTTTTTAATTTTTACCACTAGTTAAAAATGGAGGAGGTAGAGGGATTCGAACCCCCGCGGG
This sequence comes from Sporosarcina sp. ANT_H38, assembly GCF_008369195.1. Taxonomy (GTDB): domain Bacteria; phylum Bacillota; class Bacilli; order Bacillales_A; family Planococcaceae; genus Sporosarcina. Next base: position 1,749 of record NZ_VOBC01000001.1, on the reverse strand, counting down.
ATTTGACTCCCCTGTCGGTTTTCAAGACCGATCCCTTCAGCCGGGCTTGGGTATACCTCCATGGCTGTAAATAATAGTGGTGGACCTTGCAGGACTCGAACCTGCGACCGGACGGTTATGAGCCGTCTGCTCTAACCAACTGAGCTAAAGGTCCTTTAAAATGGCGGCAGAGGGGATCGAACCCCCGACCTCACGGGTATGAACCGTACGCTCTAGCCAGCTGAGCTACGCCGCCTGGATACTTAATATAGAATAATAATGGTGGAGCCTAGCGGGATCGAACCGCTGACCTCCTGCGTGCAAGGCAGGCGCTCTCCCAGCTGAGCTAAGGCCCCAATGAAGGAGAATATTATTTAAGCAACAAATCTGCTTAAAATGGTGGCTTCTTTAAGCGGTCAAGCTGCTTAAAAAGCTAAATGGTCGGGAAGACAGGATTCGAACCTGCGACCCCTTGGTCCCAAACCAAGTGCTCTACCAAGCTGAGCTACGTCCCGAAGAATTATAGATTTAAAATAATAATGGTGCGCCCGGCAGAAGTCGAATCCACAACCTCCTGATCCGTAGTCAGGTGCTCTATCCAATTGAGCTACGAGCGCATATGAGTGAAAATAATAATTAATGCCGAGAACCGGAATCGAACCGGTACGGTAGTCACCTACCGCAGGATTTTAAGTCCTGTGCGTCTGCCAGTTCCGCCACCCCGGCAAAAATATGGAGCGGAAGACGGGATTCGAACCCGCGACCCCGACCTTGGCAAGGTCGTATTCTACCACTGAACTACTTCCGCATTATAAGTGCGGGTAAAGGGAGTCGAACCCCCACGCCCGAAGGCACTAGATCCTAAGTCTAGCGCGTCTGCCAGTTCCGCCATACCCGCAATATAAATTATGACTAACAAGTCATAAAAATGGTGAGCCATGCAGGATTCGAACCTGCGACCCTCTGATTAAAAGTCAGATGCTCTACCAACTGAGCTAATGGCTCTAAAAGTGGTGCCGGAGAAAGGACTTGAACCCTCAACCTACTGATTACAAGTCAGTTGCTCTACCAGTTGAGCTACTCCGGCTAATAAATCGTTTAAATCTGCAATGAATTTTCTTTAAAACAAAAGTTCGTGTTTTAAAAAAAATGGTGGAGGATGACGGGCTCGAACCGCCGACCCCCTGCTTGTAAGGCAGGTGCTCTCCCAGCTGAGCTAATCCTCCTGGGTTATATTCGAAATGAATGTCTTAATGATGCAACAATTACATTGCCTTCATTGTTCTATGTATTAATTACTCGTCCCACTTTTAAGTGAAGAGCAAGTTTCTTATTACAAAGACTTTATCTGTATGTAATAAACCGTACAGGACCGGCGGCGTCCTACTCTTGCAGGGGGAAACCCCCAACTACCATCGGCGCTGAAGAGCTTAACTTCCGTGTTCGGGATGGGAACGGGTGTGACCTCTTCGCAATCGTCACCAGACCTGCATCATCTTTTCTCAAAGACAATATTTATTATACCATGCTTTACGATAATTGCAAGTACTTTTTTTAAAAAATGAACGATACTTATTCGCTCAAAACTGAATAAAACAGACATTGTGCTACACAGAATCAGGGTAATCAAGCCCTTTTCAAAATTGGTTAAGTCCTCGATCGATTAGTATCCGTCAGCTCCACACGTCGCCGCGCTTCCACCCCAGACCTATCAACCTCATCTTCTTTGAGGGATCTTACTTACTTGCGTAATGGGAAATCTCATCTCGA